>NZ_JACJPK010000072.1:5000-382803 GCF_014696035.1 Trichocoleus sp. FACHB-262 | reverse complement strand
GCGTTGCACTTCTTCTTGGGTGCATGGCCTGTGATTGGCATCTGGTTCACGTCCTTGGGCATCAGCACGATGGCGTTCAACCTGAACGGGTTCAACTTCAACCAGTCGATCATTGACTCACAGGGTCAAGTGATTGGCACCTGGGCCGACGTGCTGAACCGCGCGAACTTGGGGATGGAAGTGATGCACGAGCGCAACGCTCACAACTTCCCCCTTGACCTAGCTGCGGGCGAAGCTGCTCCTGTAGCGCTAAGTGCACCTGCAATCCACGGTTAATCTTCAGCTAGTCTCTAGCTAAACCAGAAGCGCTCTCCTCACGGGGGGCGCTTTTTGCATGGCTGATTTTTTATCCTGACAAGTTTTCTGGGCTGACAAGAGCTGAAATGAGCTTTGATGGAAGAGGAGCGATCGCTCCTGTCTAGTATCGGCAAGTTCCCCTAAAAGTCGCCATTCTACACCTCCAAGATGAACGAAGTTTTAGGTGCTCTGATTATCTGTATTGGTTGTCCACTGCTCGGCGGGCTTCCCCTGATTGGCTGGCTCACCTATGCCCTAACGAGAAAACAACTAGCCAAAATAGGAACGGGCAATGTCAGTGTTTCGGCAGCGTTTTATCATGGCGGGCGTGTTGTAGGAATTTTGGCGGTTCTGTCAGAGGCCTTCAAGGGAATTGCTGCGGTTTTAATTGCTCGCTACTTTTTTCCGCAAGCTTCAGAGTGGGAGCTAATCTCCTTAATAGCCTTAGTTATGGGCCGTTATTGGATGGCGCGGGGAGCAGGCACAACCAACGTGGTTTGGGGCTATGTTGTCCACGATTGGATGGCTTCATTACTGGTGTTTATTTTGGGGGGCATTGGCTCCACCATTTTGCGGGAAAAGCGCCAAGGCAAGATTTTAGTCTTAGTTTTGTTTCCGCTAATCACTGCTTTATTGCATCCCCAAGAATCCGCTTTGATTGTGGCGGCGATCGTGCTGGGCAGTCTCATGGGCTGGATTTACCGCAAGATTCCCGATGATCTAGACTTAACCCCAGAAGCAGGTCAACCGGAATCCCAAGCAGTGTTTAAGTTTTTTCGCGGCGATCGCGCTCTAGTCTCGCTGAATCGGCCTTTAGAAGCGCAAAAAGTCGGACAGAAAGCGGCTACCCTCTCGCAATTAATGCGGTGGGGCTATCCAGTTCCGGTAGGTTGGGTGTTACCACCTGGCGACGATCCAACGCCATTGATTGAGTTTTTGCAGCCTTCCTCCGAAAAACCTTTGGTGGTGCGTTCTTCAGCGGTGGGGGAGGACTCGGAGCTAGCGTCGGCGGCAGGGCAGTACGAAAGTATCTTGAACGTGACGAGTCAGGGAGCGTTGGAGCGGGCGATCGCTCAGTGCTTGGCTTCCTATGACCAGCCAGGAGCCATCCAGTATCGGCGCGATCGCGGATTACCAGAAGCGGCAATGGCGATCCTGGTACAGCAACAAATTCGTGGCGCGTTTTCGGGGGTGGCCTTTAGTCGTGACCCGATCGCTCGGCAGGGTGAGGCAGTCGTAATTGAAGCGCTACCCGGTGAGACGCAACGGATTGTGTCCGGACAGTTTACGCCTGAGCAATATCGGGTTTTGGTGCGTGAAAGCGATTTAGCTCAAGCGGATTCAAACTGGGTGCTTCCCGCTGATTTAGAGCTACCAGTCGAGGGCACGGGAGATTTACCACCCCGCTTAATTCAGCAAGTGGCGTTTCTGGCTAGACATTTAGAGGCCCGCTATCACGGACTGCCGCAAGATATTGAATGGACCTACGATGGGCAGACCTTGTGGCTCTTGCAATCGCGTCCCATCACCACCCTGCTACCTATTTGGACTCGCAAAATTGCAGCGGAAGTAATTCCTGGGCTGATCCGTCCCTTGACTTGGTCGATTAATCGGCCTTTGACCTGTGGGGTTTGGGGTGAAATCTTTACGTTGGTATTAGGCAAGCGATCGCGAGGGCTAGACTTTAATGAAACCGCGACGCTGCATCACTCTCGCGCTTACTTCAACGCCTCTTTGTTAGGGCAAACTTTCCTCCGTATGGGCTTACCTCCTGAGAGCCTAGAGTTTTTGACCAGAGGGGCCAAGTTCAGCAAACCACCCCTAGGCTCCACGTTAGGCAATACACCTGGCTTAATGCGGCTGTTACAGCGAGAATGGCAGCTAGACAAAGATTTTCGTTATGACTACCAACGGCAGTTTGCACCCCTCCTAACGACGCTAACGCGAGAACCTGCCGAGAACTTGACTGCTCCCGCTCTCCTAGAGCGCATTGACACTATTTTGCGGGTGTTGAAGCGGGCGACTTATTACAGCATCTTGGCTCCACTAAGTGCAGCGTTACGACAAGCAATTCTCAAGGTTCAGGATGGCGAAATAGACAATAGCAGCACCCCAGAAGTCGCCGCGTTGCGATCGCTGCAAGACATCGCCAATCGTAACCGCCATTTAGTCGCTAACTTGGAAAATTCTGCTCCAACTCCTGAAGTTTTTGACACCTTAGCAGCCCTCCCCAACGGTCAAACTTTGTCTGACCAACTAGCTCAATTTCTCGACACCTATGGTTACTTGAGTGAGGTGGGGACGGATATTGCGGTGCCGACTTGGCGCGAAGACTCTAAACCTGTTTGTGACCTGTTCACCCAGCTTCTGCTCAACCCAACCCCTGTGGGTGAGCCTTTGCCTGCTGAATCGCGATCGCCTGCTTGGAAAGTGCAGCGAGTCCAGCAGCGAGTAAGTTTGAAGGGTCAAGTTACGGAGGTTTATAGCCAACTGCTGGCGGAATTGCGCTGGAGTTTTGTGGCGCTAGAAAAGTTGTGGCTGGAGCAAGGATTGCTGTCAGCAGCAGGCGATATCTTCTTCTTAAAGTTTGAGGAAATTTGGCGGCTGATTCGACAGTCAGATGCCGATTTAGCCAGCCAAGTCTCTAGGTTAATTGCAGAACGGCGATCGCAACTGGCCCAAGATAATGAACTGGTAAAAGTGCCCGCTTTGGTCTACGGTAATGACCCACTCACCTTTGTCACCGTCAATAATTGGCAACCTTCGCAAAAGCTGCAAGGCATTGGGGCTAGCCCAGGCCAAGTTGAGGGCCGAGTCAAAGTGTTGCGGAGTTTGCAAGCGATCGCAGAAATCGATCGAGAAACAATTTTGGTGGTGCCCTACACCGATTCTGGCTGGGCACCGCTGCTGGCGAGAGCAGGAGGTTTGATTGCGGAAGTGGGAGGGCGCTTGTCTCACGGCGCGATCGTGGCACGGGAGTATGGCATCCCTGCCGTGATGGATGTGCATGATGCGACCCATCAATTGCAAGATGGTCAATGGGTGAGAATTAATGGTCAACAAGGAACCGTAGAAGTCTTATAAAAGTTTTCGAAGACTTGTAATTTTTACTTTTAGGTCGAGCATTTCCGCAACCCAACCTTAACTGATCAAGACCGATTGATGTTTTTTTCCATTGCTTTAACCGTATCCAATGCTTCCTTTAAGCCAACTCCTGTTTCTTCACGTAGCTTTTTAATTGCTCCAATCCGATCGCCTGATCTGACTATATCTTCGACGGTTTCGCTGTAGTCAATTTCCAGCTTATTCAGAATTAGATCAACTTTTCGCTCTAATCTTGCGAGGCGGGAACTGTCCATTGCGTCAGGTGAGCGACTTTGAATCGCAAAAATACTGGCTAAACTCACCAAAGCCAAACCAATCAGCCAGGGTTCTATCATGTTGAGAAGCTTTTTAACTGAACAAGGCGGCTGTAGGAAAAACCAAATACTCTAAGAAAAAGAGCTTCCAAATGAATTGATAGAAGCTCGCGATCGCTACTTTGTCTGATAAATCAACTCGTAAACTTCGCCACCAAAGTAGACTCAAAGCGGCTAGGTGAGTCACGATTAAAAACTTAGAGTTAACGCCTGCCAGGTTAAATAAGCCAGCCAAAACCATGCCAAGATAGCAAGCGGTTAAAACCCAACGAGACAAGTTAAATACTACTTTTGTCCCGAGCCGAATTGTGAATGTATTGATGTTGTATTGACGATCGCCATCAATGTCAGGAATATCTTTAAAGATTGCGATCGCAAACGTAAATACCAGAACAAATAGCGTCAGCGCCCAAACTGCCGGAGTGATATTACCTTGGCCTTGGAGTTGTTGGCTGAAGTGTAGAAATAACCCCAAATTAACAATGACGCCCCGCACTGTAAAAATGCACAGCGAAGCCCAAACCGGAAATCGCTTCAGGCGGATGGGTGGCAAGGAGTAGGCAGTACCGATCGCCAAGCTAATTCCTACCGTACCGAACAAAAACCAGCCTGAACTGAGGGAAATCAGCAGCGCTAAAGCCCCTGTGAAGAGGACAATGGCCCAACCTTGCGATCGCGAGAATTCCCCAGAAGCGACAGGTAAATGTGGTTTGTTGATCCGGTCAATCTCGACATCTTCTAATTGGTTCAGTCCCACAATGTAGACGTTGCCGCAGAGACAAGCGAGCCAAGCGGCCAACAGTACGCCTAGATGACTAAGGGCAAAAGGAATCGAAGTTGTAGCACTGGCGATCGCGTACAACCCCAGTGCACTCAGGCTCGTGCCAATGATGGTGTGGGGGCGAGAAAACTTCCAGAAAGCATAGAGCCAGGGGGCATACTTTTGGAGGAGATTAATCTGGGCCGACGAAACAGCAGGCTTTTGGGGGGAAATCTGGCTCATGCGTGCCTGAATTGATACACAGGCTTGATTTTAAGCAATCAATGACAATTTTGGCAGCAATCCCTTGATAGAGAATGGCTGAGTTAGCTTGACCACAACTTGCTTAAATCGTTTATTTAGTGCCACATAGCAATCCAAAACGTACTAGTCCCCGCTGATAGCCCCGACTCATCAAATTCAACGCCAGAGCCGCTTGAATTGTCGTCCAACCAGAAAGTAGTAGACCGAAAATGGCATTAGGAGTTAAAGCGGATTCAATCACTTTGTCCCAGAACGGAGCTACTGCATCTGACCAATCCGCAGTCCGAATATTTTGAAACGCAAGTTGGCGGGCGATCGCTTCATACTCTGGCAGCGAAATCACATAAGGCAAGCAATAGACGCGATAAATGTCAGCTAAATGCTGCCGCTCATCTGTGGTCAGTGGATCGCTGGGCGTGGTGGGGCGGTGACACCAAGTCGCCATAATCAACGTGCCACCTGGTCTCAGCACCCGATAGCATTCCTGCAAGAACTTACGCTTATCTGGCATGTGCTCCCCGCTTTCCAGCGACCAGACGAGATCAAAGGAATTGTCGGCGAAATCGGTGTTTAAAGCATCCCTGACAAAAAACTGAGCCCTAGGTTGGGTCGTCAAGCTGCTCATGCCTGCCTCACGCGCTCTCTCGGTGGCTCTAGCGGCTTGCACAGGGCTTAGAGTGATGCCAGTCGCCGCCGCTTGAAACTTTTGAGCCAAATACAAAGAACTTCCTCCAATCCCGCAGCCTGCATCCAAAATCGCTTCTGCCTGTCTAACTTCGGCCCACTTCAGCAATTCTTCTACCAAATCAATCTGGGCTTGGCGGCGTTCTTTGGGTTCCTTGCCATCTAGACCGTAGTAGCCATGATGCATGTGCTCGCCCCAAATCTGCTCCCACAAACCAGAGGAGGCATCATAGAATTGCTGAATTTGTTGGTAGAGGGTCGAGGTCATAGCAGTGTAGCGTTGAATCTAGATCGGAATTAGCCTAGCAGAGCCAGCGATCGCGTCATAACCTCTAGAGGTGGAAAATGTATTTGAAAAAGGAAAAATCTGCATGACGATCTCCAGCGATCTATGGCAAGCAAACCAAGATTTAGCTCAAGCTTGTCTGAAAAATCCTTTTGTCCAGGGCATTGCCGATGGCAGCTTGCCCAAAGAGCTATTTGCTTATTACGTCGGCCAAGATGCTTTTTTTCTAGAAGCGTTTGCGCGAGCTTATAGTATTGCCGCTGCCAAAGCACCCGATTGGGAAGGATTTGGTGTGTTTCACACCCTAGCAGGTGGGGTGTTGGAAGAATTGCAACTGCACCAAGGCTATGCCCAAGAGTGGGGCGTGGACTTGCAGGCTATAGAACCTGGAGCCGCTACCCGGCGCTATACAGATTTTTTGTTGGCAACGGCTTGGAGCGGTGATGCGGGCTTGACCACAGCCGCAATGGTGCCTTGTATGCGCTTGTATACCTTTCTCGGTCAGCAACTTGGAGATAGCCAAAAGTCCGAGCATACCTATACCACTTGGATTCGCACCTACAGCAGTCCAGAGTTTGACCAATTGGCGCAACAGTTAGAGCAGCTTTGCGATCGCTACACCATCCATCCTGCTCCAGCCCATACCACTTACCGCTATGCCATGCAATGCGAACACGATTTCTTTCAAGCAGCTTGGTCCTATGATGCTTAGATAGTGTGCCAAGATGCAGCTAAACCAGAATCGTACAACGGGTGCCTCAGCAAGCAGTAAGCTCTTAAGCAGCCTTTGTTTTACAGTCCCAACTTAGTTTATTGACGCGATCGCTTCATGACTGTCTCTAGAACTATTTGTCTCGGTTTTCTAGCTGTCATTGCCATAGGAACATTCCTACTAATGCTGCCTTTTTCAACCAGCAGCGGCAATTGGAATGACTTTATTGTGGCTCTGTTTACTGCTACATCAGCTGTTTGTGTCACGGGCCACATCGTGGTGGATACAGGCATTTATTTTTCTACAACGGGGCAAGTGATCCTGCTCGCCTTGGTACAGATTGGTGGGTTGGGCTACATGACCGCTACTACCTTTCTCTTGCTACTTTTGGGACGACGGTTTGGCCTACGAGACAAAATTGCGCTACAACAGGCGCTCGATCGCCCTGGGATGCAAGGGGTGGCCCAAGTTCTGCGCTCCATCGTCGCCCTTACTCTAATCTTTGAACTCACAGGCGCGTTTCTACTGCTGCCAGTTTTTGTGCCCGATCACGGTTGGAGCAAGGGATTATGGCTCTCTATTTTCCATAGTATTACCGCTTGGAATAATGCTGGATTTAGCCCCTTTAAGGACAATCTCATTGGCTATCAATCTTCGGTGTTATTGAACATCATTATTCCAGCCTTAATTATCTTTGGTGGTATTGGCTATGAAGTGATTTTTGAGTTGTTTCTGTGGTTGCGCGATCGCTTGTCCAGAAAACCGGAAAAAATTGTCTTTTCCTTAAATTTCAAAGTCGCAACTAGTACTACAGTCATTCTTTTAGTCATTAGTACAATTGCTATATTTTTTACAGAGTTAGGAAATCCAGCCACCCTCGGAGCAATGGATCTCAAGACTAAGATACTCGCAGCTTGGTTTCAAGCCGTAACACCGCGTACTGTAGGTTTTAATACCGTTGATATTGGCAAAATGACGACTGCCAGCTTATTTATCATGATCGTCCTCATGTTTATTGGAGGTAGTCCAGGCGGTACCGCAGGCGGGATTAAAACTACTACTTTACGAGTTTTAACTAGTTGTACCCGAGCGATCTTACAAGGCAAAGAAGAAGCGACTTTATATGAGCGGCAAATTCCTGTTTCGCTCATTCTCAAAGCAGTGGGAGTTTCAGTTGGTTCACTCGCTGCCGTCATGATTATGACTACTTTAATTGCCATCACTGACACACACGTAGAATTTATTCAAATTCTGTTTGAGGTGATGTCAGGTTTTGGCACAGTCGGTCTCTCCACCGGGATTACGGCAGGTCTCTCCACCTTTGCTAAATTAGTTTTAATCGCCAGCATGTATCTCGGTCGAGTTGGGGTATTGCTGCTAATCGGCGCAATTTTAGGTGACCCCAATCCGAGTACTATCCGTTATCCAGAAGAAAACTTACTCGTAGGGTAGGTTTCTGTAACAAAATAGGGTGGGATTTCCGGAGCAGATTTGTACCCGAAATCTTGATAATTTAAAGAGTTGTGGATTCCAAATCAGATTTTGGCGCTTAGCGCCTGAGGTTAATTCGTGAATTTATCCTATCTGAGCTTCTTTCGCAGCTTACGAACCGAGAATAAGCAATTTGCTGTCATTGGTTTGGGGCGCTTTGGTCGAGCTGTTTGTGCATCTCTGCATCGTATGGGGTACGAAGCACTAGGGATTGACTCGGATGAAAAGCGGGTGGCTCAGATTCTGACAGACCAGCTAGCAGCTCATGCAATACAGTTAGATTCAACTGAGGTTGCTGCCCTGAAAGAAGCAGGGGTTTTTGAGTTCGATACCGTGATTGTCGCGATCGGCAATTATGTGGAAGAAAGCGTGATCACTACCATGAACCTGAAAGAGGCAGGGGTGCCCCATGTGGTCGCCAAGGCTTCTTCCGAAATCCATGAAAAGCTGCTGCGAAAAGTTGGCGCGGATCATGTAGTTTTTCCAGAGCATGAAATGGGCTGTGCCTTGGCGCGATCGCTGACGAAACCGGGCATTCTCGATCGCTTTGAGCTTGATCCCGACAACAGCATTGTGGAAGTGATTGTTCCTGAAGACTTTGACAGTAAAACAATTTCCGATCTGAGGTTGCGGAGTCGTTTTGGCCTCAACTTGCTGGCAGTTAGCTACAACGGCAAGTTTGAGATCAACCCCGAACCCAACCGCCGCCTCCGCAAGGGGGAAGCAATGGTGGTGATTGGTTCTAATAAGGGAATTGATCAACTACCAATCTAACTTCAAGTTCTGATGGCATTGCATCTTCAAGCGGGTCGGGAAGAATAAAGAGCATTGCTCCATTTTTGCTACCGACATCATGCTTGTATTTTTCATGCACGGAGTTGCCACCCGCAACGTGCAGTATGCCGATTCCTTACAGAGCTTGATTCGAGAAGAGTTTAGCCAACAACAAGTAGCTTTGCCGCTCTTTTATGCGAGCTTTTGGGGTGATGTCTTAAATGACGTTGGCAAGCTCTGGAATGCGGTGCATCAAAATTTGCAAGCCTTTCAATCAGCCAATCCCCAGGTTGATGCTCAAGCCGTATTTCGCTATCAAAACTTCAGAAAAGGCTTCTTTTCTGAATTTGTCGGTGATGCTTTCACCTATCTCAATTCAGAGCGTGGCATCAAGATTAGAAAATTAATTGCGGAACAGCTCTCTGATTTCATCAGCCGTAACCCAGGCGAGACAGAGCTACACATCGTTTCTCATTCGCTCGGTACGGTTGTTTTATGGGATGCTTTATTTTCTGAGAGATTCCATTCGGACGATCCAGCCTTTGAGATTCGATCGCTGATTCAGGGGCATCACAGCTCCGATTTTGAGTCAGAATCTTCTCAGCAAAAACTGCAATTAAAAAGCATCACCACAATGGGTTCTCCCATCGCTTTCTTTAACATCATGCTGGGCATTCAGCCTGAACAGGTGAAAGCTTTAGTGAGTCAATATAGCGATCGCGGCTTGAGATGGAGCAATCTGATCCATGCTTCTGACGTCATCGCTTATCCTTTGCAACCCTGCCTCAATCCAGACTTGTCTTGGAAACTCACTCTTCAGGATCACTATTTGCAAACTGAGGCCAACCCTACAGAGACCGCTGTTCGGAATTTTGTTAGCTCGGATCTGGTTAATCGAGTTGCTAAGGTGGCAGGCTTAGTTAATCCTGGTGTTCAAATCGCGATCGACCATGCGCCAATGGTAGCAGGGGCAGGAGATGCCCATATCAATTACTGGAGCTGCCCTGAAGTGGCCCGTTTAGTTGCTGACAATCTTCTGGCAAGCTTACCCAAAGCCCCAGGAACATCTAGCTTGCTGCAAACGGCGATCGCCCAGCTCCAACAAGTTCCTGGCATGACTCGGAATTTTCTTCCAACAGGCCAGTTTTTGGAGGAAACCCTCTCAGAACTAAAGTTTAGAGATCGCAGTGGTAGCCTACAACTTACAAAAAACCCTGCTGGCGTGCATCATGTTTGTATTCTTAACGCTCAAAATGTGGCTCAATTTAGAGGGTATGTTGGCTGGCTCCATACTTCAGGCTTGAAGCAAGCTGTGGAGTTTATTAGAAGCAGTTGTTGCTAAGGTTCACGCCCGAACGCATGATGCACGTAATTGGTTTAATGAGCGGCACCTCCGTAGACGGCATCGATGCCGCCTTAGTCGAAATCTCCGGTTTAGAAACCGATTTGCAAGTCAAATTGCTGGCCGGAGCAACTTATCCCTATCCCGAAACTTTGCGATCGCAAATCCTCGCCGTCGGTGCAGGCGAACCAATCTCGATGGCAGAGTTTGCCGCCCTAGACGACGCGATCGCCACGCAATTTGCTCAAGCCGCCTTAGCCGTTCAAGCAGGCCACACTCCAGCAGATTTAATTGGCTCGCATGGGCAAACCGTCTATCATCGACCACCAAAAAAGGATCAAAGAACAAACGACAAAGTTGTTTCTTCCTCACCGCTTGGCTACAGTCTCCAACTCGGTCGGGGAGCCGCGATCGCTCACCTGACTGGAATTTCTACCGTGAGCAATTTTCGAGTGGCTGACATTGCTGCGGGAGGGCAGGGAGCGCCGCTGGTGCCACGGGTGGATGCTTACTCGCTGAGCCACGCTACCCAGAGCCGCTGTGTGCAAAACATTGGCGGCATTGGCAATGTCACTTATTTACCAGCCAGAAGTACAGCTAACTGGGAGCAGCAAGTTCGAGGTTGGGATACAGGCCCTGGCAATATGCTGCTGGATTTGGCTGTGCAGCAACTTTCCCAGGGAGCTAAAACTTACGACCAAGACGGAGCTTGGGCTGCTACCGGAACCCCTTGCCAAGTTTTAGTCGAGCAGTGGCTCCAACAAGATTTTTTTCAGCAAGCACCCCCCAAATCAACCGGACGGGAATTATTTGGACTGGATTACTTGAAGGACTGCTTTGCTGATGCTGGACGTTATCAGCTGAGTGATGCTGATTTTCTCGCCACCTTAACGGAACTTACGGCACGTTCGATCGCTCATAGTTATGGGGCTTTTTTGCCGCAGCTTCCTGCTCAAGTGCTCCTTTGTGGCGGTGGCAGTCGCAACTTGTATCTCAAGCAACGATTGCAAGTGCATTTGCCTTCTGCGTCCGTGATCACCACCGATGAGGTTGGTTTAAGTGCAGACTTCAAGGAGGCGATCGCCTTTGCTGTGCTCGCTTACTGGCGACACCACGGCATACCCGGAAATTTGCCACAAGTCACGGGGGCGGCAAAAGCGATCGCTCTAGGGGAAATCCACCTTGTGACGACCTCCGGGCGTGATAGCATAGAGTCCCATCCGCATTAGCATGGCGAAACGCAATACAAGTAAGGAATAGCGCTGTGGCTCACACCTTTCTAATGGAGGCAGGACGCTGGACGCTACAGGGCAATTGGCTGGAGCGTGATGGGTTGCCGATCTTGGTTAAAGGCAAGACCTTAGTCGGCTGGAGCCGAGATAATTGGTACACAATGGTGACCAAGTTGGTATTTCCAGGCTCCGAACGCGAAGATATCTCACTACAATATCGGGGCCGCTTAGATGCGGGCGAGCGACAGTATACCTTTGTGCTCCAACACAGTTTGCTGGGGCGGGTCGAGGGCGAAGGCTGGATTGCACCGGAGTCCATTGTGCAACGGTATTGGGTTCTCGGCGATCGCCAGCGGCGTAGTGGGTTTGAAACCCTACATTGTCTCGATCCAGAGCGGTACTATCTCTCTAGCGGCATCATGGCAGGTCACTATCTCACTAGCACGATGGAAGTCACGCTGGAGCGGCAACCAGAGCAGTAGCTGCTGTCTCACAGGTCTATTGGCTTGGGTACTCTTAAGTGATAATCCTTTACTTGAGCTTTTAATGAAGCAAGACCGCCAGCCGACTCCTGACTGTAACTAAGCCTCTGCTAGAGAAAAGGCTCAGACCGCTAGAATAGCTTTACGTAAGCTTTACGGAATTTCTAATTCGTTCTCGGTAGGTAAGTTCAAACTACTGAGCGGTCAGCAACTTTGCGCCTGACCCAGGTAGTTTTATTGAGCCTGCTTGAATTCTCAACCGCAAGATTAAGAGATGTCTGCCCTCTTCTCAAGGGTTGGCTTCCGTATCTTTAACTTTACTCAGAGACTAATAACCCTAGTGTATGCCTGTGATTGGTAAGCCGTGGCAGAAATAAGTTACGTTCCTGTTGATTTAACTCAGAGTCGTCAGTTGTGCTGCAACCGACGCAGATCTACTGGCACCGCGAGAAACGGAGTTTCAATCGATGTCAGATCCTAATCTGGGCCGCTTATTAAACGACCGTTATCAACTAGCAGAGTTGATTGGTAAAGGCGCAATGGGCCGAGTGTACCGGGCTCAAGACGTTTTGCTGGGAGATGTACCAGTTGCAGTAAAGTTTTTGGCCCGCACCCTCCTCAACCAGAAAATGCGGGATCGCTTCAAAAGTGAGGCTAGGACTTGTGCGTTGCTGGGGCAGAAAACCATGCACATCGTGCGAGTCATGGACTATGGCGTTGACGATGATGAAGTGCCCTTCTACGTAATGGAGTATTTGCAGGGAGAGAGCTTGAGCGATGTGATTCGGACACGATCGCTAGTTCTACCTCGGTTTCTCAGCATATCTCGCCAAATTTGTCTGGGTTTACAGTGCGCTCACCACGATGGAGTAATTCACCGGGATATCAAGCCTGGGAATATTCTCGTGAGTCATGACACGAGTATTGGTGAACTCGTAAAAATTCTAGATTTCGGAATTGCTCGCCTCTTGCAAGCCGATAATGGCCAAACCAACTCCTTCATGGGCACGCTGGCTTACTCTTCGCCGGAGCAAATGGAGGGCAAAGAGCTAGATAGCCGCTCTGACATCTATAGCTTAGGCATCATGATGTATGAGATGCTAACGGGCCGCTTGCCGTTGCAGGCTGAAACTCATACCTTTGGTAGCTGGTACAAAGCTCACCATTTTCAACTCCCGCGCTCATTTGATGCCATTACCCCTAGCCTGAAGCTGCCTAAAGCGTTAGAAAACTTGGTGATGAGCTGTTTGGCTAAATCCCCGAGCGATCGCCCTCAGAGTGCAGCAGAAGTTCTCAAAGCCTTAGAGCCTTTAGAAGAACGCTTTGGTCCCGGCAGACAGATGGGCCATCGGATTGAAGCTGTGCTCTCAAAGTTTCAAGGGGTCACTGATAGCAAGCGCCAAGACTCAGTCTCCTCCGATGAATTCTGCAAACTAACTTCTTGGCCGAAAAGTAAACCCCTAGCTGAAATCGTTTTTGCTCAACCGTTGAAAACCAGTGATGAGGTTTTGGCAACACTATGGGTGATGATGCCTAAACAAGAAATTCAGCGGCGGTTACTAGCAACCCGGTATAACCAGTTCTTGTTTATGCTGGCTCCTCATCCGATGCTGCTGTGGCTGACTGCCCTGCATAATCGGGAGCATGGGCCTCGCTGGTTACCTTGCTACTTAGACTTAAAAACGCCACAGGGCCAACAAATGACTCGGCTACTAGCAGAAAATGGCTTGTATCGCCTGTTGTTTTTTGCCTTGGAAGAACCTCAACGATGCGTGACTGTGATGAGTTCTAAAATTGCTGACTTACAGCGCGATCGCTTGCGAGAATGGGCTGATATTAGCCGAACTTTTGTCTCCACTGCCCAACCCAATAATACTAAGACTCTCCTCAAGCAAGAACTTGAGAAGGTCAAGCCCAAAATCTTAATGAAACTGGAGGAACGCTAACAGTTAACGACTCAAGGACGGGTGGGGGGGAAAAATAATACTGGATGCCAACTGCGACGCAAGATTTCCCCGGCAAAGCTAGGAGCCGACCATTCAATTAAGCGGCCTAGGCTACCCGATGATATGGCGATCGCACTGATATCAAACGAGGATGCTACTTCCAGAATCTGGGTCACTGAGTTGCCTGAGCGTACCTGAGTCTGCACTTGCAGATTCAGGTTGGCTAAAGCTGCTTGAGGTGCTGCCAGCAGTTCAGCAATTTCCTGATCCTGATTGCTCTTTCTCAGTTCTTTACGGCCACTATCACTGACTACCCAGCAAAGCACACATTGTTCTAGGGCTTTAGTAGGTTGATTTTGGCAGTGCTGCTCAATTTGTTGAACTAAATATTTAGCGGGGTCGCTGCCATCATAAGGCAATAACAAACAACGAAATAGATGGCGACAGCGCAAGTCTAGTTCTTCAGAGGTATAGGCCGAAATCAGTTGGGGTCGTAATACCAGCAAAGGCGTCTTGGTGCGCTGCGCCAAGCCCACGGTCGTGCTACCAAAGAGCTTTTCATTTAATAAGCTACGAGTTGGGGTACCCAAAATGATGACATCTGCTTGGTGGGTTTTAGCGACCTTGAGAATCGTGTCGATCGCTCGTCCTGACTGCACTTCAACTTTAACTTCAACTCCATCAGGTACTTGCTGTAAGGCCACTGCTAAGCGATCGCGAGCTTGATTGACTTTTTCCGTGTCTTCTCGCGGAATTTCGCCTTCTTCCCACAGCGCTGTCACATGCAAAAACACAATCTGTTTCATTCCCCCAGCGACTAAGCTAGGCACAAAGTTAGCCAAGCGCTGAATGTTGTCGGAGAAGTCGGTGCAAATTAAAGGACGTTGGAACATAAGTGAGGAGGTGAGAGGATCTGAAGCGCAACTCTCCTAATTAAGCACTTAACTCAAAAGACATCCAATTAAATTTGTGAAAACTTTAGCGGTTGAGTCTAACTAACTCAAAGGTTTGGCCAAGCTAGATCAGCTAGTTTTTTCTGATTCTGGCAGCAAAGCTTTGGACATGGCTGGCTGACTCAGATAAATTACGTCCTCAAGCAGTTATTCTTATAAGCCACGTAATCTGGCTGAAACAACGCTGTTAATTGAAACTTATAGTTCTAGGTTAGTCAACTCAAATTAGTGCTTGAGTTTTTCGAGCTTGGTAAAGCGGGTTCGACGCCCCACGACCCCAGCTTCTTTCCCACGTTGGAACAAAGCAAGAGATAGAGGTCGCCCTACCGCGACGAGGCATTAACTACACTTGAGGACCTGGTTCCAAGCCCCACTGATGCTTCAGGAAGTGCTTGTACATGGTCTCACGCATCATCATTTGCTTGTAGAGGTCAATCAGGAAGTTCTGAGCCTGCTCGCGGCTCATTTGTTGAACCTGAGTTTCAAAAGAGCGGATATTGAATTGTTGTTCGAGAGAAAGTTCGATGGGCTGGTTCATATGTAACTCCAAAGTAAGAGAGAGGAGAGTACAGCGAATCTGGAAAAGCAGTATTGCTCTGTGGGCTACTTATTCTCTTCAACTGCTTTACCTGCAAATCCAGTCACCCTGTATTAAAAAAGATAACAATTGTTTGACAAAGTGCGCATACCCCTACTGAGGTAACTTAGCTCTAATGTTAGCTATCCCTGACGAAGTAGGTTTTCCAGGATACACATACTACCTCCTACACCAAATAACGGGTTGGAGTATTTTTATCAGGTTACAAATTGTAAAAATGCTCAAAATGAACTAATTTTGTGATACAGCTCAATTTAGAGAACGCCTAAAACAGCAGCCGGTACCTATGTCTTAGCCCAAAGGTCGAGTGGATGGGCGATCGCGGCGATCACAAAGCTGGACAAATCATTATTTGCCCTAACAAAAATTTCCTTTAAAGCTGAGTAAAGCTGAAGCGTTACGAACCCTGGGTCGGTGGGTCGGGATGGTTGAAGCCATCGAGGGTCACTAGCACTACGGTGATATTGTCCCGTCCACCCTTGTCTTTTGCAGCGTTGACTAGTGCTGCCGCTGCCTTCTCGGAGGCTCGGATTGCCTTGAGGTGCGCGGCGATCGAGTGGTCGGAGAGTTCTTCGGTGAGGCCATCACTGCACAGCAACAGGCGATCGCCTGGTTGTACCTCTAGAGCTTGAATATCCATCTGGCGTAAATCTTCACGCCCTAAACACTGGGACAAAACATGTCGCCAAGGATGATTCCGCGCCTGCTCTGGAGTCAAATCCCCCCCTTTCAGAGCTTTGGCAACCCAAGTGTGATCCTCTGTGATCTGTTCAATTTTGGGGCCGCGCAAACGGTAAAGCCGGGAGTCACCAATATGGGCGCACCAAGGTTGCTCGTCACCATCTCGAAAGATCACCACAACCACAGTTGTTCCCATATCGGAACGTTCTGGGTGACTTTGCTGGTCTTGCAAAATGGCTTGGTTAGCCTCTAGCAGTGCTGCTTCCAGTAAAGCGGATGACGAATCTAGCGAAGGCCAATATTGCTCTAGATAGAATTGGATTGCTTGAGTGGCAATGCGGCTTGCTTCCTGGCCGCCAGCATGCCCTCCCATGCCATCCGCCACAATAAAAAATCGACCCTCAGGGTCAATGTAGTAAGCATCCTGATTTACGGAACGAAGGAGTCCCGGATCGGTCAGACCCGTGAAGAGGCGTTTCATAAATTGGCTGCTTTTACCTGAAAGTCAAAAAACATTACAGCATCCGATCGAAGCGATCGAGGCGCATCAACAGGCGGATCAGGGCAAAGGCGAGGGCGGCAGCACCAACAGCAACCAGCAATGCCAGCCAGACATGACCGTTAACATACAAGATTGTGGCTGAAAGTGTAAAGGCACTGACCAACAACGTGTAGTTAGTTCCTATATTAACGCTGCTGAGACGGCGAATGACCCGATCCGTTTCAGTGGAGCGAACCCGGACTCGTAAATCGCCCCGTTCCAGTTTTTCTAGCGTATCTTCAATGCGGCGTGGTAAGCCAAAAGCCGTGCTGCCCACTTGAGCCGCTTGACGACCTAATTCGCTCAGGATGCTGCTTTCTGGAGAACTATTGCCATTAGACATAATCTGCATCGCAAAAGGTCTTGCGACCTCCATGAAGTTAAAGTCTGGGTCTAACCCTTTACCCACTCCTTCAAGTGTAGAGAAAGCTCGCATCACAAAGGTGAAGGTAGCTGGAAAGCGAAAGGGCTGGTCGTAAGCAATCTCGTACAAGTCGTCACTGATGTCACTGACCGATTGGTTCTCAAACGGTTGATCCATAAAGTGATCCAGCATGTACTGAACCGAGCGGCGCACAGGCCCCATGTCATCCACTGGAGACAAAGCGCCCAGTGCTACCAAAGAAGTCACCACGCGATCGGCATCTTTTTGAGCAATGCCAAAAAACGTATCAAGTAGCTTCTCGCGAGTAATGGGCTGAATGCGGCCCATCATGCCGAAATCGTAGAAGATTAACGAGCCGTCAGGACTAACGGCAATATTACCGGGATGCGGATCGGCATGAAAAAAGCCATCATTCAGCAGTTGTTGCAGATAAGCTCTTGCTCCCAATTGCGCTAAATTCCGGCGATCGAGCCCTGCCGCTTCGATAGCTTCATAGTGGCTAATTTTGATACCAGGAGCATATTCTAGAGTTATTACCCGGGGAGAAGTGTAACGCCAATAAACCCGTGGCACGGACACCCAATCCTCGTTGCGGAAGTTACGCCGAAATGTATCCGCGTTACGCCCCTCGTTGAGGTAATCGATTTCTTCCCAAAGAATTCGACAACACTCTTCGTAAATGCCTAGCCAATCTCGGCCTCGGCCCCACTCCGGATGGTTTTGGAAATAACGGGTAATCCCTTTGAGAATTTGTAAATCGATTTCAAATAACTGCCGCAAAGCTGGACGCTGCACTTTGGCGACGACTTCTTCACCAGAATGCAACTGGGCTTTATGGACTTGGCCCAAGCTAGCCGCTGCAAGGGGAATGGGGTCAAAGCTGCGGTAAAGCTCATGCACCTGTTTCCCTAAGTCCTTCTCAATAATGGCTTCAACTTGCTCGTAGCTGAAGGCAGGCACTCGGTCTTGGAGCTTGGACAACTCCTCAACGTATTCAGAGGGAAACAAATCGGCTCGCGTTGAGAACAACTGTCCGATTTTAATAAAAGTTGGCCCCAAATCTAGCAGGGTTTCTCGAATCCAGATTGCTTGATTTCGCCGTCTGACCGCCTTTTTAGCTTCAGTCATACCCCCGCGGTAGCTCCAAGCTTTGTCGTTGAGCCACAGCGAGGTCAGCAGGGTGAGAACAAAAGACCAAATGTCTACAAAGCGACGACGACGAGAGTACTTGTCGCGGCTCCAGCGGTAGACTTTTTCCTTACGGGTGCCTCGGCGGAGCCACCCTGTAATCGTCATGTGCTCCTTAGATTCCGGAAGACTAAGAGGATCATCAAAAAGGGCAGACACTTGGATTCCTAAATCAGCTTTTAAATTTGGCAGCCTAAGCACAGAGAGGGAAAGCAGAATGCTTCAACCTTAAACGGAACTACTCCGGTAGGTTTTTAATTCGGAGCGCAGTTGAGCAATTTCAGCCCGTAGCTCGTCAATGGTAGCTTGCAAGTCAGTGGGTTGAGAGCCTTGAGGCACGATTGCGGTGGTGGTGCGGGCTCGCATCACAATCTCTTCTTCTCGCTGAGCCCGTTCTAGAACTTGTTCGGTAAACTGGCGCAGGTGCTCTCGCTGCTCAGCATCAAACTTGCCTAGCTCACTCAAGGCGTTCGTCAGTGAATGTTCTAGCTGCTCACCCAAAGTTTCAGCCAAGGCTCTGCCAACGAAAAAGGCGTGAACTAGCGGATTACTCATGGGAAAATCTCTGCGGGTGTCCGCAAAGATTATAACTTGCTTATTCAATATCCTGCCTCGACCTCAGGGCTGGCTAAGGAGATGGTGCTGGAGGTTCCGGTGCGGCTGGGGGAGCAAACGAGGAAGCAGGGGCAGCGGAGTTATCGCTGGGGGGTTCTGGCTCAGGAGCGGGTTCAGGATTATTCGCAGGCGGTTGTGGCTCTGGCTCTACGGCTGGCTCCGGGGCAGGAATAGGGCTGGCTTCTACCGGAGCGGGAACTGGGCTGGGATCTGGAACTGGATTTGGCGCAGGGTCTACCTCTACAGGACTCGGAGCAACTTCTACATCTGGAGGGAGAGACGGTGTAGGAGCTAGGTCAAGTGGCGACTCAATGGGTTCGGGTGGAGCTTCATCCGCAGTTGACTCTGATTGCTCTGGAGGAGGCGCAGCGTTGTCCTGCGGAGCACCTCGTTCAACTGGCACATCTGGAGGCACAGAGGTGGGCACCTCCTGCCCTGGCCAGGCTCTTTCTGGAAAGGATTGATCGTTTTGCAAGAAAGTTGGGCCTGCTTGACCACCACTGATCCGGAGAACTAAACCAAAAGCAACACCAACGCAGGTGGCGATCGCTGCGGCTCCTAGCAGTGCCTTGGGGAAGGGTGAGTGAGCTGGAGCTGGCTTTGGAGGTGGAGCTTTTCTGGAAGGCGCTGGAGTTGCTGCTGCTTCATGCGATGCTACAGCCGTAGCCGAGGTGGGAGGAGTTACTGGGGTAGCAACTGCTGCTGGCGTAGGGCTATGCCGAGGCACTACCGGGAGAGTGGCACTGGTGACTGTGGCAGGAATGGGTTGAGGTTGAGAATTGGTGCTAGGTGGGGCTGGGGGCAATTTACTGGCGTGAGCCGTTTCGGAGGCGGGGGTAACAAAATTGCTATTGGGCAAGAGGGCAAACCACTCGGCTACAGTTTGAGGCCGTGCTTCAGCTTCCATCTCCATACCGCGCAGAATAGCTTGTTCTACAGCCGTACTAAGGTGGGGCTGGGATTGCCGCATGTCGAGTAAAGGAATGCGATCGCGTAAAGGAGCGGCGATTGGTGCTTGCCCTGTGACTAAGCTGTAGAGTGTGGCTGCTAAAGCATAGATATCAAGTGCAGGGGTGCGTTTGCCTTGAGGCAGATATTGCTCGATTGGCGCATAGCCCGCCGACAACATGCCCGTATGGGTTTGAGTCACCCCTGGAGTAAATTCGCGAGCAATACCAAAGTCGATCAGCACTACAAAGTCGGTATGTTCGCGGCGAATAATGTTATGAGGTTTCACGTCCCGATGTAGTAAGCCTGCTTGGTGCACTACATTTAGGGCTGCGCCAATCTGCCGAATGTAGTGAATCGCTTTAGCTTCGGGTAGGGCACCTTCGGACTGCACAATATCAGCCAAGGTATCGCCGGGAATGTAATCCATCACAATAAAGGACAGGCTACCTTCCTCAAAAAAGTCGAACACGCGCACAATGTTGGGATGCTGACAGCGGGCTACACGGCGGGCTTCAGCAATGAATTGCTGTTGAAACTGGGCGAAGTCTGCATGGCGACGTAAATTCTCGTGTAAAACTTTGATGACGACAGGTTGGTCGAAGTAGGCATGGTGCGCCCGATAGGTGATCCCAAAGCCACCTTGACCCAGGATGGCCTCAACGACGTATTTGCCGTTTTGCAGAACTGTTCCAGTCGCCAAGTTCATAGGTATTAACTACCAATTTGTCCACTTATGCTAGCGCCTTGCGAGAAATCTGAAACTTCAATGGCAGAAAAAGCGCATCCTGCTCAAGCCAGATTCTTAGACGTGACAACGAATTTTTCGTGCCTAATTTTTAACTGAATTCAGTTAGCTTAGCGTACTCGAAAAATTTTTAATCTAGAGGATAATGTTGAGCCAAAAATGCGATGGCTGAGTCGCGATCGCCAATCACACCATCTAAGGTAGCAGCCGTCAAGTCGGACAGAATCTGCTTAAACTGGCGGCTCGGCTTGTAACCCAACGCTTTTAAGTCATTACCATCTAGGAGCGGTTTCACCTGTGCCCAGCAGATTAAATAACGCCAAATTAACTGTCGCATTGAGCGAGGAGTTTGTACGGCCATCAAGATGAGAGTAGGTCGATCATATTGGCTCAGCAATTGCACAACTTGGCTAGGCTTTTGAGATTCCGATAAATGACTCGCTAGGTCAGCTTGTGTGGTAGCAAGTTGTTGCAAAGCCTCAATGCTATTAACAGGTAGTTGCAGATTGGCGGCAATCTTACCCCGGTACTCTGGCGCAAGATCAGCAATCAACACCTCTAACAGCATTTGCCAATGAACCAGCGTATTTGGGGAATCGAAGCGCCGCAACCAACGACTCATCAGGCGTATCCGGTGCCAAAGCGCTGGCGTTAAAGTCAAGGTGGGATGAATGCAGCGCAAAGCTCCTAAATGGGACAGTAACTGTAAAGCTGATTGCCAATAGGGAGCAGCCAGAATGTATTTGAGTTCGCTTTTTAATCGGGTTTGGAGGGCTGGCGCTCGACTGTTTTCGTCTTGGACGCGATCGTAAACACCACTCTCGATCGCATGGCGGATATAGCCTTCAGTTTGGGGATCAATCTCGAATCCTAGCCGCACTGCAAAGCGCACCGCTCGATAAATCCGGGTGGGATCTTCAATAAAGCTGTTGGCATGGAGGACACGGATTTGGCGCGATCGCAAATCCAGCAAACCCCCAAAGAAATCAAGTAATTCACCCGACCGGGGAGCCGTAAGTCGAATGGCGAGGGCGTTAATCGTGAAATCTCGCCGATAGAGATCTTGCCGAATCGAACTGGCTTCCACCTCTGGGTTAGCAGCGGGATAGGGATAAAACTCGGTACGAGCAGTAGCAATATCTACCCACAGAGAATCTAATTCTGGGTCTTTGTGCCACAACAAAGCAGCAGTTTGAAATTGCCCATGAATGTCGAGCCGAGCCTGCGGATATTGCTGCTGTAAAGCACGGGCTAGCTCTACGCCCGCTCCCTCTTGCAGCGCTCGGTGGTAGCCATCCACTACCAAATCAATATCATTGAGCAACAAGGCATCCTCTGGGTCAGCCAGCAGCAGATCTCGCACTGCCCCTCCCACGAGATAAAGATGCCAGCCCCTCGCTTCAGCCTGCTGAGCAGCCGCCGCTAGAACAGACCACAACTGCGGCACCAAACGAGCTTTGAGCTGTTCTTGCAAAGGTGCCCGCAGGGGAATTCCTTTGTCTCCAGGCACCACAGCGCTAGCCGGGCGCTGCATCTGGTGGAGCTGGCGCAAGACATCCGTGCGAGTGACGATACCCACTAACTGGTTCTCTTCCAACACAGGCAGACGGCCAATGTCATAAGTCACCATCAATGACTCAATATCTGGTAACGGTGTCTCTGGCGTAATCACTTTTAAGTTGGTAGTCATATAGCCTTTTACGGGGGCATGACCAAAGCCGTGATGCAGCGCAATATCTAGATCGCGCCGAGAAATGATGCCGACGAGTTGGCCTTCGGCATCGACCACCGACAAACCGGAATGACCGTAGCGCAACAAAATTCTCTGCGCCTCATTGATTGTGGTCTCAGGCCGAATGGTACGCACAGGTGAGGACATCAGTTCGCGAGCCGTGGGAGACTGAGGAATTTGTTGTTGCAACCCTGCTCGTAGCTGTTGCAATACTGACTCCGGGTTCGCTCCTCGTAAAGTTAGCGCTGCCGCCTTTGAGTGGCCACCCCCACCCAGCGGCTTGAATAGCTCGTTCAGGTCAGTGCCCTCAATTTGCGATCGCCCAATCACGCTTAAGCGAGTGTCGTCGAGGTCAGCTTCTTCTCGGTCTCCTGGATCTCCCGCCCGGACAGGATAATGAGCGGCTAACAGCAGGGCGTCGCTTTCTGTAAGTTCCGTGATCCGAGAAGCCAAGCTAGACAAACCAGGAATATACGCTCCAGGTTGCAAGAGCACCCAAGCGACCCGATGCCCTTGGATCTCCTCAGTTTGCAGCCCATCTAAGGCGATCGCAAACAACTCCTGTAACTGCGGTGACAGCCCAGGATCGATGTACTCCGCGATCATCTTCAGGTTGGCTCCCTGCTCCATCAGCCAAGCCAAAGCCAGCGCATCCCTAGCGGTTGCGTGGTCATAAGTCAGCGAACCCGTATCCACATGCACTCCCAAGGCCATCACGGTTGCCTCGGCAGGAGTCAGCTCCACAGCTTGCGCTTGCAGTTGCTCAGCAATCAACGTTGAGGTCGCCCCGACTGGCTCCACCTGAAAGGAAGTTGCTGGAATATCGCTCTCCGTGTTTAGGTGATGGTCGTAGACCGTAATCTCTATATCTGGCAGGTCTAACCACTCAGCGGTCTTGCCAATGCGATCGCGCCGCTGGGCATCTACCACGGCCAAAGAGCGAATCTGCTGCGGACTGACCGATCGCCGCTCAATCAAATGATATTCATCTCGGTGCAAAGCCAGAAAGTCATGCACCGCTGGATGCGAACCACCACTCAGCACAATCCGTGCCCCTGGTTGTAACCGAGTCAGCCCTACTGCCGCGCCCAGCGTATCAAAATCTGCGGTTGTATGACACAGAATTAAATCCATTTGTCTTGCTTCCAGCGCTGATCGGCAGTGACTATAAATGAACGGCTTTGGCCGCCCCACGTAACCCCGCAAAGCTAATTTGGTGTAGTACTTACGATGTTTCTTCAATCGTGGCAGAGAAAGTGCCGAGAGGGGATGAATTTCTGGTAGCGTACTACTCAGGACTGATCAAAAAATTGTCTAAATTCAGCGACAGGTGTAAACCAGTCCACTGCTGTATTGGGAGAAAAAAATGTTTTCAACTCTGTTCCAGCTCGCCTTAGTTGCCTTGGTTGGGTTGTCCTTTGTGATGGTTGTGGGTGTTCCAGTAGCCTATGCTTCTCCACAAAATTGGGAGCAATCTAAGCGATTGATCCTACTAGGTTCTGGACTTTGGTTCGCTCTCGTGCTGCTCGTTGGACTACTAAACTATTTAGTGGTATAGGTTGCCAGCAGATTCAATTCAGCCCCAGAACCCGATTTACCCAACTCACCAGATATCTACAGGCAGCCATGGCAGTTTTTGAGGGAACCTTTACTCAGACAGAACCCCTACGTTTTGCAATTGTGATCGGTCGGTTTAATGACTTGATTACAACCAAGCTGTTAGAGGGCTGTCAAGATTGCTTGAAGCGCCACGGCGTTGATCCAAACCCGCACGGCACTCAAGTGGATTATGTCTGGGTGCCAGGTAGTTTTGAGGTCCCCTTGGTTGCTCGTCAGTTAGCGTTGGCTAATCGCTACGATGCAATTATCTGCCTAGGAGCAATCATTCGGGGCCAAACCCCTCATTTTGACTACGTGGCTGCTGAGGTATCCAAAGGCATTGCTAACGTCGGGTTGCAGACAGGAGTGCCGATCATCTTTGGCATCGTTACCACAGATACCATGCAGCAAGCTTTAGAGCGCGCAGGGATCAAGAGTAATAAAGGTTGGGATTACGCCATGAATGCGCTAGAAATGGCTAGCTTAATGCGCCAACTGCGCTCTGGAGACGGGATTGTCCCCCAAACCTCCCAGGTCTCTGGCACGACCTCGACTCAGACATTACCTGCGGCTCCAAGCAATACCCTCGCTCCCAGTTTGCATAAAGAGCAAGAGCGGCTGGGTTAAGGGTAAGTTCTGCGGAGGGTGAGGCGATCGCATCCGATTGTGACAACAGCCGCTAACTTTCTCAACATTTCTTTCCAAAAAGTGTTGACAAACACATTCAAATCTGAGAAATTATTATCAGTGCGGCTTGCGGGCATAGCTCAGTGGTAGAGCGTCACCTTGCCAAGGTGAATGTCGCGCGTTCGAATCGCGTTGCCCGCTTTGAAAAATAGATAAAAATCAAGAAACTAGCGTTAGTTTCTTACCCTAATCTGGCCTGGGAAATTAAATATCTTCTTGGTTTCTTGGAAACTTGTACCAGTAGATACACCATAAGGTTTATGCCAGTAGGTATAACTCTAGTAAGATTTGCGTCAAATCTGACGGTGCTAGGATTTATTGAGTAGCTTAGTCAGTAGGTGTTTTGACCTGAACTGCTCAGGTCGGTCCATCTCATTACAATTACGCTTCTAAAACTACTGAATTATGGCACTCAGTTGTAGCTAAGTAGTTTGAAACTTTAAGTAACTTTTGTCTTAACTATCTTTAACTCTATAGCTGCTTGTGCAATCCCAAAAAGCCCAAAAGATTGAGTTAGACACAGATTACCCATGCCCTTGCCGCCGTCGGGGTCGCCTCTTGCCTATTACTCTGACGGAGGCTTTTGGCTGCAATCGATGTCAGCAGATTTTTGTGGTTGAAGAGAGTGGCTACGTCATTGAGCAACTTTCAACCACCTATCCTTATAAGCGGGCTTGGCGCTGGAGTGGCCAGCAGTGGAACATTGCTCACTCCGGTTTACGTGAAAGCTACTTGCCATTAGCCCTAGGCATTGTGATTGTCTTGCTAGTGCTTTGCTTGCCGATGGCGCTCCATTCGCCCTCAAACCCTAGTAATATTATTCTCTGGGCGGTAGTAATGGTGCTAGCTGCGATGTTGCCAGCGTTTATTCTATGGCTAGCTTATAGACGTTAGCTCAATGTCACCTGATTCTTCTAGTTCCCTTGTTGATCCATTAGCCGGAGTTCATCGCGCTTACCAAGCTTCTCTCGACTTGACTACGACTCAAGGAGCCGATCGCAGTCGAGCGGTGCAAGCTATGGTTCAAGTTTTGAAGCGCTATCAAGACGATATTTTAGAAGCCAATACTTTAGATCTGGAGGCTAGCCGGGAGATGGCAGTGCCAGATTTAATTTTGGAGTGGTTGAAGCTTACTCCAGAACGGCTGCAAGCCACGATTCAAACTTTGCAGAAGTTGGCGGAACTATCAGACCCGATTCGGCGAGTCATGAGTGCGGCTTACCAAATTCCTCATTGCCAGACTTATAGCCAGTTGGTACCTTTGGGCGTGATTGCGCTGGTGTATGAAGCGTTTCCAGATTTAGCTGCGATCGCTGCTGGACTTTGTATTAAAACCGGGAATTGCTTAGTCCTGAAGGGCGGCAGTGAAGCGAGCCATACCAATATTGTGATTGCCCAAGCTCTACAATCAGCCATTTACGACGCTGGCTTACCGGAAGGGTGCCTAGAATTATTGCCTGCCGAGCAAGGAGCATCGGTGCGAGATTTAATCACGCAAGATCAATATCTCAACCTAATCATTCCCTACGGTCGTCCTAGTTTGGTGCAGCAAGTCGTACGACAAGCCACAGCCCCCGTGTTGCGATCGGCGATGGGCAACTGCTATCTCTACTGGTCGCCTTCGGGCAGCATAGAAGCGGCTCGCTGGATGATTTTAGATAGCCATCAAAGTGAACCTGATGCGGTCAATGCGATCGAGAAAGTGTTGATTCATCAAGACCAAAATCGCTCGTCCCTAATTATGCTTTGGGACAGCTTGCGAGAAAAAGGCTTTACCTTAAGAGGCAGTCCTGAGCTAGCCGCAGAACACCCAGATCTACTGCTGTCTGAAGATCGCGAATGGAGCCAAGCTTACCTGGACAAAGTAGTGGCGTTTAAGACAGTGAGTAGTATTGAGACCGCGATCGCCTGGATTAATCAGTACAGTAGTGGTCATGCCGATTGCTTAGTCACTGAGTCTTACCAAGAGAGCCGCCAATTTGCCTTAGGCGTAAATAGTGCCTCAACCTACATCAATGCCTCCCCTCGCTTCTCGCGCAATCCCAAGCAAGGCGATGCGGTGTTCTTGGGCATGTCTAATCAAAAGGGTCATCGTCGTGGCTTAATTGGCTTAGACACGCTGACAACGGTGAAGCATATCGTCCAGGGAAATGGACAGTTTTAACGTCTCACTCCCAAACTGAAGTGGGGCTGCCCCTCAGAGCAACCCCACATCCTCAATCTGTAGTTTCAACGGCAACAGCTTTGCCAACCGGAGTTAAGACTAAGCGGCTTGAGCTTCCTTAGGAGGAAGCTTCACCTTAGAAGCTAGACCCAAGGTTTGCAAAAGCTGAATCGTCATCCAGGTCATATCAATTTCCCACCACTGGAGGCCGTGACGAGCGGAATATTGGTAAGCATGGTGATTGTTGTGCCAGCCTTCGCCATAGGTCAGGAGGGCCACCCACCAGCAATTGGTAGAGCGATCGTCAGACTCATGACTCCGATAACCAAATTTGTGCGTTGCGCTATTCACAAACCAGGTGCAGTGATACACCAACACCAAGCGGACAAAAATGCCCCAGACGACAAAAGGCCAGCCGCCGATGAGATAAAGTACAACTCCTAGGGCGAACTGCACCAGAAGAAAGTAGTCGTCCAAAAACTTGTAAACTGGATCGCCAGAAATATCTTTGGTCAAACGCTCAACTTCGCTTTTGGCTGGAACTTTGTGCAGCATCCAACCCATGTGGCTCCACCAAAATCCCTCGTTTGAGTTGTGGTGATCCACCGCTTCGTCTGAATGCGCATGGTGATGACGGTGCAGGCCAACCCACTCAATTACACCGCCTTCACAGGCTAAGCTGCCACAAAATACGAAGAAGTATTCTAACCATTTAGGGGTTTGGAAACTCCGGTGCGTGACTAAACGATGCCATCCTAAAGTAATTCCTAACCCACCAGTCACCCAATGGAGAAACAGAGCAACACCCACAGCACCCCAGCTAAAGGTGCCAGGTACAAAGGCGAAGAGTGCCCCAATGTGGATTGCCCCCATGAACAAAATAATGGGCCAGGCTAAGGGAGGTTTGGTTGCTTGTGCAATAGTCATGCGGTAATCTCAAAACGAACTTTGATGTCCAATCTGCGCGACAATAAACTTTACATCTGATAAAGGTTAACCAGCTGACAAAGAAAAAACATCAGCCTGGAGGGCTACCAGATCCTACGTATGTCTCCGGAGGAGAACGAAAGCGTGACCAGCAGTGTTGAACTGTTACAGAAAGCAGAGCAAGCACTACTCCAGATTTTTTCTGGAATTGACTCTCAGGTCAAGAAAAATCTGAAACGAGTCTTAACATCGTTCTACCATCATCGCGTAGGAACGCATCACTTTGCAGGTGTTTCTGGCTACGGGCATGATGATTTGGGGCGGCAGACGTTAGATCAAGTATTTGCTGAAGTCATGGGAGCCGAGGCAGCAGCAGTGCGGGTGCAGTTTGTCTCTGGTACCCACGCGATCGCCTGTGCCTTATATGGCGTGCTGCGTCCGGGCGATGAAATGCTCGCTGTGGCAGGTGCGCCCTACGACACTTTAGAAGAAGTGATCGGCCTGCGGGGTCATGGTCAAGGCTCGTTGCGCGAGTTTGGTGTGGATTACCGCCAACTAGAACTCACGCCAGAAGGTGCGATCGATTGGCAAGCTTTGGCCCAGGCGGTGAGCGATCGCACTCGCCTCGTGTTGATTCAGCGCTCCTGTGGTTACTCTTGGCGCTCTAGCTTGGCGATCGCCGATATTGAAAAAATTGTGCATTTGGTAAAGCAGCAAAATCCCAACACCGTTTGCTTTGTGGATAATTGCTATGGCGAGTTTATTGAAACCCAAGAACCCACTGCCGTTGGTGCGGATTTAATGGCTGGGTCACTGATCAAAAATCCCGGTGGCACGATTGTGACGGCGGGAGGTTATGTTGCGGGTCGGGCTGATTTGGTAGAAGCTGCCACCTGTCGCCTGACTGCACCAGGAGTCGGCAGTTCCGGTGGAGCTACTTTTGATCAAAACCGTTTGCTATTTCAAGGCTTGTTTCTAGCCCCTCAAATGGTTGGAGAAGCAATAAAGGGCAATCACTTAACCGCTCATGTCTTCCAGCAACTCGGCTACCCAGTGAATCCTTTGCCAGAAGCGCCACGACGGGATGTAATTCAAGCTATTCAACTTGGTTCACCCGAAAAACTGATTGCTTTTTGTCGCGCCATCCAAAAGCATTCGCCCATTGGTTCCTATCTAGACCCAATTCCCTCAGGAATGCCAGGTTACGAAAGCGAATTGGTGATGGCAGGCGGCACGTTTATTGATGGTAGTACTTCTGAGTTCTCAGCCGATGGGCCGCTGCGTGAGCCTTTTGTAGTGTTTTGCCAAGGAGGCACTCACTGGACCCATGTGGCGATCGCCTTAGAAGCAGCGATCGAAGCAGTTGGCCCTGCCTAGGCGACCCCAGCAGCGGGGCGAAAGGAAAACTCTACAAACAAGCGGCGGCAAGAAAATAAGGTGTAACCGTCTACAGGCATGAGAGAAATGCTGTCTTCGTAGCACTCCACCACCCGATATTGCTTGCCATTCTTAGCAACTAAAAGCTCGCCCGTCTGAAGTTTCATTTCTTAACAACTGCTAATGATTAGTAACTAAAATTATGCATTTCTTAGTGTATTTAGTATGACTGGATACGACTTTACAAAGTTGGCATTTCTGTAACGAATTTATCAATTTATATAAATTGAATGTAATGTTTTAACCTGCGTTTAAAGTTCTCGCGCTACAGCAATTTGCCAATGAGCTAAGGAATTGGATAGAGTGCCCGCCCTGCAAACTGATTAGGTGATTGAGAGTAGTTACCAGTCCAATTGTTTACGCGATATGAAACCAGCATGAAACCCAAAAACCAAGAGCCGTATTGTTCTAGCTCCTGGCTTCTGGTTTCTAACTCTTGACTTCTAGCTTCTAAATCTCGCTCATTCCGGCAACTTATACTGTCCTACAATACGCTTGGCATACTCTGGCACATGAGCTTCCAGTTTCTCCGGATGTTGGCGCTTTAGGTATAGATAGTTGCGAGTGAAGTGCGAATCGATGGAGAAGCGAGCGTACTCCAAGCCTTTAGGGCCAATTCTTTCGATTACCACACCCATCAGCTGAGCTGCCCACATGGGTAAAGTAACGCCTTTGTCATAGGCAGGAATGCTTTGCTGTACTGCGTTACGGCGATCGCCTTGGGACATCACAGGCTGAGTTTCAATCTGGTCATGCACCAAATCCAGCATTTCTTGACCGCGATCGTTCCGTACCACAATCCACTGCCAGCCGAAAGGAGCGCCCATGTAGCCCACGACTAAATCGGCTAGGGAGTTGACGTAGTCGAAGCAGCTCATGCAGGAAGGCGCGAACACATCTTTGAGTTGATTGGTTTTGAGGCCGAAGAAGGGGACTTTTTCAATTGAGCCATCTTCATGCTTGAAATGGACTCGGAAATCTTGCATGAACTCGTAGTGCACCACCGTTTCTGGCGATCGACTGGTGGTTTCTAAGAACTTCTGCAAGCCTGCCCGTGTCACGTTGTCTACACAAGGTGTCCCTAGCACATAGAGCTTTTCTAAGCCGAGTTGCTTTTCCACCGCCCGCAGTGCTTGGATTTGACAACCCACACCAATTACTAACAGTCGCTTCATGCCCGACTGCTCAATCTGCTCTAGTACTGAGAGATTTGGAGACAATGTGGGTTTATTGACTCGTGCCGCTAAAATTTCCTCCGGCGTACGAGCGATCACAGGTTTGGGTTGAAAGCGGTCTTCTTCGGTGTTTTGCACACAGACCACGCCTTCCACAAGGCCACGATTCAGCATCTCGATCGCGATCGTGCTGACAATGCCTGTCCATTGGGCACCCTCGATCGGCTCAGTTTTGCGGGCGGCCTTCATGTCTTGGTTGACGCCGAAGTACCACTCGTCTTGGTTCTCTAAGTCACGGCTGCGTCCGTGGATTTCAGCCTCTAGCTCAGCAATCTGCTGATTGATAAAGGCACAAGCTTCTTTGACGTAATGAACGTAGTAGGTATCACACAGGCCGCACTCACTACAGAGTTCCTTGGCAGGACGACGGCTAGAAGGTTTGAGGGCTTTAGCTTTTTGGTGAGGACGGACAGAGGCGGTCATGTTATGGCAGCTAATGAATCACAAGCGTAAAGTCTGATTAAGGTAGCTTAATGCTTTCTTGTGGTTACCGTTAAAGGATGGTCATGAAACTTTAAGCAAGTCTTGAAACAAGCTCTGCTATTCGGCTAGAAGGTCTTCGTAGGTTTTGATCAGTTGCTTAACTGCTGGTAAATATTCAGAGGCGATCGCTGGAGGGTTGGAACTCGGTTCTACCACCACATCGCCTACGGTATCCAAGGCTCGTTCATTGATCGAGTCAATCAACAGCTCTGGCATCATAATGTTGGCTTCAGCAATTTGCTTAATGGCAGCGCTAGCATTTTCCTGTTCCGCGATCGCCTTTAGTACCTGAAATTCGGCCATTGGCAATTGCAAGAGAAATTCTGTCCACTCAGACGGTAAAGTTTCCTCACGGGGTGGGCGGAACGGGAGAATCGCTCCTTTTTTGCTAGCACTTTTGCGCTTGCGGTTGGAAGTCTGAGGTTGAACTGCTTGAACTGGTTGCACTTCATAGGCTTCCGCTTGCAGCTTCAATAGGTTGAGTGTGGCGAGTTCTTCTTCTAAGCTTTCTTTGTGATTGCGTCGCTCTAAGATTTGGGTTTCTAGTTGTTCCAGTTCTTTGTGCAGCGAGATTACCTGAGTTTGTAACTGTTGCATGGCAGCTTGGAGCGGATGAGAACTCGCATCTTCCTGCTGTTTTTCTGCTTGTAAAACCGAAAGCGATTGGCTGACCTCTAATTTGCGCTGCTCTAACTGTTGAATTTGTGTTTGCAGCCCGTAGACTTCTGGCTCAAGTTGCTGTTTTTGTTGTCGCAGTAGCAGCAAAGCTTGGTCGAGCGAGGCCTCTTGCTGGCGTTGCTCTATCACCCGCGCTTCTAGCTGGATGAGCTCTTCTCGCCAAGTTGCCAAGTTTGCTTCTGTTTGTTCCTTGATCGTGTCAATGCTGGAGAGCGATCGCTTCAGCTCCAATTCTTGCCGTTCTAAGGCTTTTACCTGAGATTGCCGTTGGTTGATTTGCTCTAGTTGGTGTTGTTCCTGAGCATTCAGGGCATTTAATTTCCAAACCAATTCTTCTTTGTGGTTCCAATAATCCGCAAGTTGCAGCTTGGCTTGTTGTGCTTGAGCTTGCAGCGAACTGAGGTGGGCTGCGACTTCCTGCCGTTCGTCAGTTAAATCTAATAGTAGGTCTTGTAAATCTTCACCCTGCCGCTGCAACGCCCGAATCTGAGTGTTGAGAAATGCCAAAGTACTTTTGGCTTGGGAACTGCGGCGATTTTCTACTACGACCATTGCAACCAAGGCAGCAGGCAGCGTGATCAACCCACTAGAAAAGGCTTTTCCCATATGTCGGTTGGTCAAAAAGCTGAGGCCAAAGCTGACACCAAATGCAACAGACCCAACAAGGAACCGATTGTTGACCATAGCTCACTGCGATCGCGTGTCTTAGTTACCTGGATCTGGTTGAACCAGTTCACACTAGTTTAGTTGTGGGGGAGGGAGTATATGCGATCGCCCCTTTAATCTCTCAGAAAATTGACTGATTGGACAGGAGATTGTGGCGATCGTTTTTATCTCTTTCAAAGGGAATGTTAGAGCAGTAAGGCTGTTCTAGAAGCAGTAAATACCCAAAATCCTTAAGAAAATTGGTTTATTCTGAAAGGAGGCTGGTTTACGGAACTTAACACACCATCTCCCTCCCCTGCGCCCATGAAATGCATTATCAATCGTCGAGCTGAGTTCTCAGCAAGCCATCGTTACTGGCTGCCTGAACTCAACGAAGCGGAAAACACAGAGCAGTTTGGTCTCTGCGCCCGTGCCCCCGGACATGGACATAATTATGTCTTTTACGTCTCGATGGCGGGTGAACTCGACGAGTACGGCATGGTGCTAAACCTGTCGGACGTAAAGCATGTGATCAAGCGAGAAGTGACCAATCATCTCAACTTCTCGTACCTCAACGATGCTTTGCCAGAATTTCAGCAAACGCTGCCAACAACGGAAAATATTGCGCGGGTGATTTGGCAACGTCTTGCGCCTCACCTGCCGATCACCAATATTCAACTGTTTGAACATCCTGAACTCTGGGCCGACTACAAAGGAAACGGAATGGAAGCTTACCTCACCATCAGCACTCACTTCAGCGCCGCTCACCGCCTGGCTCTGCCTCACCTCACCTTAGAGCAGAATTCTGAAATCTATGGCAAATGCGCGCGGGTCAATGGTCACGGTCATAACTATCACTTAGAAGTCACGATCAAAGGTGAGATGGACCCCCGCACAGGCATGATCGCTGATTTGGTAGCTTTCCAAAAAGCAGTGGATGACTATGTGGTAGAACCCTTCGACCACACGTTTCTGAACAAAGACATCCCTTACTTTGCTGAGGTCGTGCCCACGGCTGAAAATATTGCCGTCCATATTCGCGATCTGCTGCAACAACCCATCCGCGAGATTGGCGCACAGTTGCACAAAATCAAGTTGATCGAAAGCCCTAACAACTCCTGCGAAGTCTTTTGCAGTGAGGCTGATTTCAATCAGGCAGCAGGTCAACAACGCGAAGCAGCACTGGCTTAAGACGACCTAACCCCCGGCCCCTTCCCTTAGAGGGAGGGGAGAAAGAGGAGATCAGGGTCGAGGGCGATCGCCTCTACGCCTGAGATAGCGGTAAATGAACCAGGCGATCGCCGCTGGAATTAAGTTGAGCGCAAAACGGCTGAGCGCAAACTGGAGTAAATCTGGTGTGGCGATTAGTTGTGCCCAACTGACGCTGCTCAAGCTTCTACCCAATAGAAACCAGCCAAAAATCGCGTTGCCTCCTAGCAGCAGCGCAAATAGAACTAGACCACTCTGCCAGTAACGTTCTGGTTGCGTAGTTCCAGAGATTAGCGTCGGTAGAGGTTGGTTTTGCGATTGCCTCAGCAAATTATTCAGTCGCCACGCCATCCAAAGGAAGAACGGAAAGAGACCGTAGCTCAATAACTGAATCGGTGGATTGTAGCGCCATGCAATAGAGAGGGTATTGACGAGGGCATGACAAGCGACTGCGTTTAACCAAGCGATTAGCAGCTCTCCCCAATCTCGCTTAAAAAAGAGACCTAAAGTGTGTCTGCGATGGAGTGTTAAACCTAATACATAACCCCAAGGTGCGGAAAACCAAGCGTGGACAGCAACACCGATTGTGCGATCGAAAATAGACGCAACACCATTGAACAGATAAAACAGATTTTCTTCGGCAGTGAATCCTAAAGCGACAGCAATGGTGTAGAGCAGAATGGTGCTGCTTGAGGGCGATCGCGACTGCCACTTGCGAAGGCCAACCAAAAGTAAAAGCACCCCTGCGAGTTTGTTGCCTTCTTCAATGGGGCCAATTTCTAGCAGTTGTCGTAAACCTGCACCGAGGAGCGATCGCGTGATTTGCTGCCAAGGCAAAATGCTTTGAGCCAAAAATTCAAAACCCCACTCCAGGCCCAGAGCCATAAGGCCAACTAGCCCTCCGAGTAGGAACCCAAGCAATAGTTGAGGTAGGGCGGGAACTGGGCGTACTTGGCGACAGTAGTAAACCAGGGCTAAGAGCGGAGGTGCGATCGCCCAAAAGACTAATGTGTAAGTGTTCATACACTAGGTAAGGGCAAAGCATTCTCAATAGCCTTAAATAAAACCGTTCATGAGTTGCGAGAATGCTTCGCCCCTACAGCCCAATAGGGTTATTTGGCTTGGGCGACGATCGTGCGGTGGCGGGGACTGTTGGCGGTGATAGTGGGCGGATGGAAGCCCGCTTCGACCATTGCCTTTTCAATATCTAAAGCGAAGTATTGATCGAGATAAGGCTCAGTGCTTTTGAGTAGCGTCAATATATAGGGCGGCATCTTGGCATAGATTTCGGACTTGGGGTTCATGTCCATGATGGTGAAATGACCACCGGGACGAAGTATCCGTCTCACTTCTTGGAAGATGGCGATCGCGGCACTTTGAGGTAGTTCGTGGAATACCAGGCAAGCCGAAACCAAATCGAATGAGGCAGTGGGTAAGCCTGTCTCTTCGGCTTTAGCATGAACCCAGTTGATCTGGAGTTGGCGTTTCTGGGCTTTGTAGCGAGCCACCGTCAAGAAGTAGGGAGACAGTTCTAGACCCGTTACCCTGGCTTGTGGATAGGTTTCTTGTAGCGCAAACGTGCTCATGCCGACGCTGCATCCCAAGTCCAAAATATCCTTCGGTTCTGCTAGAATCTGCGATTTCACGGCATTATGGTAACTCTGGCGCAGCATGGCATCTCCCTGCGCTCCTGCTTCGGGCCAAATCCGCGCATGAACCGCGTGGGCTGCCACCTCAACTTCCGTCGCAGGCTCCCAACCCATATTGCCTTCTTCATAGGCATGGAACGAAGTCAAATAATAATCGGGATAAGCCAGGTTAGGGTTCTGAACTTGCGCCAGCTCTGCTTCCCACTCCGGTGAAAATTCGGCAGTGCTACCTCGTGCTTTGAGTGCTTTCACTTCCTTCGGCCAATAAACCCCAATGGTTTCAGCTCGTTTGATCATCATGTTGCGCGCTCGGTTCTTGGCTAGCTTGGCGAGCGGTTTGATCGAAAGAACGCCATTCACGAGGCGAGAGGCTAACCGGGGAGCAGTCTTGGCGGCAGTCGCAGTCATAGAGCAATGTTAAAGAACAGCATTCAACAAGATCAATTATCGCAAATCCTTTACTGCCAATATACAGACACAATTAAAAATCTCCTCTCGTTTAAGCAGGCAGAACTGAGTTTTTGCTAAAAACCCAGACCATTAATTTAATGGCACTAGTAGGATCAAATAGCATAAAGAATAACAATTCAATATGTTTGTGGTAACACATATCATCTAACAGAAATATTAAAAACTACAGCTTTCAATCATCTTATTTGTCCATGCTAAACTAAGCAAAATGTGATTCTCACAAAGTTATCACATTAACATTGAGAATAAAACTATATTCCATAGGCAGGATTAAGATGCTTCTTAAAACAGTTTTTATCCGCTTTTACAAGTCTTTCAACGATGATTTCCTAAGAAGGTTACATAAAGAGGCAAAGCCAAAACCATGGGAGAAACTAAATGGAGATTGGTATCCTTATATTGAAGTAGCAATTGATTCGGAAATCACAACTGTTGTAGGTGCTAATGAATCTGGAAAGTCTCACCTTTTGAGCGCCATAGAAAAGGCGATTTCTGGAAGCAAAATTGAACGTGATGACTTCTGTAGATATTCACGATTTTTTACCGTAAAGATGGGAGAGCTAAAACATCCTGACTTTGGGACTGGCTGGAAAGATTTAACAAATGAAGAAAAAGCTTTTTTTCGATAAGCTTGTGCGATGTCAGACAATAGTGAATTCAATAGTTTATTGATATTTAGAACGAGCGTAAATGATTTGACAGTATACATACCTGAGGAAAATTATAGAGCTTACAAAATACAGGATGACTTTATATCTAAAGTTCCAAGCATTTTACCTAAAACATTTAGGATTGATGCTGAAATAGCACTTCCAGATAGTATACCTATACAAAAGCTAGTTAAGAATTCAAATGAAGGAAACACAAGTTTTGAGTTGCTGGAGCGTGATGAAAAAATCAGAATCTTTGATCTATTAAATAAACTTGCTAACACCCCAAGACCTGAACGAAACTTTCCCGTCACAGATTCAGATCCTTTTGAAAAGGTGGTTTCTAGCTTGGTTTCAGCCCTAAAGGAATCTAATTTAAATCAAGATGAAGAAACTAGACGTGAAAAGCAGCTTGAGTTGGCAAAAAAATTGATTTATAAAATCGCTCAGGTCGATCCTGAAGTTCTTTCAAACCTTGCGGAAGCTATTAAGAAAGGAAAGCAAGGATATGCCAATGGAATTATTAAGATGATCAATGATCAACTAGCAACAAATTTAAACTTTCCTAATTGGTGGGTACAAGACCGAAATTTTCAATTAAAAGTTATGGCTAGAGAGCATGACTTGGTTTTTACCATAACTGACAAGACTGGAACTGAGTATTCATTTAAAGAAAGAAGCTCAGGATTAAAATACTTCCTTAGCTACTACATACAATATCGCTCTCATGAATCACATAAATTAAAAAACGAAATTCTTCTGATGGATGAGCCTGACACATATTTGTCCAGTCAGGCTCAGCAAGATTTGTTGAGAATTTTTGAGGCATTTGCAAACCCCGAAGAAGGTTCTCATATTATTCGTCCAGTACAAGTAGTTTATGTAACTCACTCTCCCTTCCTAGTTGACAAAAATCATGCTGAGAGAATCCGTGTATTGCAAAAGGGTAATGAAGATGAAGGGACACGAGTTGTAAAAGATGCCGCAAAGAATCATTATGAGCCCCTTAGATCCGCATTTGGTGCATTTGTTGGTGAAACAACTTTTATTGGTAACTGTAACTTGATGGTTGAAGGCATAGCAGATCAAATACTGCTGGCTGGTGCATCTAATTATCTTCGTCGGAAAAGAGGTATCTCCACTTTAGAAAAACTGAATCTGAATAATCTTACTATTGTGCCCGCAGGTTCTGCATCACATATTCCATATTTAGTTTATTTAGCTCGTGGTCGTGATATTGAGCAGCCAGCAGTAATTGTGCTTTTAGATAGTGACTCAAGCGGCAATGATGCCAAGAAGCATCTCTTAGGTAAAGGTGGAAGGCATAGAAAGCCTTTGATCAAAGAAAGTTTTATTGTTCAGATTGGTGACTTATTCAAGCAGCGTGAATTAAGTGAAGGAACGAAACTAAAACCAATTGAAATAGAAGACTTAATTCCTCTAGAGATTTGTGTTTTGGCAGCTAGGCACTACGCACTTGAAATGTGCAATATAGACGAATCAACTGCTGCTTTAATCAACAAAGAATTAATTTCATCAAAGCTGACAGAAGACAAAACTGTTTTTGATGCTTTGCAAGCATGTTTTGAGAATTTATCCAGTTCAAAGCTTCACATTGAAAAGGTTGGTTTTGCCAGAAACGTAGTTCAGATTCTCAATGAATTATATAAAAACCCTAGAGACCCTCTTGCCAAAGTTTCAGAAGGTGCAATGCAAGAGCTTGAAGAAAATTTCAAAACTTTGTTTCAGCATTTAAACAAAATGCAACGTCAAGCTCAAAATAAACTTATTAAAGCTCGTTTATCTCAACAAATCAAAAATAGGATTGACGGGTTCATTCAACAACACCGAGTAATATCAAGACGTGAGAACGCATTAATTCTTCTTCAAGATATAGAGTCTTTAATGGATGAAAATCGAAATGAGTCCTCGCCTATTGAACTAGATAAAATAAAAGAAGCAATTCAAAATATTCGTCATTCTTATAACCTTGATCAAGGCATGACAAAATATATTGATGATTATGAAGGATTCAAATTGTCTCTGGAGCAGATTCGTTACGCGGGCCTATTAGCAATTCAAGAAGATGAGCTAGAGCCAGAGCAGATTCTTGATTTATCTATAGATTCTGCCAACACTACAAAACAGGAGCAGTTGGAGGTTGAAACAAGTAGCCACATTAATGATTCAGAACCAATGAAAATCTCAGAAGAATCGAAGCCTAGAAGCCAAAATAAAATTGGCAAAAAAGTGTGAGAATTTGGTTGCCACTCCATCTACTCTGCCTAATTGGAAATACATATAGCTACTGCATTATTATCGTAATGATGTGAGATTTGCAGGAAATTATTAGTTTGGTATGAGAAAGGTAATATCCTGGATTCCTCAACTCACCGATGATGGCTCTTTCACCTTCTTTTCTGAGGAATTTAACGAGACGTTTCACAGCAGCCAGGGCGCGAAAGCAGAAGCATTCCTCAAATTCGCCAAAGCGACCGATTTAGTGGAGCAGGCGCAGCAAGGTCAAGTGCGGCTCCTCGATGTCTGTTATGGACTGGGCTACAACACTGCTGCCGCTCTAGAAACCATCTGGACAGCTAACCCAGGCTGTCAAGTGGAAGTGTACGGGCTGGAACTGGATGCCACCGTACCTCAAGCCGCGATCGCGCCTCCTTTGATCGAGTCTTGGTCGCCCACTGTCCAAACGATTTTGATTACGTTAGCGCAGGAACGTGAATATAAAAGCGATCGCTTACAAGCCAAACTTTTGATCGGAGACGCTCGCCAAACCATTCAATCTTTGGCTAACTTCGAGTTCCAAGCAGATGCCATTTTCTTCGATCCCTTTTCTCCCCGTCGCTGCCCGCAGTTATGGACGGTAGAGTTCTTTACGCAGGTCGTAAATTGTTTGGCTCCAATTGGAAAGTTGGCTACCTACTCGCGGTCGGCCTCAGTGCGATCGGCGATGCAAGCAGCAGGCTTATGTATTGGCACCATTCCTCTCAGCGAAGGTGAAGTTTACGAATCGCATGAATGGTCCCAAGGTACAGTGGGCAGTTTTAATCCTGAAACGCTGTATCCCCTCTCGCAGATGGAGCAAGAACATCTACAAACGAGAGCTGCTATTCCTTTCCGTGACTCCGATTTGAGCGATCGCGCCGAAACTATTTTGCAGCGTCAAAAGGACGAGCAATCACAATCCCAACGAGAATCTACTTCCAGTTGGCGACGGCGTTGGGGTATCAAGTAGGGGCGAAGCATTTGCACCCGATTCCTTGCTCCTTCCAACTATTGCTACAAATGCTTCGCTCCTACAGTTGTTAGGGTATTGGAAATAAATGGCATCTCTGCGTAAACCAACTAAGGAAGAAATCCGAGCGGCGATCGGCGAAACGATGGTTGATGTCATCGCCCCTGATCTCAAGGTGCTGTTTTGTGGCATCAATCCCAGCCTCTACAGCGCTGTGGTGGGTCATCACTTTGCGCGTCCTGGCAATCGCTTTTGGCCGACTTTACATCAAGCGGGTTTCACCGATCGCCTGTTCAACCCTGCTGAAGACCGTGACCTGCTCAAACTCGGCTATGGCATTACCAATGTCGTCGATCGCGCCACTGCTACAGCCGATGAGTTATCCAAGCAAGAACTATTGATTGGTGGTCAAAATCTAGCAGCCAAGGTAGAACAATATCGCCCCTGCTGCTTAGCAATTTTGGGCATTGGTGCTTATCGAACTGCCTTTGGCAAACCTAAAGCTGTAGTTGGAAGACAGGAAGAAACTATACACAACGCGATCGTTTGGGTATTACCTAATCCCAGCGGTTTGAATGCTCATTATCAACTCAAAGACTTAGCGATCGTCTTTCGAGAATTGTTAGTTGCTGTTGAGCCCACTTGATTATTTACAAAGACGCATTCCTAAAAACTGTTCTTCTATATACTGCAATAAAAAATGCCTCATTAAGCATCACTTATTACGAACCTAGTTCCCAAATATTTGACTCCAATATTTTGCGTTAAGTGCATCTTGAGCAGCACGCTTAATAAGTTGCTTATCTCGGCCAGGGATGTCATCAGAAAGAGAATTATTGCTATTCGCAGGGTCTTTGACTTGAACTGTTTCGATATGGTCTTTAATATAAGTAAGCGATGATAAAAATTGACCTTCTAAATCTGTATAAAACCTGCCTTTAGAGCCTTCTATTGTCATCATCTCTAACAAAAATGATTTTTTAAAGGGAACTTGATTTCGTTCTCTCCAAAGCTTCAGAAGTCTTATGGCATCACGGCGACCACTATTTCTAACCGTGTCAATATGAGTTTTAAGGCTCGTTTTCAGAGTCGTCCCAGTGTCAGTACGATAAAGATTAGCTTCTCTATAATCAGCAGCTAAAGCACGACCGGGAACAACATCGATATGAAATCCTCCTTCAAACGGAATTTCCCAGGAAACTGTTTTGGGTTTCACAACATCCCACTCTTTTTTAAGCTGCTTGCCCACTGCTCTATATATACTTTCTACTGTGTAATTTGTGTTTTGAGGCCAATAAATAACAATATCTAGATCATAACGCTCACTAATAATTGTTTTCTTTCCATAGGAACCCCCGTAATAGAAGCGTGGTCTACCTTCGAGTTCTGCTAATACGGCCTCAATCTGGTCACGTAGGTTTCGTAAAACTTCTAGTTCCTGTTCATTCAAACTTTGTTGACTAAGGAGACTTTGTAAATATTCTTGAGTAGTCATATCTTTCCTTCCCCCAAAACTATGCTTGGATGATACATAGGAACACGATTGTGCCTATATTCATAAAGTTGAATTGGAGGACACATAGTTGGATTTATTTGTTGACCAATAGCAACACCGCCAGGAGCAGGGCCAGCATAAAAAAGATGCCACTTACTAGCTTTTGGGTAATGTGAGAAACATTTTTCAAAGATGCCTCTTGCTACTTGGGACAGTTTTTTGAGCTGATCCTGGTGCTTTAGCCAGCCTGTACCGATGCTAGGAACAGTGACGTGTATTTCTGCTAGCAACGGCTCCTTTAACACTTCATGTATAGCTTCTTCAGTAATAGAAACACTCAGGTGAAAGCAGATTGCTATTTCACCAGCAGTAGTTGCTTTGCTGACGTGCAATCCAGTGGTTTCAATATTAATTATTGGTGCAGCTTCATTTGGCCAAGACCATGAATAGTCATCACGATGATATTGGAATAACCTGACACATGGACGATTGGTCAAATAATATCCAACGGCAATGCAAGCAGAAACAGGCGCTAAAGGAAAAATGGCAAGTCTAAAATCAAATGGATCATCAGTCCTTAACAATCTATCGATTTGTTCTATTAAGCGTTTTTGTATACTGGGCCAAGATTCCTTGTCAGGATCTACCTTTATAAGAAGAGGATTACCCGAAGGAAAGTCTGGAAGTAGAGCAGCTATTGTAGGTTCTAAATCAAATGGGTGAGGCCCTTGTAGAAGTATGGTTGCCCATCCTGTAGTACTCTTGCCACGCTCCGGTAAGCTATTTCGCACCCATGCTTCATGAGCATTACGAAGCTGTTTTATTTGTTCAACTGAATTTCTGTTCTTTTGCCCGTCAAGGCGTGCATGACAGTTTTGGCAGAGCAAAATGAGATTGCTATAGTCATCTCGCTCTTTTTTAGCTAAAGTTTTGTTTGCACGGGGGCCTGAGTTACTCGATGCTTCTATATGAGCTATCTCTCCAATAATGACAATGGGATCATGATTAGTAGAGTCAACATATAGCTCAATACGACACTCTGGAACAGCACAACGTCCAGCAGCACGTCCCCACAAGATCTTAAGTGTGCGTGCAGTATAGTTGCGTCCTGATTTTTGGCTCATGGTCACTCCTTGATAGGCGCAAGAGTGATTACCCAACTAACATAATTTCTGATCTTCTCTAAATTTAATGAAGTAGAGAATAATCGCCCTAATGCAAATCTGCATCCCACACCCCGATGTAAATCCGATCGCGATCATCTCGCTGGATGACACCCTTCACCCCATTGCGCTCAAACGAATATTGGTTAGTTTGGCGATCGCGCACTTGGCGTAAGGCTGCTTCAATCTCCTCGCTAGACCTGCCACTTAGCATGCCATTCAGTGCCGTTCGCATCACCAACGGGTCAGCCGATGGCGGAAAAGACGCTTCCGTTTGCCGCACTTGGTTGGAGTCGCGATCGTAGATGTAGCCCAAGTTCACGCCATTGCCCAAGTCATACAAAGCCGAGCGGGTGTTGGGCCAATAGCCTGTTTTTAAGCTAGCGGGTGCTCCTAATAATTGTTCCACTTCACTTTTGGACGCGCCCGTGGGAATTCCGCGCACAGGTTGGTTGGTCGGAATCGTAGAACTGCGATCGCCAGCCTCGTTTTTTGTTGGTTTCTCATCGGGTTGGTCCGATGGTTCCTCAAAACTGATCGGCGGAGAAGGCTCTATGACTGGAGTAGGAGTAACGGTGGGTGAAGGTTCTGGCGGCGGAGGCTCAGCAGGTGTGATGCTAGGTGGAGGTGCAGGAGTAGGCGTGGGTGTAATCGCTGGACTAGGGGATACACTCGAAGTCACCGTGGTTTCTGTCGCGGGTTGACGAGATTTCAATGCTACAGTTCCTAGAGCCACCGCAGCGACAGTTGCGATCGCTACGCTTCCCAGGAGCAGAGGCAAAGGCATACCAGTGCGTGTTGCAGGAATTACAGCATTCGTAGCATTGCCCACTGGTGTTGCTTGAGGTGTTACCTCACGATTTCGAGGAGCGACTGCCACCGTAGCTACCGTCTGGGTTGCTCCTACAGGAGCGACGGGAGTTACAGGTGCCGCTTCTGGAAGCATTGCTAACCACTCATCGACCGTGGCGGGGCGATAGCGCACTTCCACTGCCATCCCACGCATTACGGCCTGGTTTACTGCTGGGCTGAGTTCGGGCCGTACATCTCGCGGTGCAGGCATTTGTTGGCGATCGCGCAAAATGGAAGCGACTGGAATTTGCGCTGTCAGCAAAGCATACAGAGTTGCCGCTAAACCATAAACATCCGTAGCTGGGGTGCGCTTTTCGTTGGAAACATATTGCTCAATCGGCGCATAACCCGACGAAATCATGCTGGTGTGGGTCTGGGTGACCCCAGGAGTAAACTCTCGCGCAATGCCAAAATCAATCAGCACCACTTCTTGAGTGTTTTGGCGCAAAATAATGTTTTGCGGCTTAATGTCTCGGTGCAGCATGCCATTGCGATGCACTACTTTCAGCGCTTCGCTAATCTGCCGCATGTAATGCACAGCGATCGCTTCTGGCAACGGATGATCTGGAAAAACTACCGCTTCTAGAGTGGGGCCTGGGATATAGTCCATCACCATGTAAGAGCGGTCATCTTCAATGAAAAAGTCGCTCAGCCGCACAATATTGGGATGCACACATAACGCCAATCGCCGCGCTTCATCTTGAAACTTAAGCTCAAACTCGGCATAGTTTGGTTGCTGGCGCATCGATTCATTCAGGGTTTTGATCACCACAGGTTGCCCCAAATAGCGATGGATGGCCTTGAAGGTAATGCCAAAGCCACCCCGCCCTAGTTCTTGCTCTAGAGTATATTTGCCACCCTGTAAGGTTTTTCCGAGAAGTGTGTCCATGTCCAGCAGCTAACCGCCAATCGCGCCTTCTCGTTCACTCTAGCTTAGAAACGCTGACCCAGACCGAACTGTAGGCGATCGTCACCTTGGTCATTAATGCCGTAATCAGCCCGGATAATGCCAAGCGGTGATTTGACTCGCACTCCTACTCCATAGCCAAATCCAGTACCCGGTTTCTCCCGCACTGCCCCTGGATCGCCAGGAACCGTGTTGCCAGAGCCTAAGTCGGAGGCGAAATCAGCAAACACGACCCCACTCACAGGCGAAGTTAGAATTGGAATACGGTATTCCGCTGAGGCTAAAACATAGCTGCGTCCTGTGGCAACTTCTCCTTGGCCGTAACCTCGCACTGTATTCGGACCACCTAAATTGAAAGCGCTGTAGGGAGGCAAATCACCAATTGTGGTTCCCCCTTGCAAGTTGAAGGCAAATACTTCTGGCTCTTTCTTGCTGGAGTTAATGATGCGGGTGGGGACGTATTGCGTGTAGTTCGCTTGCAGGCGATTCGAGAGAATATTACCCTGTCCCACAGGAATTGATTGGGCGGTGCTGAGTGTTAGCACCGAACCATCGGTGGGGTTGACTGGGTTATTCCGGCGATCGCGCGTAGCCCCAAACGAAACCGTCGTCAGGTCATCAATGCCCGTGCCACTAAAGGATAGAGGATTACCCAACTCATCCACTGGCGAAATCTTGCCATCGCTATCGCGAATGCTGGTGCGGGTGTAGTTTAGTCCCACCGAACCTTGCCAATCTCCCAGCGGTCTTTGGAGCGTGATACCGCCCCCAAACTTGCCTTCACGAACTTTGTCGCCGTTGGGTAGGCCGATGTCCTCGTTAAAGGTGGAGGAGAGACCCCGTTTGCGGAAGGCATCGACTTGATAGCCAATCTTGTCGGGTTGACTGACTCGGTAAGGGCTCTTGAAGTTGACATCAAACTGCACATCCCGACGACCTACCAGCACATTGCCGCCGACGCTCTGGCCCACACCCCCAATATTTTGGTCTTGGTAGTTGACGGTGCCATAAATGCCGCTATCTTCGCTGTAGCCAGCTCCTACGTTCACCGCTCTCGGTGGACGCTCTGTGAGGTTGTAGGTGACATCTACCTGCCGCGAATCACCGTTTAATGTGATTTCGGCGTTGTCAAACAAACCTAGTTGGTACAGTCGTTGTAAATCTTGGCGAACTACGTCTTCTCGGAAGGTTTGCCCTGGTTGCAACTGAATTTCTCTTCTCAAAAATGATTCCTGGGTTCTACCCTGAATCGTTTTGCCTTCCTCATCGACAGTTTCTCCTTTGTCATTGACAAAGAGGAAGTTGATCTTACCAACCGTTCCTTCAGCCACTTCTACGGTAACAACACCGTTTTGGCTGGGTTCAATGGCAACCACCCGCGCTAATGAGTAGCCATTTTGCTTGTACCAATCGTTAATGTTGCGCCCCCCCTGATCGAGCGCGGCAGGGCTAATTTGATTGCCGAGCTGAGCCGCAAACAATTCTTGAGCGATCGCAGGAGTGAGTACCTTCGCCCCAGTCAATTGCAGCGATCGCACCACCACTGGCGTGACTTGATAGGTGACATCTAAGCCTGTGGCATTGCTGCGGCTACTAACATTGGCATTGGCAAATAACCCACTATTCAAAATACGGCTAACATCGTCTTGCAACTGACTTTGGCTCGTGGTGCCGCCTGGACGAGTGCGGATCACGTTGCGTACCACTTGTTGCAGTTCTTCGTTGACCCCTACGATTTTTACATCGGTCGCAGTCACCACCAAATTCCCATTGGCGTTATTGGTTTTGGGTGGCGTAGTCGTCCGGTTGGGTGTGGCAGCGACTTGCGGAGATGGGGCGATCGCGTTGGGGCGAGCCGTGGTTGTAGGAGTTGGCGCAGTTGTGGTTGGTGCAGGGAAACTAGCAGGCCGAGTCTGAGATTCAACGGGTGCCGTTGGCACTACGACAGCAGGTTGATATTGCTGGTAGTACTGGGCGCTGTCACTCGGTTGGGTTGTGCTTTCTGAAAACTGCTGAGCCACTAAGGTTTCTGGCGGAGCGATCGCTTCGACTGGTGTGGGTGCAGTGGTTTCGGCAGGGACGACAAAATTATTTGCTGTAGGCTGTGGGGCGATGGCTTTCGGTGCCTGACCAGCACTCGCTTGGTGAGTTAAATCCCAGCCTGCCACAGCAGCTAGGGTACAAAGTGCAAGAGTTGGGACACGCATAACAGTCACTTCGTTTGTCAATCTGGGTTTAATTCGTCACAAAAGGCTTTCTCGCCATGCCTACAACATTTGCTTGTAATGAATCGGGTTCAGCGTCAATACTGCCCTCTATTTTGCCTTGCTCTTTGCTTTAACCTTTAAAGGCAACCTGTCAGTTTGTATAAGGTTGCAGAAATACATTAATTGCTTCATGAACTGTTGAAAAACTCAAACAAGTCCTGTGATTTAGCAAGGAGCTAAACCTTCACACCACAAAATTAAGTTTGAATGGCAAATGTTGTCTAGTAACCTGAGCGAGCAGGAGTTGTAGCCGTCAACGTCACCGCATAATATCTGGGTTGCGTTGGCTGCTTTGTTAACTTTGACTGCAACCTAACTCATCAAGTTCCGGGCTGCTGCGATCGCTGTTCAGTTGTTGCTACGGCTGACTTAATCTCGCGATCGCATCAACCTACGTTTTGGTGACTAACTGTTAGTGCCACTGGGAGCGATCGCGATACCTCAAAGGCTTATAGAAACGCGCCTTCCGTCGCTTTAATCGGCGAGCCGCATTGCGCCGCTGAATTGCATCAACGACTGGAATACCCACGAAATAGCTAACTACTGCAAAGGCCAGCCCGACAATCAAACAGCCCATCAAGTAGCCAGTAATAAAGTCCGTGCCTAAGGCAAGAAAGCTATCGAGCGATCGCAAATTTTCTGTTGGCAAATCTTCCCACTCTCGCCCTAACACCGACTGTCCAACATGAAAGTTAAATGCAGTTAACGGTAGAGTCGTCAAAGGATTGCTAAACCAAGTTCCTGCCGCCGCTGCCAATTTACTGCCACGAACAACGGCTGCGCTCACAACTGCGATCGCCATTTGCAACCCGGGTAGCGGAAACATCCCCCAAAAAATCCCTAAGGCGAATCCCCGCGAGATCTGCTCAGGTGTCGCTTGCAACCGGACGAACCTCAGGTAAAGATAACGGAGCCCCCGTTGCCACTGCTTCATGACTTAATGTATTCCTACGTCCCTAAACAAAAATTACACGGGAGTAGATCAATATTCCGTATCTACTTTAGAGATTGTCCTCTCTATTTTAAGTTATGAAAATTTGGCTCCTCTTGGCTCCTTCTCCAGGTGGAAAGCCGATCCCCTGCCCTAAAGCGCTGAAGTTTAGGCGATCGCACCTAATTGCCAGCTCCAATTTCAATATTTATTCGCTGCCAGTAGTTGATTTTCGTTTACCTCTGCTATCATAGTTAAGCCAGATAACAGGCGGATGTGGCGGAATTGGCAGACGCGCTAGATTTAGGTTCTAGTTCCTCACGGAGTGAAGGTTCAAGTCCTTTCATCCGCATTAAAAATTAAATCAAAAGCGATCGCCCGGGTTTTCTAAAAAAAGGAAGCTGGGCGATTTCACTAATAAATGTGGAGGGAGAGCGATCGCTCATACCTTTCAGACACTAAGAGATTTAGGAGTTAGTCAAAATAGTGACGGCAACCAAGGAGACAATGCTAGTAAGTTGCTTTCGCCCTCAAGTAGCCAGTGCCGAATTTACGAATGTATGGTGCCAAGTATCTGGCTCCTCATAATACTCATCCTACGCAATACGAAAGTTTCATATTTTACACGTCACAATTCTCGATGCGAGACGAAGAGACACCAACGACCGACTCAACAACACTCCCCCAACTACACCGTCCACAAACCGCGGGAGGTGCCCGCATAGTGCCTGCATACTATTAAAACCTGAGTCATGGCGGCTGACCCACTTATTATTTTTACGCCAGCCAACGCGATCGCAAAACTCGTACCAGATTTGGTCACCTGGATATTCACCATCCAAGAGACCGCTGCATTCTAGGTAAATCTGCTTCTGCACACTAAAGCCATATTTACCATTGCTGTATTTCACCCAAAGTTGATCAATAGCTTTCAAGTCTTCGCAAGGGAAGTTTAGCAAATCTTCTCGGTCAAACCATTGCCCCTCTTCTTTACCCACCCGAATAATCATCAGACGATAGGTTTCTTGATCAGCTTTTGGCCAAAGCCCATTGGCAAGATAAAGCTCCAGTGTTTGATAGTGTGAGATTTGTAGAAATTGACCGAGGGTCTTGAACTGTAATGCCAAATCATGATCGATGCGTTTTGTGGTTTCTTGATAACAGGCATATGCCAGATCTCTAGCCCCCCGGTTAATTGCTTCCTGAATCAAGCTAGTAGGATTTTTTACTTGGGCAGCATAGAGTAAACAGGTTGGCTTCCACCAGTCATCCCCAAAGTGGTCATACAATATGCTTTCCTGCTGTTGCTGGGCAATCTGGGTGGCGGCTAGATATTCTTGAAAACTCAAATGGGCGAATTCAAACTCCTCCGGTTCCCGCTCGACCAGTAATTCGCTGATTTGCACCACTTGTTCTAAAAACTCTTTGGTATCTGCTGTTTCACCTTGAGCCGAGAGATAGCTAGTTAACTGCCGTAGCAATGTATCGCGATCGATCCGCTCTTGCTTTTGCTCCATCATCTCCAGCGCCAACATTTGCAGGATAGTTTGGGCTTCGCATTGGGTCAGTAGTGTTTCTAACGTTCTAGCACTAGGGCGATCGCGCAACTGCAAGAGGCAAATTTCTCGATATAGTTCGACACGACGCTTCGGCAGATCTGCGCCAGGATAGCGCCGATGAAAAGTAACGATCATATTCAACAACAGTGGATTCTTGGCCAGATCCTTTAGTTCTTGCCGTGCTTCAATCTGCGCTAACAGTTCTGTTGCGGCTTGAGTTGCTGCTTGTCGAACATCTGGAGTATCACGGCCTCCATTGGCATAACGTTCTTGACACAGATACCACCGCTTAACAAAATCTTGACGCTGTTCGGAATTGAAGTTTTGTACCCAGAGCGGAGTGTTGAATTCTAAGCGATCGCCCACTTCTTGCTCGGTGTAAGCCTTAGGCCGAGACGTGAGAATGAATATTGACTTGCCATACTGCCGTATTTGTTCATTAATCCAACGAGCAACTGCTGGACGTTGGGCTTTTGCCACTTCATCAAACCCATCCAGCATGACGATCGCGTCACCTTTCTTGAGGATGTCCTTAACCCAATCAACTGACACTTGTAGATCAGCGGCTCCTGGTAGGCTAGGCACATGATGATTAGCAATCAGTTCTGGCAGACTAGGCGGATCGTCTTGTAATAATAAATCTCGAAATTTCTTTTTCCGCAGCGCTAGGAAAACTGGAACTCGTTTCGTTACTCCGTATCGAGTATGTTGCCGGGTGCCATAGATATAGGCAATATGCTTTAGCAGCGTAGTTTTGCCATAACCACCCCAAGCTAAAATTACGATTTGACGAAAAGTAGGCTGTTTTGAGGCTCTAATCAAGAAATCCCAAATGCCTAGATCGCCTTCAGTTGTGATTTCTGTTGGTAACGATCGAAATCCTGGCAGGCTAGCACCAGCAGCTACCTCCAGCGGCACAAATACTTCTTCTAATAACGGAATAAAAATGCCTTGATGTTGGGCAACTCCTTCCGATCGCAGTGCTTGGCAATCTAACGCCTGACATTCCAAATATCGGTCTTCAATTGTGCGTCGAGCTGGCTCAGCCAAACCGCGATCGATCGCCGCATCGATTGCTTTACCTGCTTTCTCTAACCGTCGCTGGTTACCCTCATGCACAGGCTGAAGCATTTTGGCTGCGTAGGAAATTCCTAGGCCAATCACCGCGGAAGCGATCGCCTTAGGTACGTCGCTATCTTTGAACAGTGACCAAAATGCTCCAATCCCTCCCCCTGCGACTCCTCCAGTCATCACCACTTTGAGAACTAGATCGGCAATTTTTTCATTTAGAGGAGCTTGTTCTGTAGCCTTATCTTTCGGTTCTGGGGCCTCTGTCATACCAAGAGCAGTGCAGGATTTCCCTTATTCTGGCTCACTTCCCAAAGCAAAATTCTGCTTAATGCCATAGCTTTATAGATGTGATCGCTTTCCTGGAGTAGAAGTGGAGGGTTTTGAGCTAGGTGACGGAGCTAAGCTGAGTTTCTGATGTCCACCTAACGCGATTAGCCAAACCACCACAACTACCCAGTGGACAAAAGCGATCGTCCATAAAGAGCCTGTTACCGCATAGACCACTGTACAAGTGACTCCTAACAAACCTGTTAAAGCCAGAAAAATGGGGTTTAGAAAAGTAATTGCACCAGCCTTATACAGAGTCTTGCCGTTTAGCGGGTGATAGAGGATGAACAGCAGTAGACTCAGTACTGCCCAACCACCCCAGATATACCAGGCCACTCCCACCGTGGGATGCGGCAGTAGTAACACTCGGAAGCCTAATTCCTCTAATAGCGCTGGCGTGAGTAATGCTCTTAATGCCAACAAACAATAGCTGAGCCAGTTGGCAGGCCAAAGGTTGATTTGTAAAAAACCAGAGGCAAAGCCTAGAGGTAAAGCGATCGCTCCATACAGGAATAGCAGCCCTACTGTGATGATCCAGCCTCGTAGATCAGAAGGATTCAGAGCACTCAAAACCCGATTGAGCAAAATAGAAGCGATCGGAGCTTTCGCGACTGGAACGGTCAACTGGCCTAACAACGCAGTCGGTGCAACGGGGACAATATCCGGGTTCCAACCACCAACTTGATTCGTGCGAAGAAACCAGAGCTGTGCCCCATGTTGTAAAAACAAGTTAGCCAATTCATCTTGAGCTTGTCGGGGAATCATGGTTCGCCAACTGGTCAACCCTGCTAACGGGTCGCGGCTACTCGTAAAGTCTGGTTGAGAATTGGTGCCCGCTAAAACGGTTGCGTTTTGTTGCCAGTCCGATCGCAAAATTCCGAGTGGAATCAGCCGCTGTTCGAGATCCTTGGCTAAGGATACGAGCTGCTGAAACCGTAGGGTTTGCTCATCCTTAGGATGGGCGGCTAGCCAACTTTGAATTACTGGTGTGGAGCTGACTTGCTGCTTGATGTGCAGAATTGTGGCATAGAGAGCTTGGTTAGAGTCTTGCACACAAGAGGTTGCAGGCGTTACGGTAGCGCTCCCTGTCCCATCTCCCACTCGATACCGCGCCATCATTACCTGTAACTGTTGCTGAAATTCTCTTAGGGGCGAGAGCGTGATGCCACCGAAGCCATAGTCGCGTAGCACTGGGTCAAATTTCACCAGGACATCTGAAACAGGCCGAGTTCCCAACCAGCCCCACTGTAAGTTCCCCATGTAATTAGGCCAGGTTGTGGTGCCCGAAATAATGGCATTGGGATTGTGGGCGTAAACCTGCTGATACTGGACATCAAACTGTAACTCTTGGGTCAGCGGCTCACGAACTACTTCAGCTAGCCCATAGGAAAAGTGGCCCGTGACGGTATAACCCAAGGCTGCTTCTGCTTTTCTGCCACCAATACCGCCGAAGGTATGTAAAACGATCGCGCGATCGCCTAGCTTCCACTTGAAAGGTCTTGCTTTAGCCTTCGTGACGGTTGAGCCAGGTTTAACTAAAACTTTCCGAACAGTGCCTTTCTGCGTTTCCACCTTCTGCCAGTTTTGCTGGTTGATGTAAGTGAGTCCTGCTGGATGACCTAAGACGACTCGATCGGACTGCAACTGTACCAGCGATCGCGGCTGAATCGCTTGCACCACAAAAACTCCCTCAGCACTTTTAGCCCCATAAATGTACCAGCCTGCTTTTCCAGCGGGGGAAGTTTCGATATGGCGGGGAGTTGAGGGCGCAATGCCGCTACGTCCAGCAAGTTGTTGTGGGATGCGAACTGTTTCTAGAACTCCATCAAATTTTTTAGAAGCTGGATTGTAGTGTTGGACGCGAAAAAACTCATGAGCGCAGGTGGGTGATTTTTGGCAGAGGCTGGGTGCTACTTGCTTAGCTGCCTGGTCATCTACGCCTAAAATTTTCACCAACCCGTACAAGCGTCCTGTGGCTAAAACAGGTTCTTGACTAATCTGGAGAATGCTGGGAGAGTCACTTGCTGGGACCACGGTGACATCCTTGAGCGTGACGATGACATCATCATTGGGTCTAGCTCCAGCCAAAGACTGCAACGGCCCTACATCTTTATGACCATTAAGGCGATCGGGATGAATATTGCCTTGCTGTTTACTGGTCTCAGTCCTAGCCGTAAAGCTAACATTCTGCGTGACGGCTCGCACATAAGCTTGGACTTCTAGCTGGGGACTCCATTCCAACCGGACAACTTTCCTAACTAAGCTTTGCGCCTCACTGGGTGCGTGTTGCACTTCTAGCCAAACCCAATCTGAAGCTGAGGCATTATTTGCTTGATCAAGCGACTGCTGATCATCTGGTAACTTTGGGTCAGACAAGCCTTGACTCGGTAAGATCAGCCGACCCACCCACTCTCCTACGGGTTGATAGAGAGCGGTTGGCGGCTTTTGGCTCGGAGGATAAAACTGGGGTTGATTGAAGCTTAACTGTGAGTGAATGGCGTAGTCAGTTGCCTGGATCGCTGGCTTGGGTTTAGGCACAAGTAACAAGCAGGCGATCGCGGCCAATGCTGCCAACAAAACAAAAACACCTAAACGGTATTTCCCGCTCTGGTATAACTTTTGTTTGATGCTTCGTAGAGCCATTTTTGTGCAGCCATAATGTTGTGCTTTGGTAGTGGCTCCTGGAAAAGCACTTGGGAAAGCACTTTAGTTCAAGCATTGTTCCCATCTTCCGACCATTCACCGCTAAATTTCATCGCCCATACCGATTATTTAAAGAATCAGCTAAGGCGTTTTCCTGCCACAACTCACAAAATTCTGCTCAATGCCATAGCCCTATTGATGCGATCGCTTTCCTAGGTTAGAAGCGAAGCGTTTTGAGTTGCGCTAAGTTGAAACAGCACTTCAACCGAGATAACTCGTAGAGTTACACGCAACTCGGCTCCAGCAGCTGAGTCATAGCGCTATTCATAAGTTTTATAGAGATGTAGACAAAGCAATAGGTGAGGGATGGAACATTGAGCAAAGCAACTTTAGACCAACAAGCAGCACCCCAAGTGGCCAAGTCAGTACTCGAAAAACAGGCATGGGAAGCCCTAGAACAATCCATTATTTATTATCAAGACCGTCCTGTCGGCACAGTAGCGGCCCGCGATCCAGAATTAACAGCCCTTAACTACGACCAGTGCTTTATTCGTGACTTTGTTTCTTCCGCCCTCGTCTTCCTGATCAGAGGCAGAACCGACATTGTTCGCAACTTCCTAGAAGAAACCCTCAAGCTGCAACCTAAGAAACGCCAGTTTGACTGCTCCAAGCCAGGCCGTGGCTTGATGCCAGCTAGCTTCAAGGTTGAGTCGTCTCACGGGCACGAACGGCTCAAGGCAGATTTTGGGGAACATGCGATCGCGAGAGTTGCACCCGTTGACTCCTGCCTCTGGTGGCTAATTTTGCTCCGGGCTTACTTCAAAGCCACTCACGACGAAGAATTAATTAACCGGGATGACTTCCAGCAAGGGATTCGGCTGATTGTCGAGCTTTGCCTGGTGGCGCGGTTCGATATGTACCCCACCCTGTTGGTTCCCGACGGCGCTTGCATGATTGACCGTCGGATGGGGCTTTATGGTCACCCGCTAGAAATTCAATCTCTGTTTTACGCCGCGTTGCGTTCTGCTCAAGAGTTGTTGCTGCCCACCAAGCACAATCGCTATTTCGTCGATGCTGTCAATTCTCGCTTAGAGCCAGTCACGAAGCACATCCGCGAAAACTATTGGCTCGATACCCACCGTCTCAACGTCATCTACCGCTACAAAGTGGAAGAGTACGGCGAGCAAGCCCTCAACCAGTTCAATATTTATTCTGATTCCATTCCGTTTTATCAACTCACTGAGTGGCTGCCTCCAGAAGGCGGCTACTTAGCGGGTAACTTAGGGCCATCCCAAATTGACTGCCGTTTCTTTGCCGTGGGCAACCTGATGGCTGTGCTGTCTAGCCTGTCGAGTAAGGAGCAGTCCCAAGGAATTTTGCAACTGATTGAGTCTCGCTGGGAAGACCTAGTGGGTGACATGCCAATGAAGCTTTGTTACCCGGCGCTGGAGGACCAAGGCTGGAAAATTCTGACTGGTTGTGACCCCAAGAATCGCCCTTGGTCTTATCACAATGGTGGTAGTTGGCCCGTTTTACTTTGGATGCTGGCAGCAGCAGCCCAGAAAGCAGGTCGGCCAGAAATTGGTAAGCAAGCCCTCAAAATTGCTGAGCGCCGCTTGGTTGAAGATGAGTGGCCCGAATACTACGACGGCAAAAATGGACGCCTAGTGGGTAAGGAAGCCAGACGGTACCAAACATGGACGATTGCGGGTTATTTACTAGCCAAAGAGCTAATTCAGAAACCCAGCAACCTCTCCCTTATTTGCTTTGAGGACTTGGGGATCATCTAAAAATGTCCATAAAAAAGAGGGGCCTGAATTCAGAACCCCTCTTTTTGGCTGTTTAGAGTCTTTGACCTAAAGTTGCTTCACTTCTGAAACCAACTTGTCTACTACTTCTTTGGCACCGCCAAACATCATCATCGTTTTGTCTTTGTAGAACAAATCGTTGTCAACTCCTGCGAAGCCTGCGCTCATGCCCCGCTTAATCACGATGGTGTGTAGTGCCTTGTCTACTTCTAGAATCGGCATCCCATAGATCGGGCTGCTAGCGTTGTCCCGGGCGGCTGGATTCACCACATCATTGGCCCCAATTACCAGGGCTACATCTGTGCGATCGAGGTCTGGGTTAATGTCTTCCATGTCGCAGAGCTGGGGGTAAGGCACATTCGCTTCTGCTAGCAACACGTTCATGTGACCAGGCATGCGGCCTGCTACTGGATGGATGGCGTATTTCACGCTCACATTCAGTCTCTCCAGCTGGTCAGCTAGTTCTCGGACCGAGTGTTGAGCTTGGGCGACTGCCATGCCGTATCCTGGCACAATTACCACCGAGCGAGCATAGCCCAACATCATCGCACCTTCTTCGGGGTCGATGGAGTGAACTACCTTGTCACCCTGAGTTCCTTCAGTTGCTGTTGCAGCGGCACCACTGCCAAAAGCGCTGAACAATACATTGGTGATCGATCGGTTCATCGCCTTACACATGATCTGCGTCAGGATGATTCCGGAAGCACCGACTAAAGCACCCGCGATGATCAGCATGTTGTTGCCTAGGATGAACCCTGCCGCACTAGCCGCCAAGCCAGAGTAAGAGTTCAGAAGCGAAATCACGACTGGCGTGTCTGCTCCACCAATTGGGATCACGAATAGAACACCCAAGAGTAAGGAAATGCCAACTAATCCTAGAAAAATAGGAACGTTGTGAGGTTCAACTATTAGGTAGGCACTGCCAGTCAAAAAGATCAGCAAGAGAGAAAGGTTAAAAGGCTGTTGCAACTGGAAAGTAATCGGGGCACCGGGCATAATACCTTGCAACTTAGCAAAAGCCACCAAACTGCCTGTGAGCGTCACCCCTCCAATTAACACCCCTAAAATCGTGGTGATTGTGGCTTCCAGGGGCACTGCGGCGGCGGTGCCCAGTAGCCGCCAAAACTCAGCCACTGCGACTAGAGCCGAGGCCGCACCACCCAACCCGTTGAGTAAACCTACCATCTGAGGCATTTCAGTCATGGCGACTCTCTGAGCCGCGATCGCTCCAATTACAGAACCAGCAGCAATGCCCAACAAAATCATTTCGTAGTTGAGCACATTGCGATCAAGCAAGGTAACGACGACAGCGATTAACATCCCAACCGCCGCAATCGTGTTGCCTTGCCGAGCTGTAGCGGGTGAGCCTAAACGCTTCAGACCAATAATGAATAGAGAAGAGGCAATTAAGTAGCTTAGTTCAATACCAGTAGGACCAAAGATGCTCATGCCTTCACCTCTTTTTTCTTAAACATTTGCAGCATCCGGTCTGTAACTAGAAAGCCACCGACGACGTTGATGGTTGCGAGCACGATGGCGATCAAGCCCAAAATGACGCTGAGATTGGAGTCTCTGGGGCCAGCTACTAGCAAGGCACCAATCACAGCAATACCTGAGATGGCATTAGAGCCAGACATCAGTGGTGTGTGAAGTGTGGGTGGCACTTTGTTGATCACTTCCACCCCGATAAAAGAGGCAAGGACAAAAACGACGAGTCCGGCAATTAATCCTGCTGCCATTGCTTTAGTGGCTCCTTTCCATTACTTGTTCGTTGTTTGCGGCCAAAGCATCTTTAATCCGTTGGTTGCGAATTTCTCCCGCATGGGTAATGCAAGCCGCATCAATAATGTCATCAGCAAAGTTCAGATTCAGTGCTTGGTCTTTTACCAAATACTGCACCAAGGTCAAAACGTTCTTGGCATACATTTGGCTAGCATGGATTGGCACTGAGGAAGGGAGGTTGATGGGGCCAATTACAGTCACACCATTGACCAGTACGTCCTTTCCTGGCTTCGTACAGGCACAGTTGCCGCCTTGCTCCGCTGCTAAATCGACGATCACCGAGCCTGGTTTCATTTGAGCTACCATTTCTTCAGTGACAAGCAGAGGTGCTTTTCTGCCAGGAACCTGAGCCGTGGTAATCACAGCATCAGCGGTCTTGACATGCTCAGCTACTACTTCGCGCGATCGCTGTTTAGCGGCCTCAGAAATTTCCTTGGCGTATCCACCCGCTGCCACGGTATCTTCTTCGATTGGCACCTCGATAAATTTCGCGCCCAAGCTTTGCACTTCTTCCTTGACCGCAGGACGAATATCAAACGCTTCTACTACAGCACCGAGGCGGCGAGCAGTAGCGATCGCTTGCAGACCCGCCACCCCAGCCCCCATGATGAATACTTTGGCAGGTGGAATCGTTCCTGCTGCTGTCGTCAACATCGGGAAGTATTTAGGCATTGCTGCCGCAGCAATTAGCACAGCTTTATAACCCGCAACGCTGGCTTGAGACGACAAAGCATCCATACTTTGCGCTCGCGTGGTGCGTGGAATCATCTCCATACTGAAAGCAGTAATCTTGCGCTCTGCCAAACGCTGAGCCAAAGTTGGAGTGCCTAAGGGATCGAGGAAACCAATTACCACTTGGCCTTCGTGCAGCAAATCGGCTTCATGCTGCCCATCTCCTCGCTCTTGGAGGGGCGACACTTTCAGCAGCACGTCAGCTTCTCCCCAGAGAGTAGCTGTATCGCTCACAATTTTGGCTCCGGCGGCTTCGTAGGTAGCATCCGAGAAACAGGCTCGTTCCCCAGCGCCCGCTTCTACCAAGACTTCTATTCCCTGCTTCACTAAACGAGCCACCGTATCTGGGATCAGGGCAACCCGACGCTCACCGACTTCACTTTCTTTAGCAACTGCTATTTTCATGAACTCTCCTTCGTAATCAATATCAGTGACTCGTCACTCTTTGAAGTGGCAATTAATGTAGTGAAATTTCGACTGCTACCTGGCTTCAGCCCTGAGCTGAGCCTCGATTTATTAAAAGGTAATTGTGAAACTCAAGCAGTAAAAACTCCTACCCATCAGTTCATTGCCAGCAAAGCAAAAACAAAAAGAGGGCGATCGCTTACTTTTGCTGGTAAAACACACATCAGCTACTCTTCACATCTGCTTTACTGCTGATACTAACGACAATAAGGCTCTGTCAGCTTTTTCAGCACAGCACCTAGCCTGTTTAGTAAAGGCTAGCCGGATCTATTACTAAGTGGCTGAGAAGCTTTTTTCAGGCTGAGCCTTGTCGTCATGGCAGCAAATCTTTAGGTTTCAAAACCTCAAACAGCAGACTCGTCAACTTAGTTTTGGGTTAAGAGCGACATTTCTACCATAACTAATGTCAAACTTTAACCTCCGAGTGTGATGCTGGTTTCAATAGCACTCCTGCTATTATTTTCCCTTTCAAGCCAGCGATCGCACGTTGTCGAAAGACAAGCTCTACTTCATCTTGGCTAACTCGGCCATACTGTCCTGAGCAGTGATAACGGATGCGGTTAGCTTGTAAATTTACTTGACTTAGAACAAACAATTCAAGAAATTCCCAGGTAAGCGTAGAGGTGTATTTCGCATAGTATGTTGATCCCCAAAATCAGATTGGTATCTTTAACTTGTTTTAATAGATTTCAATATTTAAAGACACAACTTTGAAGACATTATTAGTAAAACCAGGCTCTCTAAATCCTGAGAGCAAATTAATTGCTTCTGAGAGTCGTCCTGCTTTGATTAGGTAGTGCAGTAACCTAAAACCTGAGCAACTAGATATAAAGCTGTGTTAGTGATGTTTTCCAGTGGATGCGCCTAGGCTTGGGTTAATGGCACTTTTTCCCTTGGCTCGGCGTCACTCAGCCCAGTTGGAACTTCATCAATCCTGGTAAAGTCAATATTGATGAAGTTTTGCAACTGAATCACTCAACCCTATTGTCCACGCACAAAGCTTATGTTCTCTAAGAAATTGATGGCACGAGGCGCTTTCTCAAGTCTTGCGATCGCAGGTTGCTTATTGGGTTCAATTCCTGCTGTCACATTAGCTCAAAGCCTACCTGGATTGACGATTTTTAGCGGCGTGAAGCCCGAATATCGGCTCAGCTACCGCTTAGACTTTGGGGGGCATACCAACGCTTGGGATCGCTATCGACTCCGAGTTCCAGCTAAGAAAATGAAATTAGCAGTAGCCCAATTTAGCATTACTTACCCTAACTACTACAAAGGTAAGTTCGATCCAAAAGACATGGAGATTCGGGTCAAAGGTAAGAGTGTTCCCCTCCAAGAAGTTAATTGGAATAAAGAGAACCGAGTCATTGAGCTGATTCCCGAAGAACCCATTCCCGCCAACAGCGCTGTTGAGTTAGTCTTCTCCAACGTCAAAAACCCTTCCAACCCTGGCATCTTTTACTTCAACTGTCAGATTTTATCTCCCGGCGATGTGCCTCTACTGCGTTACTTGGGTACTTGGGAAATGAGCATCGGCTAATCGAGCCAAATTCAGTGATACGATGGTAGACTGTGGCTTTTTTACGCTTATCGATTAGCACGTTTGGAGCAACTTGAACTATGACTCAGCGGACTTTGGGTGGTACCTCTCGCAAAAGAAAAAGAACTTCCGGATTCCGGGCCCGCATGCGTACTAAGAATGGCCAACGAGTCATCAAGGCCCGCAGACAAAAAGGCCGTCAACGTCTTGCAGTCTAGGCAGTACTTATTGCAATCAACGGAGTGGCTCGAAGACTGAAGTGTCCCTGCCCCAGTCAAATCGGCTTAAACGGCGACAAGACTTTAGTGCCGTTTATCAAGGTGGAATTCGTCGCTCGACGGCGAACATAACCTTACGAGCCTTAAACAAACAAGGTCATCTCAACCATTCCAGCCACTCTCCAGCGCTACCAACTCAGATTGGTATTTCTGTTAGTCAAAAAGTCAGTAAACGTGCTGTAGTCCGCAATCGCTTGAAGCGACAAATTCGGGCTGCTCTGCGACAGTTTTTGCCCCAGCTACCTCTGGGCTGGCAGCTAGTAGTTGTGGTGCGTCCCCCCGCTGTTCAGTGCGATTATCATCAAGTTCTGCGAGAATTAGAGCAGTTGTTGGTAGATGCCGAGGTTTTAAGGTAATGGCGATTAACGAGGAAGCATACTATGAGGGCGGTCCTCACATTGGCGATCTGATCATTAACCTTTTGCTGGGATTTACTATTATTTGTATCCCCCTGAGCGTTGGTGCTATTGTTCGCGCCCTGTGGGTTCGTTATCGCATTACCAATCGTCGCATTTCTGTCACTGGTGGTTGGATGGGGCGCGATCGCTCCGATATCATCTACTCCGAAATTGCCAAGATCGTCACTGTACCTCGTGGATTGGGTGCTTGGGGTGATATGGTCATCACCTTAAAAGATGGCAGCCGTCTAGAGCTGCGATCGGTACCTAACTTTAGAGAGGTCTACGACTACATCAATGACAAGCTCTCCACAAGGGCTCAGCAAGCAAGCGGTGCAGTGGGCGCTAAATCCTAACTCCCTGAATGCAGCGATAGAGAGCGACAGAGTGGCTTCCTCAGCATTCAGTAACTAAGTTAGCGATCGCCAAGACTTGCTACCTTCAGCCCTTTAAGGGCTTTATTTATGTCAATGCCTCTCCAGGCTGAATTAATATTAGATAGATTAGATTAGAACATTCAGAGCACGTAGGTTGACTTAGAGCGAATGGACTTCGGTGTAGGATTTCTCTCCAACAATGTCATGCTGCCAATCCTGGACTTTTTCTACGGGATTGTGCCTAGTTACGGTCTAGCCATCGTGGCTCTGACACTAGTAATTCGCTTTGCCCTTTATCCTCTCAGCGCTGGCTCAATCCGGAGTATGCGTCGGATGCGCGTCACCCAACCCGTTATGCAGAAGCGGGTCAAGGAAATTCAAGAGCGTCACAAAGACGATCCTGCTAAGCAGCAGGAGGAAATGAGCAAAATTTACAAAGAGTTTGGCAATCCGCTGGCAGGCTGCTTTCCTGTTTTGCTACAAATGCCGGTGCTATTTGCCCTCTTTGCAACGCTGCGTGGTTCACCGTTCTCAGATGCTAACTACAGCGTCAATCTGCAAATCCTACCTCAGGAGCAGATTACCCAGGTTCAGCCTCAAGCGTTTGCAACTTCTCCCCAGAACATCTTTATCGCTGACAAGGTCCACGCACCTGTTGTTGCCCTCTTGCCAGGTGGTAACCGGTTAGCCGTTGGAGAAAAAACCAAAATTGAGTTTCAAACCGTAGATGGCAAGCCTCTAGGTACGCTATTAGAAGAGCATCCTGAAACCAAAATCCAACCTAGCTGGAAAATCACCAAAGGCGAAGATCGAGTTCGCATTGATGAGAGTGGCAACTTAGAAGCCCTCCAGCCAGGAGAAGTGAGCGTTCAGGGTGTCGTCCCAGGCTTGGCAGCAGACAAAGGATTTCTGTTCATTGATGCCTTAGGTCGAGTTGGAGCCTTTGATGACGATGGCACGATCCATTGGGACATCGTTGGCATGGTGCTCTTCTTTGGTATCAGCTTGTACATCAACCAAATCTTGTCGGGTCAAGGACCTAATTCCAATCCCCAACAGGCAACGGTCAACAAGATTACGCCAATTATCTTCTCTGGGATGTTCTTGTTCTTCCCGCTTCCAGCTGGTGTCTTGATGTACATGCTGCTAGCTAACATCTTCCAAACCTTCCAAACCTTTATTCTGTCACGGGAGCCTCTACCCGAAAACTTGCAGAAGATTGTGGATGAAGAGGCCAAAACCTCTGGTGGTAGTGGTACAGACAGAGAAGCCCTTCCTTTTGAACCAGGACGGGCTAAGAAAAAGGCCTAACTGGAGCAGTCGGCATATTTACTTTCCGGAGGACGGTCATCGCGTGCAACAAGGTCGAGAGTGGCTTCAGGAATTATTGAGCTTGGTGGATCTACCAGCAGATGTGCAAGTCGCTGAGCAAGCGGCCCATGACCCCACCTCAACACAGTCTGGTACTGAAGCAACCCTAGAAGATAGGGCTAGCTATTGGCTGACCATTGATGAAACAGGCCTGACTCCGGAACAAATTCAACAACTGACGGGGCCTAATGGGGCCGTCTTGGACGCGCTCCAATATCTTGCCAATACCATACTCAACCTAGGCCAAGCTGAGGATCAGCAAAAAGCCTACACGATTGAGTTGGCAGGATATCGCGCCCGCCGTCAAGCTGAGCTGCAATCTTTGGCAGAGCAGGCAGCGGACCAAGTTCGCCAGACGGGTCAAGAGGTGGAGATGAAAGCGCTCTCTTCAGCCGAGCGACGGCAGATTCACACTTTCCTAAAGGTGTATCCTGACTTGGAAACCTATAGTCGAGGCCGAGAACCTGATCGGCGCTTAGTGGTGAAGCAGACGCAGACAGAACCTAGCTAACTGAGCTGTCTAATCTACCATCGCAGCTAAATTCAAAGCTATAAATTGCTAGGGTAGAGTAACATCTCAACTTTTTGACTGGCACAGAATCTGTATGGACGCCATTTACATCCCTCAGTTAACGAGGGCTCCTGAGCAGACAGAAGTTCTTGAGTTTAAAGAGTTTCTTCCCGATCTGGAAACTTTGACCCCTGTTCAGGGACAGCTAAAGGTCACTCATCGCGGCAATTATTTAGAAGTTTCAGTGCAGGCCGAAACCATTATTACTTTGGCTTGTCATCGTTGCTTGCAAAACTATAATCATCGGTTGGCTGTGGATGCTTCCGAGCTTATCTGGTTGGATGAGTCGGCTGGTGATGCAGATGCAATTATTCTAGACCGCGAAGTGGGGCTAGAAGATTTAGTAGAAAGCTTATCGCCTCAAGGCAACTTCGATGCTGCTAAATGGCTCTACGAACAGCTATGTTTGGCAATTCCTCAGCGCCAGCTATGTGACCCGGCTTGTACCGGCATTAAGTTATCTGACTCACTTTCTTCTTTAGGAACAGATAGTCGTTGGGCTTCTTTGGAGGCCTTGAGAAAACAGCTACCTTCTTGATGCCACTGTTCTGAGTTGGATAGTTTTATGAACTTTAGCAATGAGTTCGAGCTACTGCTACGAGCTCGCTACCCCTTGATCTATATTCCCACCCGTGAAGAAGAGCGGGTAGAAGCAGCGATCGCGCAGTCTGCTAAGCACCAAGGCAATCGTGCAGTTTACATCTGGGATTTTGTCGATGGTTACCAAGGCAACGCTAATGATGCAGGCTTCGGTAAGCGCAATCCTCTACAAGCCCTAGAATTTGTCGAAAAACTACCTGCAACTGCTCCTGCTATCTTCATCTTGCGTGACTTTCATCGCTTTGTCGAAGATGTTTCTGTTTCGCGTAAACTGCGGAATTTGGCTCGATTGCTCAAATCTCAGCCTAAGAATGTCGTTCTCGTTGCTTCGCAAATCACCATTCCAGATGAGCTGAGCGAGGTTATCACTGTTTTAGAGTTTCCATTGCCTGCTCCTGAGGATATCCAGGTTGAGATTGAGCGTCTGCTGGTAGCAACAGGCCAATCTCTGGAAGGTCGAACGCTAGATGATTTGGTGCGCTCTTGTCAAGGTCTCTCTATTGAACGAATTCGGCGGGTGTTGGCTCGAGCGATCGCCACACATCGTGAACTGCAACCAGACGATGTGGATTTGATTTTAGAAGAGAAACGGCAGACCATCCGCCAGACGCAAATCTTAGATTTTTACCCTGTTACTGAAAGAATTTCAGACATTGGTGGTTTAGATAACCTCAAAGATTGGTTATTGAGACGGGGGGGTGCTTTTTCTGAGCGAGCCCGACAGTATGGCTTGCCGCATCCTAGAGGTATGCTACTGGCTGGAATTCAGGGAACTGGTAAGTCCTTAACCGCTAAAGCGATCGCCCACCACTGGCATTTGCCCTTACTGAGACTAGATGTAGGACGACTATTTGCTGGTTTGGTGGGTGAATCAGAATCTCGAACTCGGCAAATGATTCAGCTGGCTGAAGCGCTAGCTCCCTGTGTGCTGTGGATTGACGAAATTGACAAAGCTTTTTCAGGATTTGACAGTAAAGGAGACGCTGGGACGACTAGCCGCGTCTTCGGTACTTTCATTACCTGGCTAGCAGAAAAGTCTTCTCCTGTTTTTGTGGTCGCAACTGCCAATAATGTCCAGGCGTTGCCACCTGAAATGTTGCGTAAGGGCCGATTTGACGAAATCTTCTTCGTCGGCTTGCCCAGTCAAGAAGAACGTCGAGCTATTTTCTCGGTGCATTTGTCTCGTTTAAGATTTCACAATCTAAAGAGTTACGACTTGGAGCGCCTCGCCTATGAAACTCCTGACTTCTCAGGCGCAGAGATTGAGCAAACCATCATAGAGGCAATGCATATCGGGTTTAGCCAAAATCGGGACTTTACGACTGACGATATTCTGGAGGCGGCTAGTCAAATGGTTCCTTTGGCTCAAACAGCACGGGAGCAAATTCAATTTCTTCAGGATTGGGCGGCGGCTGGCAAAGCGCGTCTAGCTTCTCGGCATGGTGGCTTAAGTAGCCGGGTCTCTCGCTCCATACAGTCTCCTGACTAAAGCGAACTTGTATTTTAGGATTTGTCGGAATTCCTCATCCAAATCCAGATAAATTCGGGAGCAGCAATGTAGAATACAGTCTGATTTGGTTTTAGCCATGAAGTGGTCTGGCCTGATAAACCTAATAAAATTTCTGCTAGGTTTTGCGCTGGCGATCGCCCTCTTGGGACTAGGAGGAGTGGTGGCTGCTCGGTATCTTGTCACTAAACTCACTGCTCCTCCCCCCAGACCAGCGTTTGCTAATGACAAGCCGCTCACTAATAAAGCCGCTACAGTTTCTAAGCCTGCTGCTGGAAATGCTCAATCTTCTCAGGTGTCCAGCACTGCCTCAGCTCCAGTTTTGGAACCAGGGGCTTATCAAGCTCGTGTCGTGCAACCGATTGGCTTAATTTTGCGAGATGGCCCTGGCCGCGATTCCAACCAGATTGGTGGTATCGAATTTAACAGCCGAGTTGTGGTGCTAGAGGAAAGCTCTGATAAGCAATGGCAACGAGTTCGCCTGGAAAACAGCGATCGCGCGGGCTGGGTAAAAGCAGGTAACACAGAGCGCTCGAATTAAGTTATGTAGCAACTGTAAAATCCCTGTAAAAATACTGAACACCAGTAACCAAATCGCATAAGATATTGGAAAAGTTTCTCAGACCTAGAGCCTGAGAACTTTGGATTTTGCTCAGCTTTTCAGTGCATCGCGGGAAAATTATGGAAAACCTCGCTTATCTTCACCTTGTCTCAAGCTACGAAGCACCTCCAAGGGTTGAGTTATTTCCCGCTGACAAGACCTTAGAACTGTTCAGCGATCTAAATTGGGCAAAACTTTCGAGTGGGTTTTTAATCCGGTTGCTGACTGTGATTGCTGGTTTGACAGCGCTCACCCTAGCTGACCACGTGTTAGCGTTGCCGCTACAACGTGAAGACGAAGGCCCCGAAGTAGAAGTGTTGCAAAGATGTCTGGTCGATCAAAACTACTTGGACACCAGCACATTTGGTTATTTTGGGTCTAAAACTGAAGCAGCAGTTGTGCAATTTCAGCAAGACAGCGGCTTAACAGCGGATGGTGTGGTTGGTTCTACAACAGCTAGAGCCCTGAATTGTGCTCAACTCAACTCAAGTTCAGTTTCAGCCACTTCCTACTACAGCAGCGAACCGAGCAATTTTGGTTCAGAGTTCTACAATAGCGCTGTTGATCAGGCAACTGTGTCCTTAGGCGATCGCGGTGCTACCGTTGAAGATTTGCAAAGACGTCTAAACACCTTAGGCTACTATTTTGAGCCGATAGATGGGGTCTTTGGTCCAGCTACTGAGCGAGCCGTAATTCAATTTCAGCGCGATCGTAATTTAACGGGGGATGGTGTGGTTGGTTCTGGTACTTGGGCTAGCTTGGGTAGCTCCTCTAGTTTTGATACGGCTCGTAGCCCTAACTCAGGCCTTGGCCAAGGTGGTTACCTTGGGGAGAATGCGCGTCCTGCCGAAAAGTTTAGTGTTTTAGAGTTGCAGCGACGACTCAAGGCTAGAGGCTTTTATCCTGGTGCCTTAGATGGCAGTATGGGACCTACGACCCAAAGAGCGATCGCGGCAGCCCAGCGGTTTTATGGAGTGAGCGATCGCGATGTCCGGAACGGGCGCTTCTAGCGCTTGCCCCGATGCGCAAGTTTAGTAACCTTAACCTAGCTCTGCTTTTAAGCAGGCATTAGTGAACGCTGACAGGTTGGGCAGATCGCATGAATCGACAACTGGCAATCCAGCAAATGATAGCCCTCTTTCTGAGCGGTTTTTGTGCCAATTTTTAGGATCGAGTCACTCTTAAACTCAATCGTCTTATTGCAACGTACGCAAATCAGATGGTGATGGTAATAAGGGTAAGGCTGATTGATTTCATAATGCTTGTGGCCTTCTGCTAACTCTAGCTCACGCAGAATTCCCATCCGAGCCATTAACTTCAGAGTTCGGTAGATGGTAGATAGGCTAATCCGTTCTCCATCTGTTTGTAGTTCGTTATATAGATCTTCGGCACTCAGATGATTCCCTTTGGGAAGATTCTGAAATACCTGCAAGATTGTCTCTCGTTGGGGTGTAAGCCGCCAGCCTCGCTCGTTGAGTTCAGCCTTTAGTGAAGACGTTGTGTAGAGAGACATAAGTAAACTTCCCAATAAAGTCTCTTTATTGAGAATGATACACAATCAACAAGGTGATTATCAAGAGAATCACCTTGTTGACAATAATATTTAATTAGGTAGCTAGTACGAACCTACCACTATTTAGAACCTAATCGAAAACCTAAGGAGCAATTGGCGAACAAAAGTCTCTCTAGGCTTTCCTAGCAGTCCCTAGCTAAGGGATTCTAAATAGTCTCGTACTCGGTTGCGACGCTTAGGCTGACGCAGTTTTTGCAAAGCTTTCGCTTCAATCTGACGGACGCGCTCCCGTGACAAGTCTAAAGCTCGGCCAATTTCAGCCAAGGAATAGGGATGACCGTCGCCTAAACCAAAGCGCATTAGGATCACGTCACGCTCACGGCTAGTCAAGTCTGTAAGCAATTGCTGAAGATCTCGGCGCAGGGCTTCCCGCATCAAAATTTCTTCAGGGGATACATCTTCGGTTTCTAGCAAATCTCCTAGTTCTGTATCTTTCTCTTTGCCTACTTTGGTTTCTAGAGAAACAGAGCGGGGGACTCGCAGTAATACTTCTCTAACTTGCGGAGCCGTCATTTCAAGCTCAGTAGCAATGTCTTCAATAGTGGCCGTCCGGCCCTTTTCTTGAGAAATCTTACGCTGAGCTTTTTTGATTTTGTTCAGCTTTTCAGTGATGTGAACTGGTAGGCGAATCGTACGGCTCTGAGTTGCGATCGCCCGGGTAATTCCTTGGCGAATCCACCAGTAAGCATAGGTGCTAAAGCGATAACCTTTGGTTGGGTCAAACTTCTCTACCGCTCGCTCTAAGCCGAGGGTGCCTTCTTGAATCAAATCCAGCAGCTCTAAGCCTCGATTCTGGTACTTCTTCGCGACAGATACGACCAAGCGCAAGTTCGCTTTGATCATGTGTTCCTTGGCTCGCAGACCTTCTGTTTGGATCTGCTCCAATTCCGTCACTTCTAGGGCTACAACCTCTGCCCAGCGACGTTTTCCTTGGGCTAAAATTGGCTTTAGGTCTGCGACAGTAACGCCTGCTTGGGTAGCCCATCGCTCTAGAGAAGGCCGATGACCTAGCTGAGATGCTAGACAGTCATGGGCTTCAATCAAATCAACATAGCGCTTAATCGGTTCATCCCCTGCGGCTGCTACTTCGTTGCGTAACTCTAGCAATCGCATGTAGCGCTGTACCCGTTGCGCTTCTGAAACTTCTTCATCTCGCCCCAATAAGCGAACCCGACCAATTTCCTGGAGATACAAGCGCACTAGATCAGTGGTGCGGCGGCTCACACTTTTACGTAAACCACTAGCTGGATCGGCATACCCCATGTCTAAGTCAACGAGATCATCGGCACTTGGCTCGATGTCTTCATTGTTCAACCGAAAGCTAGTAGCGTTCAGTTGATCGTCATATTCTGCATCAGCGTAAAAAGATGTTGCTGGCATAGTGATCGTCTCAGTCGCTCCGGGTAATTATGGGGCTTGCTAGCTAGGTCTCGCTGCTATTGTTCCCGTCATGTCAGACTTCAGAACGCGGCTGAGAGTTCCAGGGTTAAGTTAGGTCAAGTTTTTCTGACATAACTTGGGCCACGATCATCAGCGGCGAATTGAACAGCCAGGCTTTCTGGGTAGCATTCGAGCTTTAACGGCTCAAGGGCTAGCTTCATGCTTCAATTAGGTCTACAGTAGGCACCCATCTTGTTACTTGCACCCAACTTTAGATCTACTTTTTGGTAGATGCAGTTAACCTGTTTAGCTCGTCTATCCAAACTATAAGGAGAGAATAAGAATCCACGAGTGACTCAGGTCCGATGCTAAGTTAATCTACATCACCCTACATAGGATTTCCTGATCACTTGCTAAGTTTCACCAGATCTGCAAACAGGTCTACGCTTCAACAAGCTTTGATGTAGGTTTTGCCAACCTAATGATGTTTCTGTCAACTTAGCCTAGAATCTGAGAACGTTATTCTCAGGCTTAGTGTCTCTCAGCATTAGGGCTGCGGTTGCTTGTTGCGGAGTAATCTCACCTTCTAGCAAGCGATACACTTGATGGGAAATAGGTATAGAAATATTGTGCTGCCGAGCGACTTGGATTAATACTTGAGTGGTGTTGATTCCCTCAGCAGTTCCCTCTAATGTCGCTAGTACTTCTGAGAGCGTTCGACCCTGAGCTAAACCATAACCAACGCGATAGTTACGGCTTAGGACACTATTACAAGTTGCCAGCAGGTCCCCTAAGCCAGAGAGACCATAGAAGGTTTCTGTTTTTGCGCCCCAGTGCGTACCAATCCGAATAATTTCTGTCAGACCACGAGTTACAAGGGCTGCTTTGGCATTGGTGCCTAATTGCAGACCATCGCATACCCCAACTGCGATCGCAATAATATTTTTGAGCGTGCCACCCAGTTCGACGCCTAAGGGATCAGGATTCGTATAAACCCGAAAGATTCCAGACGAGAAGACCGCTTGCACAACCTCAGCCGCTACCATCTGTTCACTGGCAACCACGGTGGCTGCAGGCAAACCTGCTTCGATTTCTTTGGATAAGTTGGGCCCAGACAGCACCACAACTGGATAGTCTGGAAAAGCAGCTTGCCAAATTTGGGAAGGAGTGAGTGTGGTGGTTGGATCTAGCCCCTTGGTTGCGGTGATCAAAATCGCTGGCTTGGCGATCGCTAAGGATTGTATCTGCTCAACCACGGCTCTCACGCCCTGCATGGAAATCGCAGACACAATCAGATCAGCACCTTCTACTACCTCTCTCAAGCTTTGAGCTTGATGGCGTGACCATAGGCGCACAGAGTGACCATTTTTGGCTGCTAAATTTGCCAAAGCTGAACCCCACGCACCTGCCCCAAGTACTGCTAGCGTTACAGTTTGCACAACCCTTTGCTCAATCTAGTGGTGAGGAATTAGCAGAGGGCGCAGCAATCATGCGGGGGTAGCGTTCCATCAATACCCTCACTTGCTCCGCATGGTAAGAACTGCGAGTTAAGGGAGAGGACACGACTTGCAAAAAGCCAATAGATTCGCCAAATTGTCGCCAAGCCTCAAATTGCTCTGGCGGCACAAAGTTGGTTACACCTAAGTGTTTTTGGCTGGGCTGTAGATACTGCCCAATCGTAAGGATGTCACAGTCTACAGTTCGCAGATCCTGCATGGCTGCCCGCACTTCCGCGTCGGTTTCTCCCAAGCCGACCATGATGCCAGACTTGGTGTAAACCCAAGGGGCGAGTTCTCGCGATCGCTTGAGAAGTTCCAAACTGCGCTCGTACTGGCCTTGAGGACGCACCCGCCGATAAAGCCGAGGTACGGTTTCTGTGTTGTGGTTCAGCACCTCTGGTTGTGCTTGCAAGATGGTTGCTAGTGCCTGCCAATTGCCACACAGATCTGGAATCAAAACTTCGATGGTGGTGCTGGGAGAAGTTTCTCGAATTGCCTGAATACACCGGACAAACTGAGATGCACCGCCATCGGGTAAATCATCTCGGTTTACAGAGGTGATCACAACGTGATTTAAGCGCAATCGTTGCACTGCTTCAGCCAAGCGATCGGGTTCAGTGGGATCGAGTGGTTTGGGCTTTTTCTCAAAATCAATATCGCAGTAAGGACAAGCTCTTGTACAAGCGGGTCCCATGATCAAAAACGTTGCTGTGCCGTGATTAAAGCACTCACCAATGTTGGGGCAAGACGCTTCCTCACACACCGTATTTAGTGCTAAATCCCGGAGGATTTCTTTGACACTACCAACCCGCTCCCACTGGGGAGCTTTTACCCGTAACCACTCTGGCTTAACAACCACGCTGAGTTTTGATTGCTGAAGTTATGTATGCTTAATCTTAACAAGTAGCGGCGCATCACAATATATTTGTGCTGTGATAGGCTAAACTTGGTTAGCTGAGACTACGACGGGATGTAGCGCAGCTTGGTAGCGCACTTCGTTCGGGACGAAGGGGCCGCTGGTTCGAATCCAGTCATCCCGATTTTTAACTTAATAAAAAGGAAACTACCAAGAGGAGCCTTCTTCCTCGCGGGGACCGAGTACCATTTGCAAAATCATGGATTGTCCGCCTACCTTATGGTAGCGATCGGCCCAAGCCCGGATGACTTCATCTAGTTCTTCCAGTGCTTGATCCACTCTTTCGATAGGAATATCGAGTTCTTCAAGCACTCGCATGACACGAGGTTGCTGATCAGCCCAATCTTTCATCAAGCGAAAATAGCGAGCTGTGTCCTCCACCATGATGTAGGTACGCTCCTCATCATCGGCGGGGGAGTAGGAAGAACGGGTTAACGCATAAAAGGGCATGCCCCAGGGCGACTCAATGCGTGTGACAGTGCCAGAGTAAATTAAACGGCGTTTAATGTGTTCTGCCAATGCCTCACTTAAAGGCATCTGACGATCTGCGGTGAGGTCTTCTTGCGATCGCGTATGCAGAAACTCAATCAAGTCCATGAATTGAAAGGAATTGATCAGTTGAGCATCTGGCAGATTGTCAGGTAGTTTCTGCTCAATCTGGCGTTTTTCTTCGGAGGTGAGGCTTGTCCCAGGAATGCGCGATCGCCCAGGCTGCCAAGGATATTGCTCTAACCAAACGTAGGGAAACTGAATCAGATACCGAGGTTCCTGAGACCCCAGCATTTTCAGGAGTTTGCCTTCCGTTAGGGCTTGTCTAACTTCCTCAACAATCACTTTGACCCGTTTGGGCTCAATGTGGTGCAAGTGACCTGTCATACGCAGGTTGTGTCCTTGCTCCAAATAAGTCATGTAAATAGCACACTTGGCAGCAGTTGCAGCCGCATCTAGAAATGCCCCATGCCGATGTCCGCTGGTGCGCATGGCACTAAATGCCAAGTAAAGCATGATCTGATCCATTGCACTGGGGCTAAGACGTTTGATCAGATCTAAGTCGTTAGTCATAGCAGTAGCCATGCTCCGCAGGAGCGACTAGGTGAATATACAATTTGTGTATAAAAGTTTGAGCACTTATTGATAGCTCTATCTCTATTGCAGAACAATCGATTTACTCTCTTCATCGAACACCCTTAAGCTTAAAGCATGCAGGTATTTTAAGCACTAGTGATTTTTCCTAAACAAGGATTATGGATCAGCCATTTGAGAATAGCTGAATTTCCTTTCCTAGAAACGCATTTCAAGAAATTCTCTTGCTCCACTATTGCCATCCAGGCCGACAAAATCGAGCCGCTTCAGTCACCCTGGCTGAGCGGTCTGAGAAATCCTGATTTGGCATTAAGTTCCTTTGATTGCAAGAGTTATGACAGCAGGCTTACCCTTACAAATTACCTATCTTTCTGTCACCTATCTCTTGATGCGGAAAAGCAGCTCTAGGTTGTTTGTATCCTCACCCAAAGCTGGTTATAATTTATACTCTAATGTCGTGCTTGAACTAGTTAAATTTGAGGCTGAAACGAGCGAGCAATTTGGCCTAGGCTACGACGTCCACTACCACGATGAGGGGCGACGTCAGTGCTTCGACTTGCTTGAGCGGCTAAAGTTGCTTGAGTTTGAGCAGAAGGCGGAGAATTGTGTAAGCTATAGCTAGTAGGCTGCCAGCCAAATGCCAAAACAACTGTCAGCAATTGAACTGCAATGACAGATTGATAAATGTGCATGGGAAGTATCCATCTCAGAGCTGCTACTTTCTGATACGGAACTTCTGACCTCGGATCAGGAAAAAAATTGTGGTAGCCAGGCTTGCTTTGGCTAAATTCTGAAGAAAAAGTTGATTTTTAGCAGTTGGTTTTCGTTAGCTAGTATGGCTGTAATCAAGTGCTGGAGAGCCCGATAGAGCTGTTAGCAATTTTTTCTGCTCATTCTGATCCCGCCAATGGGGAAACTTGCTCAACTAACAGCCAATTGCCCGCTAAGTTTAATCGCCCTAATACTTGCATCGGTTGTTGATGTGGATAAGATTCTAGTTGCTGGTTAACCTGAGGGCCTAGAGTGACCAGGCTGATAGCGGCAGCTAAAGGGAGACCTGACGGTGCCGTTGGGCTGAACGGAATCAAATTATACTCTTGAGGGCGATCGCGGCGAAAAACACCGCTCAGCACCATTGAGGTGGCGCTAGTTGACTCAGAGCTAGAACTTGCTGCAATTTGTTGTTCTTTTGGGGGCTCGGTTCGACTGCATTGACCATCGGTGGGGTAAGTCTCTGGATGAGCTAGATAGTGAGCTTGCCCCCGAAGCCAGTCAGGATGATCAGGGAGCGAATTGAAGAGAGGAACGATCACAGCAGGTGCAGTAGGCTCTTCCAGTAAAGCAGTTTGCAGCGATCGCACTTTAAGTTCTCTGGGTTGACAGTGGTGCTCTACACACAATGCAGCAGCCATGCCTGCGGCTTGACCAATATTCATCACTGTAGGCTGCAAACGGGTGGCACCATTGGCCATGTGAGAGACAGAAATATTCTTTTCACAAACCAATAAGCCATCCGCTGCTAGCGGTATCAAGGAACCGTAAGGAATAGTGAAAGGAGTTCCTGTCCAGCGTCCACCCCATCGAATTGACTTGGGCTTAAGGTTGAGGCTCGGTAAAGCTTGGCCGTTGATATGCGTCGGGTAGTGGTGGTCATTTGCATAGTTGCCGATCGCGATCGCCGTGACTTGGCCTTGCTCATTTACAGGTAGGGCGGCGACTTTTCCTCCTAGCACAGGCAAAATATCCGGTTCACAGACGGTCACGAGTCCTTGCAGACGGCGAGATTCGCGATAGTAGGGATGCAGGGCGTAAGCTCCACCTCCTAAACTTCCGGGTAGGTGAGGGAAAATATCTGAGGCTAAGCCGTAGCGATCGCCAAGTTGCGTTTGGATAAAATGAGCAAAACCTTGAGTATGCCAGCGAGCTTCTTGCAAAAACTCCTGTTGCGCTTGCGGCGATTGAACCAAACGATCCACACCTAGGCCGTAATCATTGCCGCCCTGGGGCCAGTTGAGCATGAAGCGATCGCCAGGTAAGCGACCGTAGTTGAGAAACTGTTCTGGGCTATAACCTTCCCAAGCACCAGCAAATTGGGCTGGATCGTAATTGGGTGGAGGAGCGATCGCTGGGGCATGATTGCCCGCACCAAAGTCTTGCAGAATCACTACCCAAGTAGGCGACTGTACTGGGCAGAGCTGAGTTAAGGCATTGGCAGAGGGTGGAGCGCTCGGTTCCTGCCATTCAGATTGCAGTTCCCAACCCCAACGGTAAGGCACTTCTGCCAAAGCCAATAAATCGCCTAGTTCGGTGGCATCTAGGGTAATTTGGGCCTTGACTGTCACCTCTGCAAACCGCACGCCCGTAACGCGATCGCCTTGACGTAAAACTTCTACAGGTGTTTGACCGCTAATCCACTGCAAGTTAGGCAGCGATCGCACCCAATCGGCAAAGATCTGGGCACCAATGCGAGGGTCATAGGTAAAGAAGCTGACCCAGCCATGATCTAAGCCACCCGGTTGCCGTTTTTGTAATTCTTGGAGAAAAGCTCCCCAAATTCCGGTTTGGAAAGCAGCCAGCTCATTACCATCTGGGGCACAGACTCCTGCACTGGTCAGCATGCCACCCAGCCAAGGAAACTCGCTGACTAAAACGGTTTTGGCTCCTCGTCGGGCCGACTGTATGGCTGCAACTGTGCCGCCTGTGCCTCCACCCACAACTAAAACATCAGTGGTTAATTCTTCTAAGGTGAGTGGCATGGAATTGACTTTGCCAGCGTGACGAATAACGAGTCTTGGTAAAGTTTATGATCATTGGGTCTGCAAAAACCTAATTTCGGCACTTTAGCGGCAGATTAGCAGCATTAGAGGGGAGTATGAAAGCACAAGTGTTTCGTGGGGTAAAGCAGCTGAGTTACGAGGAACTGCCTGTGCCTGAATTAGGCGCAGACGAAGTGCTCGTGCAAGTCAAAGTTGTGGGGCTATGTCAATCTGACATTAAAAAAATTCTCTATCCTCTCTACGAACCCCCCAGAATTTTTGGTCATGAAACTGCTGGCACGATCGCGGCTGTCGGAGCTGAAGTCAAAAATTGGCAAGTGGGCGATCGCGTCGTCGTAATGCACCACATTCCCTGTATGCATTGCAACTATTGCCTCAACGACAATTTCTCCATGTGCGATGTTTACAAAAACGTCACGACAACAGCAGGGTTTGCTCCCAGCGGTGGCGGTTTTGCCGAATATGTCAAAGTGCCAGGGCATATTGTCCGAAACGGTGGCTTAATTCCCATCCCCAACGACATTAGTTTTGAGCAAGCCAGCTTTGTAGAACCGACCAACTGCTGCCTCAAAGCCGTTAAAAAAGCCCAAATTGCCCCCGGTCAAACTGTGCTGATTACTGGAGCAGGCCCGATTGGGCTAATGTTTATCATGCTGGTGAAGTACTTCGGTGCTAGAGCGATCGCCACAGATCTAATTCCTGCTCGGATTGAAAAAGCTCTGAGTGTGGGAGCCGATGCCGCTTTTGATGCCCGCGATCCTGAAATTGCTCAGAAGGTTCAGGAATTAACCCAAGGTATGGGCGTGGATGTGAGTTTGCTCGCGGTGCCCAGCGACAAAGCCTTCTTCCAAGCGCTAGATTGCACGCGCAAAGGCGGCAAAATCTTGTTCTTTGCAGAGTTTCCCGATGAGGTTGAAATTCCCATTAATCCCAATATTCTCTATCGCCGGGAAATTGACTTGATGGGGAGTTACAGCTCTTCTTTCCGGGTACAGAATTTGGCTGCAGATATTGTCTTTAATCGTCGCATTGATGTCGAAGCATTGATTAGCGATCGCTATCCCTTAGAAAATCTATCTCAAGCTGTCGATCAAGCCGTTTCTCCAGGACCAGAAACCTACAAAATTTTGATATATCCGTAAACTAATCCAGTAGGAATCCGGGGGTTAAACAGGATTTTACCTCCCGGATTTTAGGAAAACTAAGTTTTCTTTTTCTCCGCTCAATCACTCTATGGATTAATAGGAAGTCACCAAAACCTCTGTGATTTTTCCTCGCTTGCTTGCTTTAGAGTTAATCGATCGAGCAGCGGCGATCGCGTGAATATTAAAGCCTGCGTATAGCTCTCGAATAAACTCACAATCTGAATTAGAAAGCATCACCTTCACACCTCGGCTTGCCAGCTTCACGAATACATCTCTTAGTCTTATTTGATGCTCTTGATTAAAGGCGTAGCGACTATAAGCAGTGAAGTTGCTTGTCGAACTAACAGGATAATAAGGCGGATCGAAATAGACAAAATCCTCACGATTAGCGCAATCTAAAATTGCCTCAAAAGGCTTGATTACAATTACAGTTGATCGCAAGGCTAGTGATACTGAGCGTAATAACTCTGCATTGCAAATTCCAGGGTTTTTGTAGCGCCCAATGGGCACATTGAAATTCCCTTTGGAATTTTCCCGATATAAGCCATTGAAGCAAGTTTTGTTCAAATAGATTAGACGAGCTGCCCGCTCCAAATTAGTCGTAGGATTTTCAGCTCTTACTTGGTAATAGTAGTCGTGGGAATGCTGTTTCTGATGCTCTTGCAAACGCAGGATTAAAGGTTCAACTTGGTCTCGAACGCAGCAATAAACATTCACTAATTCTGGATTAATATCTGTAAGAATGGCTTGCTTTGGTAAGAGGTGAAAGAAAACAGCCCCCCCTCCTAAAAAAGGTTCGTAGTAAGTGACAAACTCTTGAGGAAAGTAAGGCTGATACTGAGAAATGAGTTGACTCTTTCCGCCTGCCCATTTCAAGAAGGGACGGGGAGAGATAGACGGAGCAGTTTGAGGTGGCATCAAAACAGGCTGTGAAGCAGAAGCAGACTCAATATTATGTCAAACAAGCCTTACTTAGCGCTCTCAAGGTTGTGGCGAACCTGCCCACAGGCTCTACTCAAAATCGTTATGACTATGATATATTGCGTAACAGTTCTTAAATAATCAGTCGTTGCCTGCGTAGGAAAAAGTGAGTTGCTCACTGCTTACCTATGACTCAGCAAATGTAGACCTGTAGACTCTTCAAGGAGAATCAAGTACATGACCTTGACCTACAATACCGAAGGTTGCCTCCGGGTTGGTCGCCCTGCCCCCGACTTCACTGCAACGGCTGTGGTCGATCAAGAGTTCAAGACCATCAAGCTGTCTGACTACCGAGGCAAATATGTTGTCTTGTTCTTCTACCCCCTAGACTTTACCTTCGTTTGCCCCACTGAAATCACTGCTTTCAGCGATCGCTTCGACGAATTTAAGCAAATTGGGACTGAAATTCTAGGCGTGTCTGTAGACAGTGAATTCTCTCACCTCGCTTGGACCCAAAGCGATCGCAAACAAGGTGGAGTGGGTGACCTCAACTATCCTCTTGTTTCCGACATCAAGAAAGAAATCAGCGCTGCTTACAACGTGCTCGATCCAGAAGCAGGTGTAGCCCTCCGTGGTCTTTTCATCATTGACAAAGATGGTGTAATTCAACATTCCACCATCAACAACCTGTCCTTTGGCCGCAGTGTGGACGAAACCCTCCGGACTTTGCAGGCGATTCAGTACGTGCAGTCTCACCCCGATGAAGTCTGCCCCGCTGGTTGGAAGCCTGGTGATGCCACCATGAATCCTGACCCTGTGAAGTCCAAGAATTACTTCGCGGCGGTGTAGTTGCTAGCGATTAGCAATTAGCTGTAATTTGTTGATAGGGTGGGCAATGCTCACCCTTTTTTATGGTTGACTGTAGTTCCGAACCTTACTTCACAGACATCAGTTATAGCTAGCGATGCTAACCTCGACAGACTTTAGCGGCCTGCTGAATCAGCGCTTTTTCAACAACTTTTTCCCGATTCCAGCAACGAGTTCTCTAGCGCTAGGCCAAAAAACTCCTGATTTTGAGTTGCCAGATATTACTCAGGGTCAGCGGATTAAATTAGCGGCTTACCAGGGACAGCAACCCGTAATTTTGGCTTTTACGCGCATCTTTACCGAAAAGCAGTACTGTCCTTTTTGCTTCCCCCACATCAAGGCGCTAAACGAGAACTACGAGAAGTTTACGAGTCGCGGAGTGGAGATCTTGATGATTACCAGTACTGATGAGCGCCAGAGCCAGATTGTGGTGCGCGATTTGGGCCTAAAGATGCCGCTCCTCAGCGATCCTAGCTGCCAAATATTTCGCGCTTACCGAGTGGGGCAAGCTCTAGGCGCACCCCTTCCAGCACAGTTTGTTTTGGACACTCAAGGCAACCTACGCTTCAAACATATGTTCTCGTTTTTGTCGTACAACGCCAATGTGGAGGAGTTGTTGGCGGCGCTCTAGAGCTGCATGCTTTGGATGTGGCTGCGGGGATTGAAGCTGCGGATGGCTCGAATTTTTTCGTAGTACTCACGCTCCTGGGGGCTGAGTTCCTTGGGGGAGGCGATCGCAATCTTAACGATTTGATCACTGCGTCCGCCCTTGGGATTGGGCCAGCCTTTGCCTCGTAAGCGTAGAGATTGCCCTGCCCGCACGCCAGCAGGCACATTCATGGTGACGCTGCCATCGGGAGTAGGGATTTCAATTTGTGCCCCTAACACTGCTTCATCCGGGGCGATGGGCACCTCACAGACTAGATTGTCGCCCTCAAATTGAAAGAAGGGATGGGATTGAATGTTGACGACCAAATAGAGATCGCCGCGTTGTTGGTTATAGGGACTCGCTGGCCCTTTGCCTTTGACGCGGATGCGGCTACCGGGTTTAGCTCCGGGGGGAATGCGGACATCAATCACTTCGCTGCCTAGATTGAGGCGTTTCTGCACACCTTGGAAGGCTTCTCTCAGGGTTAGAGCGATCGCAGCTTCGCTGTCTTGAGTTGGAGCGGTAGCAGTGTCGCCAAAACCCCCAAAGCCGCCGAAGTCCCCAAAGCCTGGGCCACCTGGAGTGGTGCGATAATTATAGGTTTGTCGTCCAGCTCCAGGGCTAGGGCCAGCGCCAGGGCTGCCAAAGCGACCTAACAGCTCGTTGATAAAGTCATCAAAGCTGCCGTATTGGCTAAAGTCGAAGTTGCCAAAGTCAACATTGGGGCTACTTCCGCCACCTGGCCAGCCGCCACCTGCTTGTTTCCAGTACTGGCCAAACTGATCGTACTTCTGGCGTTTCTCTGGGTCAGATAGTACTTCGTAGGCTTCGTTGACTTCCTTGAACCGGGCTTCCGCGTCTTGGTTGCCTGGATTAACGTCTGGATGGTACTTGCGGGCTAGTTTACGAAATGCTTTTTTGATGTCGTCGGCAGTGGCGGTTTTATTCACTCCCAAGACAGCGTAGTAATCTTTATAGTCGGTTGCAGCCATCCACCTACCTCCTCTAATAGTTTCAGTTTATGTCTTTATATCTATGATCGTCTGCTTTAGCCGCGTCGTAATCTGGATGCGGTAAGGGGCAAAGCTAAACTCCAATAGCTTATACATAGATTCAGGGCAGAGCGATGCTGACTCACGCCCTCCCCTGAACTATGACCGAATTAAGTGCGGATTTAGGCAACCAGCTTGCCAAGCACCTGATTTAATCAGGCATCTAAGCAGTAGCGATCGCCACTCCAATTACCCTGCTAGATTCACCTTAACGACCTTGTTGCGTTCTTCTTCAGCCTTGGGTAGGTGGAGATGCAAAATGCCGTTTTTGAACTCAGCCTGCACTTGGGTATTCTGAACCCGAGTGGGGAGGGGAATGACTCGTTGGAAGCGCCCGTAACGAAACTCGGAACGAAAGACGGCTCTCTCTTCACTGGGGACAGTAGCTTTACGCTCTCCACTAACTGAGACCGCTTCTGCGGTTACTTGCACATCCAGGTCTTTGGCTGCAATCCCAGGCACTTCAATTTTTAGCTGAATGGCTTCTGAGGTTTCCTGCATTTCTGCGGCAGGAGCAAAGGCAGTATGGTTGACTTCGGGAGCGAGGCGATCGAATAACCGATTCATTTCCCGCTGTAGGGTGTCAACTTCACGGAAGGGTTCCCAACGAATGAGTGCCATAACTCTAACCTCTCAAAACCTCTCAATGTTTATCTAGTCCCTTGCTGTGGGTCTTTCAACTAGATTTAAAGTATCAGAGGTGGCGTTAGAGCAGAGTTCGGTTCTTGCGCGAGATGCGATCGCAATTTCCGCCATTGCCTGGTTCAGGGATACCAAGACTGACGAATCAAGCTCGTGAATCCTTCCTCTAGTGCTGGAGGTGCGCCTAAAAGTTGTCGGTGCATGCGCAACATTACAGCTTCTGGAACCACGCGATCGCGCTGACGATTTCTGGTTAAACACACTTCCAAAGGCAAATTTAGCCAAAAGCCGACAATCTCCTGAAAGCCTAGCGATCGCGCCAACGTTAACACCCGTCGCCGTTGCTTGCGAGCCGTATTGGTAGCGTCGTAGATCGCATCGGGAATGTGGCCTTGGGAGATCTGCTCAACTGCTTGCTGTAGGTGATGTTGGACTTCGCGCCATACTTGCAACCACGGCCCCTGGACTGCTTCATCGCCAAACAATTGAGCCCGGATTGCATCAGTAGAAATCCACCGACGCTCCGGGCTAGCTGTGAGTAAATGTTGAGCCAGGGTAGTTTTGCCGCTTCCTGGCAGCCCCATCAAAATAATTAGGCGAGTAGTAGTCGGCGTGGGATGTGGAGTTGACAGGTAATCTTCCCCTAACTCCACACCCCTAGCTTCTTGCCTAGATGATGGTTCCATCCGGAATCACGGCATTTTTCATCACTACGATGATGCCATTGCGGATATAGAACCCTAGGTCCTCGCGCTCAGCTTCTTCTATCCGATCTTTGTTGATGATTTGCACATCACAACCGATGTGGGCATTTTTGTCGATGATCGCCCGTCGAATGGTGGTGTTGGCTCCAATCCCCATCGGTACTGTGCGAGTTTCACAGTTGGTATTGCGCTCAGCGAAGGGTTGATAGAAGTCAGCACCCATTAACAGGGAGTTGTCGATGACGCATCCGGATTCTACGCGCGATCGCACACCCAAGACAGAGTGTTGAATCTGGCAGTTTTTCAGAATGCACCCTTCCCCAATGATTGACTCGGTGACGTGGCAATCTAGGAGCTTGCTAGGAGGCAAGTAACGGGCACGGGTGTAGATCGGTGCTTGCTCGTCGTAGAAGCTAAAGCGTGGCTGCGGTTGTTGGGTTAGCGACAAATTAGCTTCGTAGAAAGCTTCAATCGTTCCGATGTCTTCCCAATAGTCATCGAACAAATAAGCTTGGACGTTGTGGTCTGCGGCGGAAGCTGGAATGATCTCCTTACCAAAGTCAGTGCGATCGGGCGACTGCTTCAACAGGTTCATCAAGACATCGCGCTTAAAGACATAAATGCCCATTGAGGCAATATAAGGCCGTTCTTGAGCTTGCTTAGCATCCAATCCTAGAATGCTGGTATCTACCTGCATTTGTTTCAGCGCTTCACCTTTCGGCTTCTCGCTAAAGTCTACAACTCGGCCAGAAGCATCAATCTTCATCAAGCCAAAGTCAGACGCTCGTCGTTCATCCATTGGCACGACTGAGATCGTGATGTCGGCTCCTGTATCCCGGTGGCGCTGCACAAACTGACGGTAGTCCATGCGGTACAGGTGATCTCCAGAGAGAATCAAGTACTCATCGACTTCCCACTCTTCGAACAACCACATGTACTGACGAACTGCGTCAGCCGTACCTTGGAACCAGTTGGGGTTTTCGGGGGTTTGTTGCGCCGCAAGTACCTCAACAAATCCTTCAGTAAAGCCAGCAAAGTTGTAAGCGCGGGCAATGTGGCGGTTGAGGGAGGCTGAGTTGAACTGAGTCAGAACGTAAATCTTGAATATTTCAGAATTAATGCAATTACTAACAGGAATGTCAATTAAACGGTATTTGCCTGCAAGGGGCACCGCAGGCTTCGCACGAGGCTTGGTCAATGGATAAAGGCGGGTTCCGGCTCCCCCACCGAGAATAATCGATAATACTCTTTTCACAAAAGACCTCTAAACTGCCAGTCAACTCCCAAGATAAGTGTCGGTCTGAGTGTGGCAGTTTGCAAGAGGGGATCGGAAGATAACAGAGAGTTTTGTCGATCCGCCCAAAGGCAGAGGAGGTTTAGCTTAAGGGGAGATTAAGGGGTGAGGGAGGGCGATCGCACTTATGGAGTGAGGAAGGCGATCGCCTTTCGTCACAAACAAGAGCTACTTAGAAATAAAGTGGCACCACATATTGCCTGGGCCTTCGGGGGAGCAGGTGCGCTCAATTAAGCTGTAGGAATAAACCAAGCCTTTGCCTTTGGTTTTATCCCAATCAGTATTCATGTCATAGCCACTATCCCAATACTCACCGTAGGGATCGTGAACGATGAAACCTTCTGCGTTGTAGCCCACTAAGACAATGATGTGACCAAAGCGAGTGAAGTACCCATGCACAATCACGGGTTTGTCTTGAGCAATCCACTTCTTCGCATCTTGAATCGAAGCAGTTTCGCGGAAGTCATCTTTATACCCTTTTTGCTCCACTAACCACTTCAAGTCGTAGGGATCGTGTCTGGAGCGACCTTGCTCAATCAAGAAATCGTAGTACTCATCTTCGAGTTGGGCTTCCCTAGTGGGTTTAGCACCAAAGAAAGAAAGACACATTGCTACGCTGGTGACATTGCAGGAGCCGCCTGGATTGTAGCGATTATCAGTTTGGGCCAGATAAGGAAAGTCTTTAATGCGGTGTTGGCGGGGTAGTTCGCCAGGTGTCGGGGGTGAAAGCTGTTGTTGTGTAGCGACCACGTCTTCTTGAGAAGTCACCAAGCGGACATGATCCGCAAAGGCGTACCAAGTATTGCGCCCTTTGAACTCAACATTTTTAAAGGAAACTTTGATGAGCTTGCCTTCAATTTTGTAAGAATGTAGATCGAGTAATTGGCCAGCGGTGATTTCTTCTTTTTGGTCAGCGGGTAGATCGGACGCCTGAGCAGTTTGTAATTTGAAAACGGTATTTTGCAGGATTTTGAGCTTCATAACAAATCACCTAAAGATATATGGTTCCAGTCGGGGGATCAGGAACCTCTAGATTGGTCTGAGTTATATCAACAAGTCTAGGAGTCAAGTTTTCGTCATCGAATCACAATTAATCGCTGACTTTCTACCAGGGGAAAGAATTGCGAAATGGCTTGTGCCTGTACCTTGTCAGTGGAGGCTTAGAGAGCTACTTATGCAGATTTATACGCCAGACTGGGTCAAGCACGCAGTTTTCTACCAAATTTTCCCCGATCGCTTTGCCAAAAGCCACCATCCACACAAAAAATTGTTAAAAAATGCCAGTTGGGAAGCCTGGGACGAGATGCCAACGCTGCAAGGCTACAAAGGTGGTGACTTGTGGGGGGTAATAGAGAAGTTGGACTATCTCAAAGATTTAGGGATTAATGCTATCTACTTCACCCCTATTTTTCAATCTGCGAGTAATCACCGCTATCACACCCACGATTACTACCAAGTGGACCCGATGCTGGGGGGAAATGCAGCCTTTCGGGATTTGCTAGAAGCGGCTCACGAGCGCGATATTCGGGTGGTGCTGGATGGTGTGTTCAACCACGCGAGTCGAGGCTTTTTCTTCTTTCACGATGTGCTAGAAAACGGGCCACATTCTCCTTGGGTGGATTGGTTCAAGATTCATGATTGGCCCGTGTCCCCCTATAACGGCGAGTACCCAGCGAATTACGAAGGTTGGGACAATAACCGAGCTTTGCCCGTGTTCAACCACGACAATCCAGAAGTGCGCGAGTACATCATGGAGGTGGCGGAATATTGGATTAAATTTGGCATTGATGGCTGGCGTTTGGATGTGCCTTTTGAGGTGAAAGCGCCCGGATTTTGGCAAGAGTTTCGCGATCGCGTCAAAGCAATTAATCCAGAAGCCTACATTGTGGGGGAAGTCTGGGAAGATTCCCGCGAGTGGCTAGATGGCACCCAGTTTGATGGCGTGATGAATTATCTGTTTGCTGCTCCTACGATCGCATTTGCGGCGGGCGATCGCGTGGTGATGGAGCAGGTGCAAGGCCGCTCCTATCATCCTTATCCACCGCTGTTTGCCAAGGAATACGCTGAGAAAATTCAGGAAGTGTTAGCGCTATATCCCTGGGAAATTCAGCTGACTCAGTTAAATTTGTTGGCAAGCCACGATACGGCTCGTTTACTCTCGATTGCGGGGGGCGATCGCGCCAGTGTAGAGCTAGCCACGATTCTCCTGATGACGTATCCAGGCGCTCCTAGTATCTACTACGGCGATGAAGTGGGGTTGCCAGGGGCACTCGATCCGGATTCACGACGAGCTTTCCCCATGGAAGATAAGTGGGAGCAGGATGTCCTTAGTTACCACCGCTACCTGATTGATTTGCGGAACCGCTACGCAGCTTTGCGAACGGGAGCCTATCAGGTGTTGTTTGCGGAAACCACCGTCTATGTCTTTGCCAGAGTTCTGGGTGGCGAAGAAGTGATTGTCGCTGTGAATGTGGGAACCGCTTCCGGGAAGGCCCATATTAGTTGGGATGAGACAGGATTGCGATCGCGTCCTAGCGAGATTCTCTACGGCTCCGCTGAACTGGAGTGGGGTGAAGAGAATCCTTCCCAGTTGAGCTTGACCATTCCTGCTCGGACAGGCTGTATTCTGACTGCGGCTTCGTCATAAAGTAGCTTCGTGATCAAACAGATGAAATTCTGCTTCAATTGCTGGCAAGAAAACGTTCAACCAACGTTGCTTGATTGAAAATCATCTCCCTATAGGGATGATATTTAAGCCAGATTGAGAGCTAATGTTAAGCGAGGGGCAGCTGGGGTTCCGGTTGCCTCATTTTGCTATTCGCAAAAAAAGTTGTATTAGACGATCTGCACTCAATTGATGCACGAATTAAGTTAGCTTAAAGATAAAAAAGTACTAGGAGTTCGGTGTGGAATTGCATAGTTTTGAGCAACGGATGGAGACAATTCAGGAACGAATTTCCTCCTTAGCTCAATTCGCTGAGCAACTCTCTGCCGATCAAGCAGCCATTCTAAAAACATCACTGGATGAGCTTTCGAGCCTCACAAAAGCGCTGCCGATCCCTTCAAATAATGACATAAGTTCTAATAATCAAGACGCGCAGTTCCTGACTTATCAATCAGAGGAAAAGCTTTCGAAAATATTTCAAGCGAGTCCTATCGCAATTAGCATTTCTACCATCACTGAGGGACGTTTTATTGACGTAAATAATAGCTTTGTAGACTTGGTGGGCTATAGCCGTGAAGAACTGATTAATCATACGGTTTTAGAACTGGCTATCTGGCCCAGTGCGGAAGATAGAAAAAGGCTAATCGAATTGATAAACCGTCAAGGCTTGGTTCGCAGCTTAGAAGCTAAATATGCCAAGAAGTCGGGTGAGATGCGAGATGCTTTAGTCTCTGTAGATGTTTTGGAGATAGACGGGGAAAGATGTGCTCTTGCTTTCTTGAATGACATTACCGAGCGCAAACAAGCAGAAACGCAGCTTCAGCAGCTCTACCAACAAACGCAGTATCAGGTGCAACGGGAGCGAGCCTTAAATCGTTTTACTCAAGCGGTTCGTAACTCTCTCGACATCGATTGTATCTTTGCGACCGCAGCCCAAGAAATTGGTCAGATGCTGCAAATTGATTATGTTTCGATTTTGCAGTATGTACCGCAGCGGCAAATTTGGCTCAATGTCGCTGAGTACGAGCAGCAGCTTGGTTTGGTGCCTACGGGTGTAGGAATGGAGATTCCGGATGCGGATAACCCCTTGGCAGCTCGCCTGAAGCAATTAGAAGTGGTACGAATTGACAATACTCAGGTGCTCAATGATCCGATCAACAGCTCTCTAGCAGAAGAGTTTCCAGGTGCCTGGTTGCTGATTCCTTTGCAGTATCAAGGTAGTCTCTGGGGCAGCTTGACTTTATCGCAAAGAGACTCGCCTCACACCTGGCAAGACTCGGAAGTGGATTTAGGTTGTGCGATCGCCGACCAACTCGCCTTAGCCATTCAGCAGTCGGAACTGTACCAACAGGTGCAGCAACTGAATGCCAATCTAGAGCAACAGGTGCAAGAGCGCACCCAACAACTGCAACGAGCCTTGAGTTTTGAGTCGTTACTCAAGCGCATTACAGACAAAGTACGGGACAGCCTGGATGAAGGGCAGATTTTGCAAACTGCGGTGCAAGAACTCGGCTTAGGACTACAAGTGAAGCGCTGTGAAACCGCTCTGCATGACTTAGCGCAACAAACTTCTGCGATCGCCTATGAATTTACAGCAGTCCCACATACTTACTCAGGTCAGGTAGTGCCGATCGCCGAGTATCCCGATGTATATGAGCAGTTGCTACAAGGTCAAGGCGTGCAATTTTGCCCCATCTATTCCCGCTCCCAAACCAATGGCGAACCGGAAGCAATTTTCAGTTACCCCATCAGCGATGATCACGAGGTTTTAGGGAGCCTGCATTTGTGCAAAACTCCCCAAGCATATTTCGATGAGGCAGAGGTGCGGATTGTGCAGCAGGTTGCCAACCAATGTGCGATCGCTATGCGGCAAGCTCGGCTGTATCAAGCTGCTCAAGCCCAAGTCCAGGCTTTAGAAGCGCTGAACCAACTCAAGGATGACTTTTTAAGCACGGTTTCCCATGAGCTGCGAACCCCTGTTTCCAACATGAAGATGGCGATTCAAATGCTCAAAATTGCGCCGAGCATAGAGCGGCGGCAGCGCTATCTCGAAATTTTGCAAATGGAGTGTACGCGGGAAATTGAGCTAATCAATGATCTGCTTGATCTACAGCGCCTAGAGTCGCAAGCTGATGGCATTGCCTTAGAAGAAACGATTCTGCTACTCGATTGGTTGCCGAGTGTGATTGAACCGTTTCGCTCCCGCATCCAAGAACGCCAACAAATCCTGCACATGGATGTGCCCGCCGATTTACCACCGCTGATTTCGGACCATGCCAACTTAGGGCGTGTCTTAGTTGAGTTAATCAACAATGCTTGCAAATACACCCCGGCAGGGCATCAGATTATTCTGAGCGCTTGGTGTGAATCTGAGTCTTTAGCGATCGCCCCAACTCCCCAGCCTGTCATTGCTTTAAGGGTTCGCAATCAAGCCAACATTCCTGCCGCTCAACTAGATCGAGTCTTTGAGAAGTTCTACCGAGTCCCTCACGCCGATCCTTGGCAGCAAGGGGGCACAGGCTTAGGATTGGCGCTAGTACAGAAGCTAGTGGAGCAGTTACAGGGAGTTTTGCAAGTGGAGAGCGCAGATGGCTGGACGACTTTTACCGTTCACCTGCCTACTCAACCTCAAACTTCCTGAAACCATAAATTTTACGCAATCGAAACCTTTCCCCAACCCCTCTCCGCGTCAGAGAGGAACTTTGAATATGGCTACCCTTCCCTCATAGGGAAGGGGCTGGGGGTTAGGTTGCAATCTGATGAGCACTCAGTAAGCCAGTGACCTAAACACCCACAGCATGATTGGAAAGGCTACTCCGCCATCGCCAAAGTCGGCATCAGCACCGTATCGATCACATGGATGACACCGTTATCAGCCAAGATGTCGGTTTTAAGTACATTGGCATCATTTACCTTCAAGCCTCCCTCCTGCCCTACAGCTACAATCGAGCCTTCCATTGTGGGAGCTTCATCGATCTGAGCCAAGTCATCCGAGCGGACATCGCCAGAGATTACGTGGTAAGTCAAGAGCCGCTTTAGCTTCAACGGTTCTTGCAATAACCCATCGATGGTGCCTTCCGGTAGCTTGGCAAAGGCTTCATCGGTAGGAGCCAAAACCGTTATGGGGCCAGGGTTTCTCAGTACGTCGTTTAAATTAGCCGCTTCAAGCGCACTCAGTAGTTGAGTAAACGATCCAGCCTGGGTAGCAGTTTCTAAGAGGTCAGCCATAGTTGCTTATTTAGCTTCTCGATAAAGTAGGTCTCTTGTTAAGAAATAGAAGCCAGAAACCGACTCGGCATCTTGCTACAGGCTGACTCGGCTAGGTTTAATGAGTGGATTGAATATTGCGCTGGCGCAACTGCTCCATAAAGAACTCCTCTAAAGTAGGCCGAGCTAAGCTGACCGTGATGATTTGCGCGCCCATGAGGCTGAGGCTGGCTAAGAAATCGTATGGATCGCCCCGCAGGTTCCCTTCCCAGAAGCCGTCTTCAAACTCTAGATTGAGCATGCGCTTCTTCAGTACATCCAAGCTGCCACCTTTACCCTTGACGTAGTAAGTGTCAGCCGTACCCAGCAGCTCATTCAAGGAGCCGACACAGATTAACTCGCCCTCAGCCAAGATGGCGACGCGATCGCAAATTTGCTCCACATCCGACAAAACGTGACTGTTGAAGAAAATCGTTTTGCCTTGCTCTTTCAGCGACAGAATAATCTCTCGAATTTGGTAACGCCCCATCGGGTCTAGCCCAGACATCGGTTCATCGAGAAACACTACATCTGGGTCATTAATCAAGGCTTGGGCCATACCAATGCGCTGCAACATGCCCTTGGAGTATTGCCGTAGTGGTTTCTTGCGCGTCGTTTTTTGCGACAAACCCACAAGTTCGAGCAATTGCGGAATTCGTTGCCGCTGCACTGAGCGCGGAATTTGGAAGAGGCCCGCCACAAACTGCAAGAACTCCCAGCCCGTCAGGTAGTCGTAGTAGTAAGCGTTTTCTGGCAGGTAACCGACTCTTTGCTTCACCAAGCGATCGCCCAAGGGCCGCTCTAATAAAAAAGCCTTGCCAGACGTGGGACGGACAATGCCCAACAAGGTTTTAAGCAGAGTGGTTTTGCCTGCGCCATTTGGCCCTAACAAGCCAAAGGTTTCTCCCTGATAGACGGTAAGGGAGCAGCCTTTTAAGGATTCCACGCGCTGATTGAACCAGAACCCAGTGCGATAGACTTTGCGGAGGTTATTGGTTTCTACTACCGTCGGGCGATCGTATACGACTAGTTCGCCTGGTGAATCTGTTGCAGCAGTCATTACAGTTCCACTGAATATCCTAGTCTTCTAGATTAGCTTGGTCTTGGCTTCTCACAGCTACAGGGTTACTGCCATTCGTTGAGTGCTGTCACCCAATGCTGCAACAAAGCCGAAACTTGGCTGCGCCGCGCCTCAAAGGTGGCCGCAATCCAAATTAAAGCTAAACCCAAAACAATCAGCAACGCCCACAGCAGCAAAGAGTAGTTGTCAATTAGGAGCCAGACTTGCCGCAAAACTTGAATCATGAAGCTGGCTGTACCGACGTAGAGAAAAGCGCGGACTTGCAAGGTTAGTCCCGCCAAAATCAGCCCAATACTAAAGCCCAGCGTTCCTAAGGCGATCGCTAAGCTAGTTTCCGATTGATAAATCGCCGTTAAACAAATCAGACCTACGGCTAGACTCCGCAGCCAATGGCGTTTCTCGCGTTCGGTGGGCGATCGCAGAACTGGGTCAACTTGCGCTACATAGAGCAGCGACCCACCCAAAACGGCGGCATACCACAATGGTTCCTCTAAGGCGCGATCGTTGAAAAAGCGCAGAATCGCCCAGTCTGCCAGCAGAATACTCAGATAACTGAGCCGTGCTTGATTGCGAGTTTTGGCCACCCACGCATAAAAAGCTGCCACAATCAGCAAACTTTGCAAATTCACTCCACCCGCATTGGCAACCGCGATCACCCCAGGCAGCAGCATGGCTGATTGCTGCCAAGGCTCCAACGCCCAACCTCCGCGTTGCCAAGGTAGAACGTACATGCCATAAGCCATAGCACTGGCGATCGCGGCTCCCCAAGCGATTAGAGTGGCATCCGATAGCCACAGACTAAGCAGATAGCCAATCGCTAACAAACTGGTGATAATTCCGGTGTAAGTCCAAGACTCACTGTCTCGACCTTCCCGGAGGGCATAGATGGCGAGCACAGCCGTAATCCCCACCCACAGCAGTTCTCCGGTGGGACTGAGCGAATTGAACAGTGCTAGCAGCATGAGACCGCTACTGATAATCCAGTGCAAGTGAGCGATCGCGTGAATTCGGGGCGCGTCAAGGCGGAGGTACGGCGCCAACCACCGGGACAGCAGGCGATCGCCGATCGCAATTACAGCCGCCAAAGCCCCTAACAATAAGATGCCATCGCCCGCATTGCCGCCTGTCGCTTGCATCAGTTGATAAATCAGCAACTCATAGGCCGCGATCGAGATACCCACGATCGAGAGGTAGGTTAATGCGAGTCGAGGTTGTTGTCGGCCCACGCCAATGCCGATGAGAGCGGCACCAAAGCTATATAAGCCCGTAGTAGCCGTGAAGGTACTGTGAGCGCCCATCAGAGCCAAAGCCGCATAAACCACCGGAATCACATGCCAACTCATGAGATAAGGCTGCTGAGTTCGCCTCATCCACCAATCACTGGCTAGTTGCGCGATCAATCCTAAAGCCAGATTCGCGATCGCCAATCGTTCCAGCAGGGTAGGAACTAAAGAGACATCCGGCGACCATAGCAGCCGAACAACAAGTAACTCGATGCCCCAAGCCAAGCCATAAAACCCTACATTGCTCGCTTGCTGCCAAATGCGGTAACCAATCGCCAATGTCGTCAAAGCGATCGCGACGGTGTAGCCCGCAGAGCGATCGCCAAACCTACTGTAAAGAGCTAAATCATAACCAGTCAGAATTAAAAGATTGGTAATACTGAGCGCGATCGCCCAACCGTTACTGGCTTGAGCATAGATCTTGGCTAAAGTCTGAGTTTGTCTACGGCCAATATCGTGGACCAACCACAGGATCAGCGTCGCGATCGCCACCAAGTTCAGCGCGATCGGCAATGTAAGCTGAGTCGAGAAACCCTCCCAAATCACCGCGATCGCCAAACCCAAGCTGAAACCCACGGAGAGAATGGCGGCACCTACATGCTGCAAGCGGTAAGTGTTTACCAGCATCAAACTAGTCGCCACACCTAAGCCGATTAAGCGAGGAGTCGCAAAGCCGAGTGTCAAAGGTTGCACGACCACAAGTGCGAATGTGCTCAACCAGCTTGCTTGGCGGATATGAGCCCACTGTCTGCGAGTTGCCAAACCAGTCATGGCAGCGGGAGCCAGCAACCAGAAACGCCCTACTGCACTCGATTCACTCAACCAAAGGCTGCCAAACAGTGTGTAGCTGATCGCGCATAAGAGTAAGCCGAAATACCAAGCACTGCGTTTCCAGACAGGCCAACGAGGAGCCAATGTAAAACTCCACTCCAATAGTGCTCCTGCTAGTAACACTCCCGCCCAAAGCTGAGTTGGTAAATTGGGAAATCGGAGGTCAATGGTAGAGGCGATCGCCGCTAAACCCGTGACATGCGTTAGATAAATTAGCCCAGAAGAAGCCTGAGGTCGCTGACGCACCACCACCGCTAACGTCAAGGTCGAGAGAGCTAGATTGAGCGATCGCAGCAGGGGATTGGTCAGACTAAACAAAGTCAAAGCAAGGCCCAAGCCTAAAGCTAAGGCTTCGCTCCAGTCAGCTATTTGCGGTTGTTGCCGTTGTCGCCAATACTGCGCTACTACTAGCGTCAACGCTAAGTAGGGAAAGAACCCAACTCCACCTAAACTCGCTGCTGTGAATGAACTGCCTGCGATTTGCTCGTTCCAACTCAGAAAAGCTTGCCTCCCGTCTACTGGAATTAACCACCACAGCAACCAGTAACCTTGTAGTCCTACTAGAAAAGCAGCGGTGAGCAAGGCAACTTGAGGCAAGCGCCATAAGCGATCGCTAAGCAGCCATAAGGCCAAGCCACTAATGGCGATCGCCTGCCACGGCGGTTGTACCGATACTGTGACTAACCATCCCAGTAGCAATAAAGCTGCGCCTGCCTGAGTCCACAAAACTCTGCCTGGTTTTTGTCTCGCCAGCCAGCACAACAGCCAGCCACAAATTCCCACCGCCAAGCCTAGTCGATGGATTGGAACTTGGGCGACCAAAACAGCTCTGGCAATCAGTAGCAAGGCTGAGGCTGCAACCGCAATGATGCTAGGAGCCAGCCATGTCTGCCCTGCTGTTGAAGAGGAAACGGTTTCTGAGTCAGGTGACGTTTCTAAACTTGTCTGAGCCGTGATAGCTGCTGAAGCTTGGTCTTGCTGCAACAAGACAAACGCCGTACCGACCGTACCCAGATAGGTGGCGATTAGCGGAAATCCAGACCACCCCCAGCCCCAATGCAGCCAGCTCAGGGCCACAGCATCCAGCAAGAGCCAACGTGAAGTAGCTACAGGGTGGACCGAGTTGCGTCTGAATCCCAAAAGTTGCAGCAGCAAAGCCGTCAGACCAAAGGCTGCAATAACCGCGATCGCTCCACCTCCAGGTTGTTGCCATAACTTAAACCCATCCATCATCCAGAAGTTGACTGGAATGATCAGCAACGTCGCCGTCTGCAACATCCGAGCCGTGAGCTGTAAGTTGGGTTGTTTCGCAGCCCATAGACCTGCAGCCCAAAAGGCCAAAGTATAAGCAAATAAAATGCAGTACTGTCCGGTAGGAGGAAAGTTGCGCCACTGGCTCGCAGCTAGCACTCCCGACGAAACCACCACCATAAACACGCCTAAGAATAGCAGCCAGATGACACTAATCTCAGCCATCAATGATTGCAGGCGTTCGGCTAAGAAGTTGCTTTGTCTGATAGTCGTGCCACCAACGCTAGTGGAGCTAGCAAGGCTGTCAGAGCGAACTGGAGAAGATCGAGCGCCTGTTCTGATCCGGGGTCTTCGCGACGATCGCTCAACTGGTTCAATCAGAAAGTCTGAGTCAGGTTCAGCATCCCTCACTGAATTATCAGTAACTGGAATAGGCTCCGGTAAGGCACAGGTGAGATAGCGATCGCCGATCTGCTTAACTTGCTCTTCTGAGAGTAGTCCTAAGTCTTGCCATACCTCTAATCCTTCCAGCAAGGCAGAGTTCGCCTGGACGCTGAGTTCAATCCTAATCAAGCGATCGGAGCCAGATGCCATGCTTCACTGCCCTCCCAGTCCAAGTTCGAGATAGCTAGCAAGATAACAAGCTTTTTCTACCTGGCTGCTCAGTACTCGCACTTTATTAAGCATCATCCCTTCAGAGGTGGGTTACTTAGAGCGATCGCCTATAAACCAACTCCAAAAACTAATGAAGTCTACGTTACAAAGCCAGGTCTTTGAGGACTGATCCAACGCTCAGCAATGCGACACTAAAGCAACAGTTACTTGGGCTGAAGTGTGTCCCTCAAGCTATTTGAAAGCCTGCTTTTGTGGTCTAAAACAACAAGGATTAAGTAGATAAACTTTTGTAATTGAGAATAAATACCTAGCTGATTCAAGCAGTAACGTTGAGTTTTGTAAGCGGCATCTCTCTTGAATAAATTGCTGCGTTACTTTCTGTAGCAATTTTGGCTGAATTTAGTCTTTTAAATTGACTGAAACCCTTTAAGCTCTAGGAGATTTGGCTTTCTTCTCTACCTAAGGATAGAGAACATAGAACCCTCAAGTCACTTTATTAAATCGCTCGTTCTTGACAGGTTAACGTCGATTCTTGATGATCCCTAAATTGTGTAACAAACACTGCTTTATCTTTTAGTAAATTCTTAAATAACTTAATGATCACTCTCTCTATCTAGTGATAAGCTTTTAGGAATCAAGCGAAGATGTGAACCAAACACATCGATAGTGAATTTAAAAAAGCTTAATGCCGGGGAGAAAAACCATGTCTATTACAGACAAGTATAATGTTCAAGTTGAATCAGGAACCCGTAACCACAAGGGGTTCTTTGTTGAAGATACAGACTATAAATTAGTTGGAATCGACCAATCAGGCTGGGCGCTGATTTGCATGAATGACGCTGTGTGCCACTATGTTGATCCCGACAACCTCACAATCTTGGCAGATGGCTCGGTAGAAATTGCCGAGTAAACGCAGTTAAGCAGTAGTCTTATAGACTCATTCTTGTTAATCGGCTGTCCACAAGGGCAGCCTCTATTTTTTGGGCTTTAATCTCGTCTTCTCTACTAGATAAAGCCGAACAGCTTTAAACTCTGGCGATCGAAGCGTTATAACCAGCCAAAGCAACGATAAACGTGGTTCCTTGCTCAGGTTTACTCTCAACAACAATATTGCCTTGATGATTTTCCACAATGGCTTGCGCGATCGCGAGGCCTAGACCAGAACCCGTAGTGGCAGGTTTGGCAATGCTAGTTTCAGCGTTTTCGTGGGTGCGGGCAGGGTCAACTCTATAGAAGCGATCGAAGATATGCGGCAGCGCCTCCAACGGAATGCCAATACCTGTATCCCGCACTTGCACTTGCAACTGCACAATATGATTGCGCTTCACCTGCTGTAGCATCACTTCAACCCGTCCATTTACGGGCGTGTACTGCACGGCATTGCCTACCAAGTTGGTGAATAGTCGGGCCAACTGATCGCGATCGCCTTGTAATGTAAAAGGTTCGGGAGGAATTTCGCCTTTACTGCCATTGCGGGGACGATGCTCTGGTGGGTTCTCTGCTGGTTCCTCTAAATCTAGAGATAAACTCACTCCTTTTTCTAAGGCGATCGCTTGTTGTTCTTCCACGACATCGATCAACAGCGCATCCAACGCCACCGCTGTCCAACGGGGCTGCACCATGCCACTGTCTTGCCGCGCCAAAAATAGCAAATCATCGACTAAGCGTCCCAATCGGCGAGTGAGACGCTCCACTACTTTCAACTGCTGTTGCTGCCATTGCGGATCAGGATTGGGATCGGAGAGGGCAACTTGCACATTAGTCTGAATCGTAGCGATCGGGTTTCTGAGTTCGTGAGAAGCGTCGGCGGTAAATTGCTTTAGTTGTTGGTAGGAAGCTTGGACTGGTTGCATCGCCAGTCCTGAGAGTAACCAACCAATAGCTGCGACTGCCACAACCATCAGGCCAGTCCCCAGGCTCAAGTCAAAGATTAACTGCCGAATTGGTTTCGTGACTTCAAACCAGGGATGACTGACCCGCAAATAACCCAGCACTTGCCGCCCTACTTGGACCCGTTGCGTCACTTGCCGCAGCAGATCGGGTTCCTGCACCCTATCACTAGGCTGCGATGGGAGATGTACTGTTTCACCGGTACTGTTGGGATGTAGAGCTACATTCAAGGGTGCCGAAAGAGTAGACCAAAGCAGGTCTCCCTCAGGGCTAAACCACTCTAAGTCAATATGATCATCTTCGACCGTGTCAGCATTGTTGCGAAAACTCGCTTCTATATTGATCCGTAAAGGACCACCCTCTTTATGGAAGTCCACGGGTTCTAGAACTAGCGATCGCTGCACCACTTCTACAACATGGTTGAGCGTGTCATCAATCCGCTCAATTAAGGTACTGCGGACATAAAGATAGAAGCCACTTGCAAATAGCAGCAGTAGTACAGCAGTTACTGTGGTGTACCACAAAGCTAATCGCCGCCGAGTAGTTTGAAACATCGTAAGTAAGTTAATACAAGTTAATGTTAAAGAAGCAAAACCTAGACTCAGTAACGAAAACGAGCTTTGCCATTTTTGTCAACGGAACAAGAGATGGCCTGGAAGGGCTAAAGATTCTGTGCTACCGTGTCTAGTGAGCATTAAGTTTCGGCTGACGGGTTTGTTCTTAGATTGACAGGCATCTCTCCGAATCTCAATCTCTACACTTTTTCTGATTCTGGAGTTTTCCATGTCAATCTACATCGGCAACCTATCTTATGAAGTTACCCAAGAGGATGTGAGTGACATCTTCTCGGAATACGGTACCGTAAAGCGAGTTCAACTCCCCGTAGACCGCGAAACAGGCCGCATGCGTGGCTTTGGCTTTGTTGAAATGTCAACCGAAGCTGAAGAAACCGCAGCTATCGAAGCTCTGGACGGAGCAGAATGGATGGGCCGTGATCTTAAGGTCAATAAAGCTAAACCCCGTGAAGAGAGAAGCCCCGGCGGTGGTGGCGGTGGTAACCGCAGAAGTGGCGGTGGCGGCGGTGGTGGTGGCAGCAGAGATGGATTCTCTCGCCGCTACTAAACCTCAGTCTTAAAGCAAGGCTTTTAACTTTAGAGTTGTGAGCGAGTGAGGCAGAGGCCAGCCCTTGTCTCACTCTGCTGAAGATGCACTGGGGTGATTCACAACCACCTAGCAAGTAGTCAAGCTCAGGAGGCAATCGCATGACCCAGGTGACTGTTGGCGAAAACGAAGGAATTGAGTCGGCGCTGCGCCGATTTAAGCGTCAGGTCTCGAAAGCAGGAATCTTTTCGGATATTAGACGACGACGGCACTTTGAGACTCCGATCGAGAAGAAGAAGCGCAAGGCGATCGCTCGAAGACGGAAGAGACGGTTTAATTCAGCTAGTTAAACAACCGGTTCTATGTGTAGCGGTTGAAGTATAGGAGTGTAGTGATTCGTTGCTACACTCCTACTGCTTTAAATGCACCTCACGCTGCTAGACCGGGTTCGCTTGGCCGAGTTGAGCCAAGAACTGGAGAGCCTTAACTACATAGCTGGCACAGAGATAGGGTGAGGTGTCATAGAACGATCGCCAAGCTGAGGCTTTGTATTGTGGGTATTGGTCGGCGCGATCGGGAAATTTGTCTAGCCAAGCGAGGCGCACTGCGTGACCGATCAACACATCAAGTGCGATCGCTTCTTCAATTTGTAGGTTGGGGTTGCGTTCTGCGATCGCCGCCAATTCCATTAAGGTTTCGATATTCACTTGGCGGTACTCTGGTGCTGGGATCTTGTTTAGCAAGTGCTCTACCCGCAAAGCAAAATTGGGTTCTCCAGGCGTCATCTCCGCCAAAATTAAATGACTATCCAAGCGGTTGCGACGCTCTAGCTTATCGCCAATCACCAAACCTTTGCAGTGCTTCAGCATTCGCCAAACTTTGAAGTAAAAGTCTTCCGGCACGCGATTGAGCGCTCCATCCAATTGACGTTTTTGTAACCAACTGCCCGTCGGCAACTCGGCATCGGATTGCTCTGGCAGCACCACCCAGTCGATCGCCTGTTGTTGTTTGACGTGCAGCGATTCTTGCTGGAACAAGGTCTGATTCAAACCCTCGTATCCCGCTAAAACTTGGCGGAGGCGCATTTTTAGCTCGAAGGGGCTGAGTTCCATCAAGTGTTCGTAAGCTTCGTCTTGGGTGACTTGCAATTCACGGGACAAAGCAGTGGTAATTAATAAGATTAGATAGCCCACTCGCAGCGTCAGCAAACCATCAAAAAGTTGTGGCTCCGATTGGATCAGCAACCCGCAGTAGATCAAAATTTCTTGAGTGAGGACGCGATCGCGAATGTCTTCACCGCAGAACTCCTTGATTTTGTCGATCACCTCGGTGTAAGACATGGGACGGGTAATTAAAGAAGCCTCACTGTAGGACTTGCCCACCGTAATTTGCTTTTGCCGCACCAAAATATCAGTCACCGCATCCGATAAACCAATATCTACTTTATTGAGCAAACCCGCTGCCCGACGAACTACCGCCCACAATTGCAACGTTCCAGCCTTGGTGTAGACCTCATTGAGGAGATCAACTACTGTCACCGAGCGTTGCGGGCCTTCAAACCCCGTCTCAAACTCTAACCCTCGCAACCTTACCAAGGTTTGTAAGAGTTCAATTTGCTCGTAGATGTTTTCCGTCTCTCGCAACCTGCTCAGCAGCAAATCGATGTTGGTTTCACATTCCAAGACAAATTCCTGAGTGTAACCCAAGGGGCCGCTCTTCTCTGGATTGAGCGCCAAGTACGAGCAAACAGGCGAAGCATCTTGAACTGAAGTGCTAGAAAACTCAAAATTATGCAGAAAATCAATCCGCTCAACTCCTGCCGTCAGGATCAGTTGGTTTAGTCGTCCCAATCGAACAGCAATGCCATTGCAGTAGCCATTCTGCAACTCTTGTATCAAATCCAGAAGCGCTCCGCGACCTGTTTCTAGCATTGCTTTGGTGATTAGCAATGTGAGAGTGGGTCTACCAAGTTGACACCAATGGGATTGAATATAGGCCAACTCACTTTTGATCTGAGCGACTAGAAAGTGGTAGTCCAGTGTTAGATAAAACTGTTGCGGATCGAGGCAAGAAGGCAAAAAGGCAATCGTTTCGCCACAAATACGGAAGACGCGGCAAGTGGTGAGACTGCGGAGCCGTCGTATAGGCCGACCACTCAGAGCAAGTTTATCGTTGCGACCAATCTGGGTGTACGCTGCCGATAACTCAGTGGCATGGCGAACTTGTAACGGTTCTACCTGCTTCGGAGTTTGGGTGGCAATACCATAGGCCGCGAGTTTCTCCTGAATGGCTTCATCCTCAGCCAGCATTGCAATCTGAATCAGCGGTTCGCGATGCCGCCCGACGCACAGATGCCGTCCTAGAGGATCAATATCTCCCAAGGCAATTAAACCATCGCTGAGCATACAGCCGAGGAAATAAAGGCTCTGTGCCCAAACCAGAGGGATGTTTTCATTGGGTAAACGCTTCTGGCTCTGGGGCTTCTGGCGCTCGGCATCAATACTTTCCTGGGGGACGTAGTACAGTTCTGGCAGCAGGTGCAGACCATCCTGCTCGACGAGCAATGTTTTCAGCTTGGCTTGGTAGTCTTCTACTTGAGTGCGATCGCCTTGGAACAAGCCATCTAGCAGTAAATAGGTGAAGAATAACGGCCACTCACATTCCACATGCTCGAATTGCTGCAACTCCCAAGGTTCGTAGTGCAAGCGGGTGGTGTCTTCCAAAACTGTCTGATGACCGTCTCGCAAGAAACGCTTACAGCCGTACTTGCCTTGCAGCTTTTTAATGATGGCGTTGCGAGTGCGCTCCATCAACGGGCGATCTTCCACAGCGAACGCAGGAAAACCAATCACACTCAACAAAGCCGCATCAATTTCTTTAGAGCCAGATTCCCGTGGCAATAGGGATTCTAGGGTAATTCGCGCCCGCGCAATCTCGTCGGGTAACACGTGAATGACTGATGCTTGGCTACCCCGCACGCCAAACAAATCTAGACCATTGATCGCCTCCAGCGCCGCCTTCGCCATGCCGATGGAACTAGCATTAAGCTCTGGGTTGCCGTGGTTGGTTTTGTTGCCCCGTTCCCAAATGCCGTAGTCTGGGGTGCGGTAAGCACGTCCAATGTAGTAGACCAAGTTTTGGATAAAGTTGACTTCGTCAATGCTGTAGACGATGGACAGTCCAGAAGCAGTCATCTGGGCCAAGATCAACAAAAACAAGGAGGTGGCATCGAGTTGTAGGTGGCCCCATTCCCCATCTCCTACGACCGTATCGCCAGTGTGGGTGTCGTACTTGGCGTGGAGTGCATCTAGCGCTGATTGCGTCGCCTTGAACTTCTCGACTTTGTGGGTCTGCCGCATCATGGCGAACAACAAGCCGCGCATCAACTTGACGACGCTGTGCTCTAGTTCGTAAGTACGACCTTGATCTTCGTCTACTTTGCGGTAAGCCAGTGCCAGCCCCCACACGGCCAGAATGCTATAGACGTTATCCCGCACCCAGGCATCGGTGTAGTCGCCGTGAGCATTGACCGCTGTACTGGCGGGTAGCAACCCTGTAATGGGATTTTGGCGCGTCAGGATGATGGTGTTGATTTGGCGGTAGTAGTCATCTAAGCGCGCTTGCAAATCAAGGGATGCGGTTGCCATGTTTCGGTTACTTGGAGAACTGAGCCTAAAGTTGTAGAAGTCAATTTTAGTCTTTCGGCCACGCCTGAGTGATGCGATCGCGAGGTTGCCAAAGCCTGCTGAGCTACAGGCTGAGTGCCTTTATTATCCCCGGTTTAAGAACGATTTATATCAAAAACGCGATCGCTGTCTCTGGTGCGCTCGATCCCAGTAATTTCACCATATCTTCATTGGAATATTTGAAGTCATGTCCGTATCTTTACGAGGAATCCGGTAGAACAAGAGTTAGAGCAAAAGAACGAGACGGAATCGATCATTTGGCAGAAGTAGTCTGCTCGGCCAATTGGATACATTGAAGCTAGGAGCAGACAAATTACTCATTTCTTACTCCTATTACGAGGTGGTTTGTATGTCCCGTCGCTGCAATCAAAATAAATCCCCTTTTCTTAAAATTGTCTACTCCCAAGTAAAAGTGAACGGCAAACTAGAACTCGTTCCAATGGAAATGTATGCTGATGGCTCTCTAAAGCGCTGCGAGTTCTAAAACTATGAAATCGTATTTTTGAACTGTTTTCTGTAATTTAAGTTTCATTCAAGCGATCGCTTCTATTAATTTTTTGGATTGGTTTAGTTTGCAGCTTCTCAAAGTTTGAGGAGTATTCTTGCGGCTTGTTGACAGAACTCAGAGTCTCCTGAAAAATTTAGAAGGTTTGAAAGGGAAAACTTGTAGAAAGTTCAATTTCTTTGTGCCATAAGTTGATTCTCAAATGTGCTTAATGAAGAGCTGCGCTGCTTTAAGTTAACTGTGAAGGTGTAGCTGAACGGTTGGCTGTGAGAGGTTCTTGCTTTAGAGAGTTGTTACTTAACATTAAGTGTAAAATGAAGCAGCTCAATTAAGTGCTAAGCGCAATCAACTCTATGACGGCGGCTTCATCACATAAGAATCTTCTTGATCTTTTTCAACAAAAAGAAGCTAAAGGCGAAGCCATCTCCAAAGAAGAAATTCTTGAAGCAAGTGGATGGCAGAACTCAACTTTCATAACTTATTGGAATAAGGGTCAACTCTCAGATTTTCTCAATAAGGTAGGCAATGGATATTTTGAAGCCTCAAACTCCGTTGGTCTCTCTGTGCAGCAATTTACACAAATTCTTTCACAGAGCAAACATAGAAGAGGGCTAGGACATAACTGTAAGTCAAAATTAGCGAAGGCGCTTCTTAGAAAGTCTAGGGATAATATGCTGCTGGCTCTAGAGCTTTATAACAGACCTTCATTAGAAAACAGGATGGATTGCTTCGTCCTCTGCTTTTGCATTGCTTGGGAACAGCTTTTGAAGGCAATTCTGATCGAGAAGAAAGGTGAATTATCAATCTTCAGGAAAAGCCATAATGCTGGAGGAATTCGAGAAACGATTTCACTCCGGGAATGTCTAGGTGAAATTTATAATGCCGATGATTTAGTTAGAAGAAATGTTGAAAGAGTTGCATTCTACCGAGATCAAGCTGTTCATTTACTCATGCCTGAATTACAAGGCATCATGTCAAGAGTCTTTCAATCAGGTGTGCTGAACTACTCAACTAAATTTCAGGAGTTCACCCAACAACCTTTCATTTCCTCAAGCCACTCAGGAATGCTTTCACTTGTGGGAGATTTGAAGCATCCCTCTATTGCGATATTGCACAGCAGTTATGGCAAGGAAGTAGGAGATGAAATTTCCAGCCTAGTCACTGATTTGATAGATGAAGCAAAAAATTTAGATGATATTCAGTTTGCAATACCCCTAAACGTAAAGCTAGTCTTCGCCCGAAATGATGAACAAGGTAATATGATCACCCTGGCAAAGGCAGAGGAAGGTATGGAGGGATTGAAGAAAGCAATTATTCTTGAAAAGCCAACAGACCGTGAAAAAACGCATCCATATAGAGAGAGCGATGCGATTCGTGAAATCAATAGAAGACTTTATGAGAAATACCCAGCGTCTAGATTAGAACTTAAGCTAGTTTCTCGTAATAAGAAAACTAATAGAGCCGAAATTAACACTCATTGTTTTCGATCCGTTGTTACGAAGCTGAAGTGGAAGAACAGCAACAATCGATATCACTATGAGAACAAAGATCCTGAGTACCACTATTATTCAGATTTTGCTATTGAGGAATTCATTGAGAAGGTCATGGGTATTGAAGGTTATCTAGAGAACGCTAGAAGAAGTAATTCTTCTAAAACGAGCAAGAAGAAATAATTACTCATAGTTCTCGATTAGCCTCATGATCGTTTTGCAGCAGCGAACAAAGTATTTCATAGCTTGTAATTCGTCAGGATCTGTCGCGATCGCACCCGTAATGGGTAGTTGAAACGAAAACTGCGAAACCAGCAGCAATTTAGTAGCGCTCTGGGCTAGAGTGCGGTAAAATCTAGCGCCTGAGAGGGCTACTCAACAACCATTACTAGATGCGTGAGGCAGTGCAAGTGCGGTCCATGTCTGAAGCACTCAAACCATTTCCTGTACTGGGCCTTCCAGTTCACCTATCGAACGACTATGCAGGTTGGCTTGCCGCTCGGCTGCAAGAAAAACGAGGGGTGCATGTCGTCACGCTCAATGCGGAAATGACCATGCAGGCAGAAGATTCCCCTGCTTTAGCTAACATTATTCGCCAAGCTGAGTTAGTGATTCCCGATGGGGCTGGGGTAGTGCTGTACCTGCGATCGCAAGGGCGACGGATAGAACGGTGTCCAGGGATTGAACTTGCAGAAGCCCTCTTACAGCGCGCAGGACAAGCAGCCGAGCCTTGGTCTGTGTTCTTTTACGGCGGTGCTCCTGGTGTTGCGGAGACTGCGGCGAACCATTGGCAACAGCAAGTCCCAGGTTTAGCGATCGCGGGAGTGCAAAATGGTTTTCTTCCCGCCGAAGCTCAGCCAGAGTTTCGACAAATGCTGCAAACCTTACAACCTCGCTTAATTTTTGTCGGCTTGGGCGTGCCTCGCCAAGAATTGTGGATTGCCGAGCATCGTCACCTCTGCCCAGAAGCCGTTTGGATTGGGGTAGGTGGTAGCTTCGACATTTGGGCAGGGGAGAAAGTGCGAGCCCCTGTTTGGTTGCGAGATAACCATTTGGAGTGGGTTTATCGGCTATATAAAGAACCTTGGCGGTGGCGACGGATGCTGGCGTTACCAAAATTTGCAATTCGAGCCCTAATTTATCGCTTGACCCAGAGACATCCAGTCAGCCAACAGCTACCATAATCTCTACGTCACAATCACGCTGCTCAAAGGCACTGTTTTTCTCTATGCCCCAGGTTTTGCACGGCAAATCTCCCCAGGCTGCTGCTAATAGTTCTGGTTCCCCAGCCAGCGATGTTTATGCCCACCTCCAGGCACCGCTCAGTGACACTCAGTCCCCAGGCAACTCCACACCGCAGCCTGCTGCCACCAGACCGATCATTCAGTTGCAAAGCGTCACGAAAACTTATCCCAATGGCAGTCGTGGCTTGTTAGGCGTGAATTTAGAAGTTAAGCGGGGCAGCTTTTTATTTGTGACTGGCCCCTCTGGTTCCGGTAAAACTACGTTCTTGAAGCTGCTTTACGGTGCAGAACGTCCGAACCAAGGCGATGTAGTAGTGGATGACTACAATTTATCCAAGCTGCGGGGCGATCGCTTGTCGCTGCTGCGGCGGCGGATTGGCATTGTCTTTCAAGATTACAAGCTGATTCCTCGTCGGACAGTGGCTGAAAATGTGGCCTTTGTCCTGCAAGCCCAAGGCTATACCCGCAAGGAAATTCAGCGACGGTTGCAGCCCACACTCCGGATGGTGGGTCTGCAAGACAAAGCCGACTGCTTCCCTGATGAACTGTCTGGGGGAGAGCAGCAGCGGGTGAGCATTGCCCGTGCCGTGGTTAGTACACCACCGCTACTACTGGCCGATGAGCCTACAGGTAACTTGGATTCAGAGAATTCTTGGCAAGTGATCAAGATCCTGAAAAAGCTCAATGGGATTGGAATTACGGTGATTGTTACCACTCACGATGAGCAACTGGTGAGAATGTCTAACCATCCCGTCGTGCAAATCAAAAATGGCAGGTTAAGCTCCGTAAAATCTTAATAGGTTAACCAAGCGTGTGACGTAGGCAGCCGCAATCTGCAATAGTCCCGCTATGAGGGGCTTGCTGCGAAACATTAGGTATTAAAATTTACCAGGGATAGATTCTGCTGCATTAGCAGAGCCAATAGCGATTAAGCGCAAGGGCACTATCGGGAATACTGATAGAAGATACTTGCTAGCAAGCGCAACCCTAATTCATGCCCACTAGCTTAAATCGCCCTCGGTACCCAGGAAAATCGTATGCCAGCCTTCCTGAATAACCTATTTTCTTCAGGACCCTTCATTCCCCACGGACATTGTTATTTATGGCAGCCAGGTTTGGTATGGCTTCACTTATTAGCTGATGCTCTAATTGCTTTAGCCTATTATTCAATTCCCATTACGTTGCTTTACTTTGTCCGCAAGCGAGATGACCTACCGTTTAGCTGGGTCTTTCTCCTGTTCGGCTCGTTTATCATTGCCTGCGGTACCACGCATCTAATGGAGATTTGGACGCTGTGGCACCCTACCTACTGGCTCTCAGGCACGCTCAAGGCTGCCACAGCAATGGTATCGGTTTACACAGCGCTCGAACTCATTCCTTTAGTGCCTCAAGCCTTAGCATTGCCCAGTCCAGCCCAACTAAAGGCAGCAAATCAGGCACTGCAACAGCAGATTTTAGAGCGAGAGCAAGCCGAGAAGCAGATTCAAGCGCTGAATGCCGAACTTGAGCAGCGGGTTTCGGCACGGACTGAACAACTAGAGGCTGCAAATCGGGCCAAGGATGAGTTTCTCTCTATTCTTTCTCATGAGTTGCGGACTCCGTTGAATGCCATGCTGGGGTGGGCTAGGCTACTGCGATCGCGCCAGCTCAACGAAGCTAAGGCAGAACATGCGATCGAGACGATTGAGCGTAACGCAAAGCTTCAGGCCCAACTAATTGACGATATCTTAGACATTTCGCGCATCATCCAAGGTAAACTGCGCCTCAACGTTCGTCCTGTGGAACTTGTTGCTGTGGTAGAAGCTGCGATCGATGTCGTCCGTCCTGCTGCTGATGCCAAAGCGATTCGGATTCAGACCATTCTTGATCCGTCCGCAGGCTCGGTTTCTGGAGACTCCGATCGACTCCAGCAGGTGATGTGGAATTTGCTCTCTAACGCCGTGAAGTTCACGCCGGGGGGAGGCCAAGTTCAAGTCTGCCTGGAGCGCATTAATTCCCACGTAGAAATTACAGTTAAGGATACAGGTCAGGGGATTACTGCTGAATTTCTCCCTTATATTTTTGACCGCTTTAGTCAGTCGGATAGTTCTACCACGAGAGTGCAAAACGGGCTGGGTTTAGGTTTAGCCATTGTGCGTACCCTAGTTGAGCTGCATGGGGGCAGCGTCTATGCGGAAAGCACAGGCGACGGTAAGGGAGCTACTTTTAAGGTGAGCTTGCCTTTAATGATGATTCCCGGAGAACTGAAGCATTTAGATAGGCTCCGCTCTACTGCAGGCGATGATGTCGGGTTTCCAGGTACTGCTGCTCTAAATGGCTTGCAGGTGCTAGTGGTGGATGATGAAGTGGATGCACGCAGATTAGTGACGGCTGTCCTAGAGCAATGCGGTGCTAGCGTTACGTCTGTCGCTTCTGCTAGTGAAGCATTAGAGGCCATTGAACGCCTCCAGCCGCATGTCTTACTGAGTGACATTGGCATGCCTCATGAAGATGGCTATGCCCTCATTCGTAAAGTGAGGGAACTGGCGTTGGAGCAAGGGGGTACCATTCCGGCGATCGCCCTGACTGCCTATGCCAGGTTGGAAGATCGCATCCAGGCGCTCTCAGCCGGGTTTCAAATGCATATTCCTAAACCCATTGAACCCGCTGAGCTAGTAGCAGCCGTAGTCAACGTCGCTGGACGCACAGGCCAAATCGGGACTTAAGACCACTGACGATAACGAGCGATCGCTTCCTTAGCTTCGGGGGTAGCAATTTCGGCTAAAGCTCTGGCAGCACTTTGGCTAACTCGTTCCACTTCATCCCTAAAGGCTTCGATCAAGGCAGGCACAGCGACTTCCGCATGCTTGCCCATGAGTTGCAGGGCATAAGCCGTACTGGCTCGTACTGATGCCGCTTCATCCTGTAACAACGGCATGAGCAGCTCCGCGATCGCCGTATTCTCCGATTCAATTTCTCCTAAGGCTTTCGCCGCCATTGCCTTGACTTCATCTGACTTGTCCTCCAACGCCACAATCAAGTTGGGAACAGCGGCAGTGGCGACAGGGCCAAGACCTTGAAGTGCTTCAGCCGCTGCTCGGCGGAGACCTGCGTCTTCCTGCTGCAAAAATTTGATTAATGCAGGTACGGCGGCAGCAGAACCAATTTCTCCAATCGCTTCAGCCGCCCGCGCTCTCAGATCTTCATGCCCTCGCTCAAGCGCTTCTAAAAGACGCGGGATGGCTGCTTGCGCTCCAGGGCCAATGCTGCCTAGCGCCGAAGCTGCGTAAACCTCAATGTCATGCCAAAAGGCATCGATCAGGTGAGGCACGGCTGCCTCGGCTTCATCCCCAAAGCACTGAATCGCGATCGCGGCATCTTGACGAACTTCTGCTTCTGCGTCGGCTAAGCCCGCGATCAAAATCGGCAGCACTTCATCTACAGGAGCCAACTCACCCAGCGTCGCCATCACCGTAGAACGAACAAACCAACTACGGTTATTTACGGCTTGAGCTAGAGCTTGAAACACCTGCTGTTTGGTCGAAGCTGGCAACTCGAAGCGCTCCACCATCGTAGAAATGCCTCTAGCGGCACTAGTTCGCACCCGATCGTCGTCATCCTCCAAATTCTGAATCAGGGCTGAAACTGTGGAGCCGAGGTTGATTTTGCTGAGAGAGGCGATCGCACTGTCTCTGACTGCCGCAGAGCGATCGTTAACAGCCTTGAGTAAAGCGGGAACCGCTGCTTTGGCGGTTGCACCATGTTCACCTAACGTTTTGGCAGCGCCAGCCCGAACCTCAACGGCTGGATCGCTGAGGTTCTGAATCAGCTCAGATATAGTCTCACTCATGGTCTGGGTCTCGCTGGGTCTGGGTCTCGCTGGCTGGAAAAGCAATTTGGCTTCAAGAAACGCTGCATACGGGATTAACCCACTGCAATGCCTCGCTCGACTTGACGTTCCCGAATGCGTTCTAGACTACCGACTGGAATTGCTGCAATCAACTGACGAGTATAAGGTTGTTTCGGTTCGCGGTAGATCGCCTCCGCTGGGCCAATTTCTTCAATCTTGCCGCGATTCATCACCATGATGCGATCGCTCATAAACTTCACCACACTCAAGTCATGAGAGATAAAGATGTAGGTGAGGCCAAATTCGCCTTGCAGTTCTTTGAGTAGGTTCAGGACTTGGGCTTGCACTGACACGTCTAGCGCGGAAACCGATTCATCGCAAATAATGAACTTAGGGTTTAAGGCTAACGCTCGTGCGATCGCAATCCGTTGCCGTTGTCCACCCGAAAATTCATGGGGATAACGGTGCATTAATTGTGGATCTAAGCCCACTCGCTCTAGCAAATAGGCCGCTCGTTCCCGGTTCTGCCGCTGATTGCCCCGGCGATGGATTTTGAGTGGTTCAATCACTGCCGCGCCAACGGTCATGCGCGGGTCCAGCGAACCAAAGGGATTTTGGAAAATAATCTGCATTTCTTGCCGCAGTTGCCGCAAAGCTTTACCTTCTAAGCTATGGGCTGGGCGGCCTTCAAACAAAATCTGGCCTTGAGTCGGCTCGATCAAGCGCAACAAAGTCCGAGCCAGTGTGGTTTTACCACAACCCGATTCTCCCACCAAGCCCAGGGTTTCCCCCGGATAAACATCAAAGGAGACACCATTCACAGCCATGACGTAGCGCTTGGTTTCTCCCCAAACCCCTCGCACAGGGAACGCGACTTGTAAGTCCCGCACCGATAGCAAAGGAGATTGCTGTTGCAGTTCGGTGAGTCGATGGTCTAGGTCAAAATCACTCATCTCCGCCGCGTTCCGCACTGCTTGGAACATATCAGTTGGCTTTTCTTGGATGACAGTCTCGCCGCTGGGAGTGGTAACTACTTCCATAAAGTCGGAGACTGTGGGGAGTAATTGCAAACGGCGATCGGGTCTGGGGCGACAAGTGAGCAAGCTCTTGGTATAGGGATGCTGTGGGCTAGAAAAAATCTGCCAGACCGAGCCATACTCTACGATTTTGCCTTGATACATCACCGCCACCGTGTCGGCAATATCCGCAATCACGCCCAAGTCGTGAGTAATGAACATGATGGACATGTTGCGGCGATCGCGCAGTTCCCGCAGCAAATCTAGGATCGTGGCTTGGACTGTGACATCTAAGGCCGTGGTGGGTTCATCGGCAATCAACAAGCTGGGGTTGCAGCTAATTGCCATTGCAATCATCACTCGCTGAATCTGACCACCGGAAAGCTCGTGCGGATAGCGGTCTAAGATCGATTGCTTTTGCTCGTTAATGTGGCGATTCAGGTTTGCCTCGCTGGGAGTGGGTCGGGCGAACTCGCCTTGGGGTACTTCTTCTAAGTAGCGCTGTTTCAGTTCTTCATCGCTGGGCAACAGCTTCACTTCTTGGAGTAGGGCGATCGCTTGCCGCCGAGCCTCAGCTTCAGAAATGTTTTGGTGCAGGCGGATCGCCTCGGTGAGCTGAAATCCACAGGTGTAAACCGGATTCAGCGAACTCATCGGTTCCTGGAAAATCATGGAAATTTGGTTGCCCCGATAGGTGCGGCGATGGCTGGGCGGCACCTTGACCAAATCGATCGCCCCTGTATCGCTCTCTGCCGCTTGGAACCAAAGTTCGCCGCCTGCCACTCTGCCCGGTGGAGGCACCAACCCCATCACTGCTAGAGACGTGACCGATTTGCCTGAGCCTGACTCTCCGACAATCCCTAAGGTTTGTCCGCGTTTAACCTCAAAGGAAATTCCATCTACTGCTTTAATCAACCGTTCATCGGTCTGAAACTGAACGTGCAAGTTGCGAACGTCGAGGATGGTGTCAGTCATGGAGTCGTAGGCCACAGGCTCACTGAATCTAAATGAAAATTAGCTGCATCATAACAACACTGAGGAAGGGATGGTGACAGTTGGTCTGGTTTTTTAGTAGGTCGTCAGTACAACTCGTAAGTTTTGCAGTAACTCTTCTGAGGTATAAGGCTTGGGTAAAAAGCTCTTGACGTTGTTGCTATTGGCAAACTCAGTCATCGGACAATGGGAGATCAGCCCGCTGACGCCAATAATCTTGACTTGAGGATTGATCTTTTGCAGCGTCCGAATCGTGGTGGGGCCATCCATTGAGGGCATCATCATATCGACGAGCACCACATTAATTTCGCTTTGGTGACGTACATATATGGCGATCGCTTCTACTCCATCTTTGGCCGTTAAAACCTTATAACCGTAGTACTCCAGAGAGGTTTTGGTGACCTCACAAATCGCATCCTCGTCATCCACTACCAGCACGACTTCACCGTGTCCAGCTTTGAGTTCGTCGTACTCAGTTGCGTCCGGTTTGAGGTCATAAGTTTGGGCGATCGGCAAGTACAACTTAAACTCTGTGCCTTGACCAACTCGGCTCTGAACTTGGACAAATCCACCGTGACCTTTCACAATCCCCACGACGGTTGATAACCCTAGTCCTGTGCCTTGACCCACCTCTTTCGTGGTGAAAAAAGGTTCAAACACGCGATCAATGATGGCGGGAGGAATTCCAGTTCCCGTGTCAGTCACGGTAATGAGAACGTAAGGCCCCACTTTGGCATCAATATTGAGCTGGGCGTATTCTTCATCTAGCCAGATATTGGTAGCCGCAATCTTTAAGGTGCCTCCATTGGGCATGGCATCGCGGGCATTGACGCAGAGGTTGAGCAGGGCTTGATGCAGTTGAGTCGTGTCCCCAGATACCATCCAGAGGTTTGGGTCTACCTCGACTTCAACTTCAATCCATCTAGGAAAGGTTTCTTGAGTAATTTGTCTAATTTCTGTAATGAGGTGAGACATTTGCAAGGTAATGCGCTTACCTTCTACGCCCCTTGCAAACAGCAGCACTTGCTTGACCAGAGCAGCGGCTCGCTTGGTGCTAGCTTCCATTGTTTTTAGCAATTGCTGCTTTTTAGCTTCTGGCAGCTTTGTCGGCATGAGGAGCAGTTGGGCCGACGACAGAATAGGAGTAAGCAAGTTGTTGAGGTCGTGAGCAATGCCGCTGGCTAAAGTACCAATGCTTTCCATCCGCTGGGCTCGGAGGGCTTGAGACTCCAATTGTTTTTTGGCAGTGACATCTAGCAACATAGCAATCACGCCCGTCACTTCACCTTGTGCATTGCGGAGTGGGGCGGCAGAGAGGTTGAGTTCTAGGAAGGAACCATCTCGCTTTTGGCGACTTACCTCTACGCCTGTAAAAGATTCTCCTTGGAACACCCGTTGCCGAAATGCCCGAAATTCTCCTTGCTTAGCCGTAGGCACGATGGGCAAAATTTCGCCCAAAACTTCTGATTCGCTCCAGTCAAAAATTTCTTGGGCGGCTGGGTTCCACACTTGCACTCGTCCTTCTGGATCAAGCACGACGATCGCCAAAGGAGATGCTTGGATCAGTGCTTGGAGCATCTGGCTGGTTTCACGTAACGCTTCTTCGTGGCGCTTGCGATCGCTAATATCTACAATGAACCCTGCCATCTGGACCGCCTGACCATCGCTGTCCGCAAAGAAATAACCCTTGCTCTCGACTGTGATGTAAGTACCGTCTTGGCGAGCAACTCGAAATTCTTGGTGAAAGGGCTGTTTCGTAACGATGACGCGATCGATTTCTGCATGAAAGCGGCTACGGTCTTCAGGATGGATGAGAGTGACCCAGCGATCGAGCCCACCTGCCATTTCCTCTGGCGAGTAGCCCAAGATAGCAGTTAAGTTGCCGCCGTAAGTGACTTCGTGGGTCCGCGAATTCCAGTCAAAGAGAATTTGCCCACTGGCTTGAATGATCGCTTCGTAACGATTTTTCCACTCGGCCAACTCAGCGGTATGATGCCGCAAATCTGCTTCGATCCGTTTGCGCTCAACCACTTCCTGCTCTAACTGTAGATTTTGAGCTTGCAACTGCTTCGTTAAGTTCCGCAAGTTGAGATGCAATTTCACCCGTGCCAACACTTCTTCGTGTTGTAATGGCTTGGTGATGTAATCGACCGCTCCTAAATTTAGACCTTTGACTTTATCGATGGTCTCGGTCAGGGCCGTCATAAAGATGACCGGAATGTCTTGGGTAGCGTGGTTCAACTTCAACCGACGGCAAGTTTCAAAACCGTCAATTTCTGGCATCAGTACATCGAGCAGGATTAAATCAGGAGAGGCATACTCAGCGGTTTGCAAAGCACTTTCGCCATCCTCAGCGATTAAGACTTGAAACCCAGTATCGGCCAGAAAATCGAATAAAACTCCCAAATTAGCGGGGATGTCATCCACGATCAAGATCACGCCTGACGCGGTAGTATCAACGTTCATGGATGCCTCTTGTTCATACTCTTGGATGAACGCTTGAATGGGTTGGGCTTGGCCTGCTCGGACCAATGGAGCTGAGCGAAAAGAAGAACCAATGGAATAATTGCACCAGTGCTAAGTTTTGATGGAGACTGACAAAATATGGGATTTGCACCATAACAACACTGTGCCCAAGGCAACAGACCGCCACCCAAAGAGTAGCAATTCTATATCTACCTCTATAGGATGACAAACCCCTCAATAAAGCGTCTCTTGTGCAACCTTTATTTACGAGTCTCAGTACCTTCTAGTATCAGTTTAACGATTCAGCTATAGGAGCGACCGCCGCGACTGTCAGGCTGGTTGGAGTAAAGCTGCTGTCACTAGGCTGTTGTCGCTGATCTTGATGTAAGGAATCTTTAACTGTGAAGTCTGAGAGCGACTCACCCAATCAAAAAGTAGAGTTACGGCGGCTTTTGTTGCAACAGCGGCAAGCGATAACAACTGAGGATTGGCGAGCTAAAAGCGATCGCCTATGTCTCCAAATACAAGCAGCTTCTCTATTTGCTAAATCCCAAACTATCTTGGCTTATTTCAGTTTTCGCCAAGAACCAGATTTGATGCCTTTAATCAATCAGGCTAGCGATCGCGTTTGGGGATTTCCGCGCTGTGTGGGTAAATCGCTGTTCTGGCATGCTTGGTCCGCTACCAGCAATTTGCCTTTGCAGTCGGGAGCTTATGGAATTAAAGAGCCTCATCCCGACTGCCCCGCTCTAGAACCTGAGCAAGTTGACTTGATTTTGGTCCCTGCTGTAGCTTGCGATCGCCAAGGGTATCGGCTCGGTTATGGCGGTGGCTTTTACGATCGACTACTTAGTGACCCAGCCTGGGCTACCAAACCTACGATTGGCATTGTGTTTGAGTTTGCTCACTTACCAAACTTACCCGTTGATGCTTGGGACCAGCCTCTATCAGCGGTTTGCACAGAAGCTAGCCTGTTCGAGGTGCCAGAGATGCCAGAAGTCTGACCCCTAATATCTTCTGGCTTTTTAGTTAGCGTTGCTTAGACTGCGATGCAACTGCTCGCGGGCTTCAGCAAGGGCTTCAGGTAGTTTGCTGGCATCTCGCCCGCCTGCCTGCGCTAGGTTAGGTCGGCCACCACCACCGCCGCCGCAGAGTTTGGCGATCGCGCCGATAAATTTACCTGCCTGCAAACCAGACTTGACTACGGCAGGGCTAAACGCGGCGACCAAACTAACTTTGTCGGGTTCAGGCACCGAAGCTAGCACAACTGCACCCTCACCAAGTTTCTGCGCTAAGCGCTCTGCCGCAGTTTTCAGCGATTCCGGATCTACACCTTCTAGTTGCGCCACCAAGAGCTTGAAGGTACCTACAGATTCAGCTTGGCCCAGCAATTGATCTGATTTGGCGAGCGCCAGTTCAGCCTTAGCAGTTTCCAGTTGCTTCTGGGTGTTTTTCAGTTCATTCTGCAAACTGGTGACACGATCGGTGAGTTCTTCTGGCTTGGCTTTGAAGCGATCGCTCAGATCCCGCACCACGCGATCGCGGACATTCAGGTAGTCCAACACGGAAGGGCCAGCCACCGCCTCAATCCGCCGCACGCCGGAGGCAACCCCCGTTTCCGAAATGATTTTGAACACGCCGATTTCTGCGGTGTTGCTGACATGGGTACCGCCACACAACTCCATCGAAACGCCAGGGAAATCCAGCACGCGAACTTGATCGCCGTACTTCTCGCCAAACATCGCGATCGCCCCTTTGGCTTTGGCTTCAGCGATGGGTACCACCTCAATTTGGGCTGTATGAGCCTCAGCCACCCAGAGGTTGACTTGCTCCTCGACTTGTTGCACTTCTTCCGGAGTCAGAGGGCGAGGGCAGTTGAAGTCAAAGCGCAAGCGATCGAACGCTACAAGAGAACCTGCTTGAGAAATTGAGTCATCCACCAATTTCCTCAACGCAGCTTGCAATAAATGGGTGGCGGAGTGGTTGGCTTGGGCACGTCGCCGACAAGCTTGGTCAATTTGCGCCGTGACCGTACCGCCTACTTGCAGCGTGCCTCGTTCAATCCGCCCGAAGTGGACAAAGAAATCTGATTCTTTCTTTACATCATGGACGCGCACCAGCACTGCATCTCCAGAAAGATAGCCGCGATCGCCTACCTGACCACCGGATTCCGCATAGAAGGGCGTTTTGTCTAAGATGATCTGGACTTCGGTGCCTGCTTCAGCCGCTTCAGCCGATTTGCCATTGACCAGCAATACGGCAACTTGAGCCGTGGCCGAGCGTTCTACATAGCCGAGAAACTCGGTAGCGTGAACATGCTCAGCCAGAGTATCTAGAGAGCCTTGGACAGTCAGGTCAATGGTTTCGTGAGCTTCACGAGAGCGATCGCGCTGCTTCTCCATTTCGGCGTCAAAGCCTTCGAGATCAACGGTGAGGTTTTTCTCCTCGGCAATCTCTTGGGTCAACTCGACTGGAAAACCATAAGTATCATAGAGTTTGAAAGAATCCTGACCGCTGACCGTCAGTATGGTTCGTGCTGCAACATAACGATTCTTCTCTAAAGAGACCTCTCGCTTTGCCCATAGCTCCTTTAATGGATCTGCCTCATCTGGAGGCTGGCGAGTATGTTCCGACTCTTGTGCGAAAAGTCTTTGTTGTTGTTTTAAACTCTCAAGCGTAGTTTTAACTGACTCTATAGGTAAATCCGAAAGCTCAGAGATTTCTTGAAGGATTCTCTGACGCTGAGTTTCCTCTGACTCTTCCCATCGCTGTATTGCTTTTACAATCTGCTTGACTTTGATTTCTATTTTTTCAAGAATTTCTGCTAGCAGCTTTTCGCCACGATCGAGGGTTTTGAGGAATTGGGCTTCTTCGCGCTGCAACTCGGTTTTGATGCTGTTTTCCTTGAGCCGCACGTTCGGGTAAGCCGAATCAGCCAGGGCAATCGCGGCCTCTGCCACCCGTGTCGTGAATTCGCCCTCAATGCCAATCAAGCGGCCATGCCGCACCACCCGACGAATCAAGCGCCGCAACACATAACCACGACCGATATTAGAGGCCGTAATGCCATCCGTGATCATGTGGACAACTGAGCGAACGTGATCCCCGATTACCTTCAGCGAGACTTTGGTAGACTCGTCAGCCTGAGCGTAGTCAATCCCCGCGATTTCTGCGGCGGCTTGAATAATGGGGAAAATTAAATCGGTTTCGTAGTTGTTCTGGACTCGCTGAAGGATTTGAGCCATTCGTTCTAGACCCAATCCGGTATCAATGTTCTGGTTTTGCAGCGGCGTCAGCTTACCTTCGGCGTCCCGGTTGTACTGCATGAACACCAGGTTGTAGAACTCGATAAACCGAGTGTCATCTTCGAGGTCAATGTGGGCATCGCCTTTTTCTGGGTGGAAGTCGTAGTAAATCTCGGAGCAAGGTCCACAAGGTCCGGTGGGGCCAGAAACCCAGAAGTTGTCCTTCTCACCCATACGCTGAATTCGGTGCGCCGGAATACCGATTTTGTCGCGCCATAGGGCAAACGCTTCATCGTCTTCCTCAAACACACTCACGACTAAGCGCTCTGGAGGCAACCCAAATACCTCAGTCGCCAGTTCCCAGGCCCAAGCGATCGCTTGCTCTTTGAAATAATCGCCAAAGCTGAAGTTGCCCAACATTTCAAAGAAAGTGTGGTGGCGGGCGGTCCGACCCACGTTCTCAATATCATTAGTGCGGATACACTTTTGAGATGTTGTCGCTCTGGGGAATTCCGGCGATCGCTGTCCTAGAAAAATTGGCTTAAAGGGCAACATACCCGCGATCGTCAGCAGCACCGTCGGATCTTCGGGAACCAACGAGGCACTCGGTAGTATCTGATGGCCTCTGGCTGCATAAAAATCAAGAAACTTTTGCCGAATTTGAGTGCCGCTGAGGGGGGTAAACATGGAACCTTTTTAAAGCGAATTCAGACTGAACAATGACCTCTCATCTATGATGCCGCATGATTCGCCAACTCTAGGCTTTGGTAGCATCAAGATTCTCAAGAGGAATGTTGTGAGCATGAAACCCAACTACACCTGATCATTTGTCTTCCCCGGGAAATATACGGCTTCAGCTTTGGCTGAAAGTCCTAACCTATCAAGGGAATCAGTAATTCAACTGCTGGTTGCGGATGGTCGTTAATGGTAGGTGTAGATAGTTTCAGCCTGAGTATACTCAATAACACTTAGAGGTGGGATGCCACTCCTAAGGCGGATTTGCGAGATCTAGGCGTTAACAGCAGTAGCAAAGTCTTGGATTTGCTAAGGTTACGGCCTTGATTTTTTCACTAGGCTTCTAAAACGCCAATGACTGCTTCGATCCTGATAGTTGGAGAAAATTATTTTCTAGCCGCCCTTCTAGATCGGGTTGGCGATTTGGCAGACTGCACCATCGAAACAGCAACGAGCGCCAACGAGGCAATTCCGCTGATTCAGGCTCAGCAGCCCGATTTGCTAATCTTACAGGCTAGTTCCGACAGCCTCTATTTATGTCAGCAAATTAAGGAACAGTCTCGGCTGGCCTGGATTTATTGTCTGTTGCTAGCAGATGATGCCCCAAGGCTGAGTGAGGCCGTTTCCCAGATTTCTAGTCAAGCGGTGGAGTGTTCGGCAGAAGCCTTAGAACGAGGAGCCGATGCTTACTTAGTGATGAATTTGAGTGTTCAGCATGGCAGCCTGGTTGTGGCAGAATTGTCGGCGAGACAAAATCGTCTCCTCCAAGCTCAAGTCCAAGCGGGATTGCGAGTGGTGCGGAATCATCGAGAGCTGATGCGGGCCAATGATTTACTGTCAGCGATCGCCCTCTCCGACCCTCTCACCGAACTGAATAATCGCCGAGCTTTGGAGTGGGAATTGCCACGCCAGATCCAGAACGCCCGAACTCGCACGTTGCCTTTGAGCTTGGTGATGTTGGATGTGGATTATTTCAAAGCGATCAATGACACGTATGGACATTTGGTGGGCGATCGCATGCTGAAGCTGCTTTCGGCTCGCCTGCGGCATAATCTCCGCTTCTACGACACCCCTTTTCGTTACGGCGGCGAAGAATTCGTCATTATTTTGAGCAACACCGATGGTCATGAAGCCCCTATCGTGGGGCAACGCATTTGCCGTCTGATTAGTGAGCAAACTTTTAGAATTGACCCAACCTTAGAAATCCACGCCACGATTAGCGCTGGCATTGCTTCCTTAGAAGCAGAGGATGACTCTAAAGGCATTAGTTTGCTGCGGCGGGCCGATCAAAATTTGTTGCGAGCAAAATCTGAGGGTAGAAACCGAGCGATCAGTAGTGCTCCAGATTGCTCTCGATCGCTGGCTTCAGATTCAGCTCCTTCGATTTAACACAGCTATCAACCACTCTGGGTCACCCAGCTCAGCGCCATCTATAAGTGAGAAAGTGAGAGATTTAAACTTAGGGAGCTTGAGCCTTAAGAATTTCTGTAGATACACCACGAAATTCAGTAAGTGAGCCAAAAGAGTAGCTGAATCTGATAATCTCAAGGGATTTCGGCATGTTTTCGGCTCGATCAAACAGCTCAAAGGCGCTAATTCAAGGTGGTGCAGGCCTGATTGCGGGCGGAGGAGTTCCTGATCAAATTAGACTTAATTTATAAAAAATACTGGGAATACTGACAGAGACGCTGACTCAGTTGTAAGGATAGCGATCGCTCAATGGCCAAGAGGTTAGAGGTTAAACGCTCATGGGGCAACTGAATAACACTCCATCAGAACCGCTCCGCGACCCATTAGCAAGCGCGGAAGCAGGAGAGCCACAGACGGAGCAGACGCTCAAAGCCGTGTCGCAGGACCTGAAGCGCCTGCATCAAGACTTAATTGTGCAGTTTGCTCAAGATATCGCCCGCCTTCAGGCCGAGAAATCTCACTTAATCGAAGATATTGATCAACTGCGCGACCAACACCAGCAGTTGAAAGCTGACGGTCACGAGGTGTTAGGTCAGCGGCAATTTGTTCAGCAGCAGACTTGGGCTAAGCAACTAGCGCAGGCGATCGCGGACCATTGGCAAATCTTTTTGAGGCAGCGACTCAACCAGTCAACTGCTCCAGTTCGTCAGCCTTGGGGACAGGCAACCAACGCTAACCCGTTGAGCCAAGGCAGCCTTGCAACCAATGACGAGATTTCCCAACTGCTGCTGCCTTTAGAGAAAGCTTTTAGCACCACCTTCAAAACTTTGCAGCAGGAGCTAGACAGCCACCAAAGCTGGTTATCACAACAGTTGAACCGGGTGGACAGTCCAGAACAGCAAGGAGAAATCATTTTATCTGCGCTAGTTCAGCGCTTACGCGAGCAACTCCAGGCAGGAGAAAACAGCTCTGCTCAACTATTAGCAGGCGATCGCTTCACGCCGTCTTTGGATGCCACTTCAGAAGGGCGATCGCTGACTCAATCTTCGCAAGCAATTAATCTGCCCTTTGAGCCTAGACCGAGTTCCAAACCAGAACCTCCCTTAACTGCACCGTTACCCAGCGCTCAGGGTGCTCAGGAGCCTCCCACCGTTTCCCCTCAGGTGAAGCCCCAAGCCAAGCGCCCCTCTCAAGTGCAGGTGGGTTTAATTTTAGTGTTGCTCTCATCTGTGGCGTTATCGTTCCATAACGTCGTGGTCAAAGTCCTGTTTAGGTCTCACGAGGTCCTCGGTTTAGGTCAGATCGGTGGCGTGATTATGCCAGGGCTGGGCAACTCGTTACTAATCTTGTGGATGCGGATGTTGATTGTTGTGCCTTTACTGGCTCTACTGGCACCCGTGCTGTATCCCCCCATGTGGCGTGACATTAAACGGTTTTTGCTAGCACCCGATCGGCGGCCTTTGAGGAATGTTGTGGGGAGTGGGGGGTTTTTGTTTCTGTCGCAAGTGCTGATCTACACGGCTCTGGCTCAAATTGCGGCTGGCACTGCAATCACCATTTTCTTTATCTATCCCACCATTACCGTGTTGCTCGCCTGGAAAATCTTTGGCGATCGCCCCACTGTATTTCGCTTAGTGGTCATGGCAGTGATTTGCTCTGGCGGTGTTTTAGCCTTACCCCAAGTTACAGGCCCCGCAACCGGTAATCTCTGGCTAGGAAGCGTTGCCGCTGCCGCCTCTGGATTTGCCTTTGCTGGCTATGTGATTTTGACTGGGTTGTGTACCCGTATGCTAAATCCCGTACCAGTCAGCCTGATCCAATTCGTCACAATTTTTGTTCTCTCCAGCGTCGTTTTGATGTTCCCAGCTCAAGCTCTGACTGTCAAGATTCAGCCAGCTATGTGGCCTGGTTTCATGCTGGGCTGTTTAGTTTTAGGCGCTGCTACTCTGCTGGGCTACCTCTTTACTAACATTGGTATTCGCTTAATTGGTGCCGCTCCTGCCTCGATTATTAGTGCCACAGGGCCCGCATTCACCGCTATCCTCGCTTGGTTGATTATTCAAGACCAACTGGAAAGCCGCCAGTGGTTTGGCGTGCTGTTAGTCACGCTAGGAGTAGCAGGCTTGAATTTAGAACGGCTGCGAGGACAGTTGAAACCGAAGTCCAGCTAGTAGAATGCTTGGCATATAGCCTGGATCTTCGGAGTTCATGTTGCATCAAGCATTTCTACCGCTAGCCCTAACGAGTGGACTGGCGCTTTATTTAGCCTGGAACCTGGGAGCCAACGATGTAGCCAATTCAATGGGTACTTCCGTGGGTTCAAAAGCTGTCACATTGCGGCAAGCGCTGGTGATTGCAGGCATTTTGGAGTTTACAGGCGCGGTTTTGTTTGGGCGTAAGGTTGCTGGAACTCTAGCAACAGGGGTAGTAAACCCAGAATTATTTGCGACGCAGCCCCAAGTTTTAGTCGCAGGAATGGTGGCAGTTTTACTCAGTTGCGGTCTGTGGTTGCAAATCGCCACGAGCTTAAGTTTGCCTGTATCTTCCTCCCATGCGGTGGTTGGAGCTTTAGCAGGCTTTGGTTGGGTTGCGGTTGGGTCGCAAGCAGTAGACTGGCAAGCCATTGGTTTAATTTCTTTGACCTGGGTGGTTACGCCGCTGATTAGTGGAGCGATCGCCGCCTCGTTCTACGGTTTGGTGAAGCGTTGGATTCTCGATCAACCCAATGCGATGCAGAGCTTATATGAATGGATTCCTTGGTTGAGTACGGCTTTGTTCAGTGTGTTTGGGGTGATTGTGTTGCCATCCCTGAGTCAACCCATTCAGCAGTTTTTCTCGATTCAGTTAGGTGTGACGCTACCTCAGCACGATATTCCATTGCTGCTAGGCGCGATCGCCACGATGGGATTAACCTGGGTGAGTTGGCAACAACTCGCTGAGCGTGGGCAGCAGGATGATGCTAGCAACCCGGTAGAGCGGCAACTTGGGCAATTTCAAGTGTTGAGTGCTTGCTTTGTCGCTTTTGCTCACGGCTCTAATGATGTGGGAAATGCCGTCGCTCCTTTGGCTGCGATCGCTTATATCCAGCAAACGGGTACAGTCCCGACTGAGGATTTTAGTGTTCCTATTTGGATTTTGATCCTGGGTGGCGCAGGCATTGTGGGAGGGTTGGCCGTTTGGGGCAAAAAGGTGATTGCCACGATTGGTGAGGGCATCACAGCTTTGCAGCCGAGTGGAGGATTTTGTGCTGAACTCGCCACCGCGGCAACCGTTCTGTTAGCATCTCGTGCTGGTTTGCCTGTCTCTACTTCTCATGCCCTGGTTGGGGGAGTGGTCGGCGTTGGTTTAGTGAAAAATTGGCGAGCTGTGAAATTCGCCACCTTGCGGGAGATTGGTCTTGCCTGGTTAGTTACTATTCCGATTGCAGCGGTGCTGTCAGCCCTAATCTTTGCTGGCATCCGCCTGCTGTGGTTATAAAAGCGATCGCTTCAGTGCAACCGATCCGGCTGACCAAAACATGGGATTGTCCGCAATCAAAACGCTGCTCCTGCGGCCCAGGCTACAGTTGACTAATAACCTATCTGCGTACTTGCTCACCTAACCACTGAAGATAGGCTGGGGAACCTGCCACGATCGGCAAGGCAATAATTTCTGGCACGTCGTAGGAATGCACTTCCTGAACCTTAGCGACCAAAGCTGCAAATTGCGCTAAATCTGTTTTGATGAAAAGTTGCCATTCTTGGTCTTTGTGGACCTGCCCCTGCCAGGTGTAAATCGAGTGAATAGGGGTGAAACTGACACAGGCTGCTAGCTTCGCTGTAATCAAAGTTTCTGCGATCGCCTCTGCTTCGGCTTGGGAGGTGGCTGTCACTAAAACAACTCCATAGCCATCGGTCGCTTCTAGTTCCATACTTGACCTCCCATTCAACTTCTGATTTAACTTTCGATTTGACTTGAGGCAGACGTAGCCCGCTGCGTTTCTACTTTAGACTGAGCGGACATCAATGAGCTGAGCGCTGCTTCAGGCGCTTTTCGGTCATGGTTAGAAAGATTTTGCTGTGGTGGATTTGGGCGGGGTTTGTCGTTTATACCATCCGCTTGGCACCGCTTGATCAACCTGATACTTGGGCGATCGCCCGCAAGTTGTTCACGCTTCAGTGGACAGACTTGAATACTTATCTGGTGGTGATCTTCTGGCTCATGGGAGTGTGGCCCATGATCTACGCCTGCCTGATGTTTGCCGATGGTCGGATGCAATCGATCCCGGCGTGGCCTTACTTTCTCGGCTCCAATGGAACAGGGGTGCTGTGTTTGCTGCCCTACTTAGGATTGCGGCAGCCGAATCAAGAGTTTTCTGGGCCTAAAGATGCCTGGCTACGAACGTTAGATTCTCGCTCTATGGGAATTGGTTTAACCGTTTGCGCGATCGCTTTGATTGCCTATGCGCTGCTAGTAGGAGATTGGGGAAACTTTGTCCAGCAATGGCAAACGAGGTCTTTTGTCCACTTGATCGCCATTGATTTTTGCCTAATGTGCCTGATCTTTCCGCTCTCGACCTTGTTGAACGATGACATGGCGCGTCGGGGTCTGCATAGCCCACAGCTTTTTTGGCTAGCTGCTCTGGTACCTTTGTTTGGGCCTTTGCTCTACCTCTGTCTGCGGCCTCCCCTGCCAGAATTAGACCTGACTTCGTCGCCTCTCGCACCACCAACCGCAGGCGTTACTTACGACTCAACTCACGGCTGATTCTTGGCCCCCAATCCAGAGGCGCACAAGAGATAAGCTCAGAATGATCAAAAACAGGACTAGCCCAATTGTGCAGGCGTAGCTCATCTCTAAGTCTTGAAAGGCTTGCTCGTAGAGGTAATACACAATTGTTTTAGAGCTATTGCGGGGTCCTCCTTGGGTCATGATGTAAATTTCTTCAAAGACCTTAGTGGCTGAGATTGAAGAAATCACCGCCACGAGAAATAAGTAGGGCTGCATCAAGGGAACCGTGATATCCCAATGTTTTTTGATGCCATCGGAGCCATCGATCGCGGCGGCTTCATATAAGTCTGCCGGAATTGATTGCAGACCCGCCAGATAAATCACCATGTAGTAGCCCAACCCTTTCCAAATCGTCACTGCCATGACGCTAAACAAGGCAAATCGAGGACTGGTTAACCAAGGAATGCCTTCTGCCATCCCGAACGCCTTGAGAAATTGATTCAGCAGGCCATTGTCGGCGTATAGCCAACGCCAAGCAATCCCAGCCACGACCATCGAGATGACGACAGGTGTATAGAAAGCCACCCGAAACCAACGAATGCCGCGCAGCTTTTGGTTAACTAAAATCGCTAAACCGAGAGGTGCTATGACTAAAATTGGCACCACGCATACTAAGTAAAGCACTGTATTGCGGAGCGTTTGCCAAAACACCGGATCAGCCCAGAGACGCTCTAGGTTGCTGAATCCAGCCCATTGAGGAGTTTGGGTGAGGTCGTACTCGAAGCGGGTAAAACTGAGGTAAAACGCCTGTAGCGCAGGCCAAAAAACTGTTAGAGCCAAGACAATCAGCGCTGGCAACAGAAATAAGTAAGGAGTGAGCTGTTGTCTGAGAAAAACGCCATCTTTAGAAATTAATTTCTGCATTGCGGCTCAGAGAATGCGGCGAGAGAAATGGGAAGGACAAGAACAGTGCTTCGACTTTCATTATCGGTTCTGCCTGTCACTGCCAATCAAGGTTGAGCCCGAAAACTGTTGGTAATGTTGGTGCGAATTCTTTGTAGCTCTGCTTGGCTGACATCCCGACTGCTGACCAGGACTAAGACGCGATCGCCCAACTCGGAGCAAATCATGAACACCGAAATATTTAACTTGGAGTTGACATCGCCGTAAGTCAGGGTGCCGTCTGAGGCAACGCGAACAAAGCGCTGAGCTAGCAAAAATTGTCGGGTTCTACTCAAACAAGCAGTTTGGGTAGTCACTCTGGAGGGCAACCATTCCGACCAAGCTCCTCCTAGCCCACCTGCGGTTCCGGGAGCAGCCCAGAACAGATTTATATTGCTTCCTAACAAAGCTGCGATCGCCCAACTCGTTCGTAAAGATGCAGTGCAGGCCAAGGAAATGTAGGACTGGAGCGATCGTTGAGTCCAGCGAATTAGTAAATTATGTCTCAGACCAAGCGAAGTCATTAATTTGCAATTTGCGGTTGATTATTTTGTGAAAGGCTTACTGCTTAGGTGCTTCTGCCATAGAAGCCAATGCGGCAGTTGGAGTACTCGCCGCGACCCAACGACTAGCGATCGGCATCCGCCATCCGGTACCAAAAGCGCGATCGGTAATCTTGATCCCTGGAGGAGCTTGGCGGCGCTTGAACTCAGACCTTGTCACCATTTTGACCACGCGATCGACCACGGCAGCATCATGACCAGCAGCTACGATCGCATCGGGAGGCTGGTGCTCATGAATAAAGCGATCAAGAATGTCGTCGAGAATGTCGTAGGGCGGTAAAGAATCTTGGTCTACTTGTCCTGGCTTGAGTTCGGCGCTGGGTGGTTTGGTGAGGATGTGAGTCGGGATCAGTTCGGATTTTGGATTTTGGATTTTGGACGTGAGATTCAAAAATTGATGGGCTTCACAAGGAGAGTTCAGCCATTCACAGAGGGCGTAAACGCAGGTTTTGGGCACATCTGCGATCGCGGCCAATCCACCGTTCATATCGCCGTAAAGGGTGCAGTAGCCCACCGCCATTTCGGATTTGTTGCCCGTCGAGAGCAGCAGATGACCGAATTTATTAGCGATCGCCATCAACAAGTTGCCCCGAATCCGAGACTGGATGTTTTCTTCGGCAATGCCAGGATCAGTACCAGCAAATAAGTCTGCTAATCCTTGATCGTAATCCTGCATTAAATTTCCGATCGGCAGTGTATGACTTTTGATCCCCAGTTTGTCGGCTAAATCTAAGGCATCCGTAATGGAGTGCTCGGAACTATGGGGTGAGGGCATCAGCACACCAAAAACATTTTCTGGCCCCAATGCTTCTGCTGCGATCGCGGCTACCAATGAGGAGTCAATGCCACCGCTCAGACCCAATACCACCTGCGAAAAGCCACACTTGCGGGCATAGTCTTGAACCCCTAGAACGAGAGCGGACCAAATTTCTGCCATTTCGGAACTGGGGTGAGGGGCGATCGCAGCAGGAGAAGCATCCAGCGCTCTTAAATCTTGCTGTTCTGCGTCATACTCCAGTAACACTAGGTCACTAGAGAATCCCTGAGCCTGGGCAATTAGCTCTCCTCGGCGATTCAGCACAAAACTGTTGCCATCAAAAATTAAGTCATCATTGCCACCAACTTGATTGACATAGATAATCGGCTGCTGATAGCGAGTGGCGCTATGTTGCAACATAGCTTGGCGGGTTTTGCGTTTGCCAACGCTGTAGGGGGAAGCAGAGAGGTTAATGGTGAAAGCCACACCTGCTTGAGCTAAATCAGCGATCGGGTTGGTCGTGTAGCTGCGCTTGCCCCAAAATTCTTCATCATTCCAGAGGTCTTCGCAAATGGTCACGCCCACATGCAGGGAGTCCAGGTGAAAGTGATTGATTTGACGACCTGGCTCGAAGTAGCGGTCCTCATCAAACACGTCATAAGTAGGTAACAGCCGCTTGTGAAAAATCTGGCGTACCTGTTGCTGCTCTAAAAGCGCGGTGCTATTGAATAACGGCTTGCCACCTTCTTCGAGCGATCGCTCATTCCACTCCACCGTCCCCACTAAAGCGGCTAATCCGGGTGGTAAATCCTGGGCCAACTGCCGCAACACTCGTTGCATTGTTTCTAGAAAGCTGGGATCTAACAGCAAGTCACGGGGTGGGTAGCCACACAACGACAGTTCTGGGGTCAGGAGTAAACGCGCACCTTGGGCCGCTGCTTGTTGGGCCGCTGCCAGAATCCGCTGAGCGTTCCCGGTCAAATCGCCAATGGTGGGATTAAGTTGAGCGATCGCAATTTTCATCTACAGATTGCTGAAATCTTTTGGAGCTGAGCTGTTTTCAGTTTAAATGAGTTGCCAGATTAGTTCTGGTTCAAGGTGATCAGATCTAGGTGTAACTTGGTTTCAGCTTATCCGCGCTACAGTTGCGATGTATATAGTGCGGTATTTGGCTCGCTTCTCCCCAAATAGGCAATGGAACTCAACCGTTTGCTCTACGAAAAATCAGTTCCTGACAAAGGTCATTTGATTATTCCATTTGTCTTTGGCAGGGCGGACAAAGCTTACATCTACTCCTATAGCCTGCTAGCGGAGGTAGGACACAAAAGCGAATTCCACCAAGCAGAAAATCCAGCTCAGATGTACTCTAGTCACCTAGATGAAATTATTCGCATTGGTCAAGAGCATTTAGCCGAAAACTCTCTGTATGAAAGCAGCCTAGAGAGCTTTAAGCATCGCTATACCTACTGCCATAATTTGATTATTGTCTCTGAAATGGCGGGTAAATATTTCTACGATCACTATCCACCCAACCGACTCAACAACATCGCTGCCCCCAGAATCTTTTCTAGTGAATCTGAGTGCATCAGCTGGGTGAAACAAGGTTTAGATCAGTCTCGATCCACACCCAAACCAGAACTTACCACAGAAATTGTAGAGCCTGGTTTGTCACCACCTGATTAATATTTGGTAGAGCTGAATTTAGAGCAAGTTCAGCGGATCGACATCGACGGTCATACTGACGTTGGGTGGGCAGAGCGATCGCAACTCATTCCAGTCTGGCAACTCCACTGCTCGATCCAGCGGCAACTTCAGCAGCACCTGCCAACGATACCGCCGCGCTACCCGCAAGATACTGGCTGGCGCTGGCCCCAGTAATTCATAGCCTGACTCAGCTTGTTGAGGCGCAAGCACCGCAGCAATGCGTTTGGCTGTTTTCTGGACCGCTAGTGGGTCAGGACTGCTAAATTTCAGCAGCACCAGTCGATTGTGAGGCGGAAATCGTAAGGTTTGGCGTTGCAGTAACTCGGCACTGACAAATGGCTCGTATTCGTGCCGTTGCACCGCCTCAACCACAAAATGCTCCGGTGAATAGGTTTGGATAATCACTTGTCCAGGTTCATCGCCTCGGCCTGCTCGACCTGCGACTTGGGTCAGAGTCTGAAAAGCCCGCTCACTGGCCCGAAAGTCTGGTAAGTGCAACAAGCCATCTGCTGCGATCACGCCAACTAGAGTCACTTGAGGCAGGTCAATGCCTTTAGTCAGCATCTGTGTGCCCACCAACAAATCTGCGTCTCCTTGGGCAAACTGCGTTAATAAAGCTCGGTGCGATCCTTTGGTGCGGGTGGTATCGCTATCAAACCGCAGACAGCGCAGGTCAGGTAAGTGCTTTGCCAGTTCTTGAGTGACTCGTTGGGTGCCGCTGCCAAAGAATTTGAGATAAGGGGAGCTACATTCCGGGCATTGAGGCGGATGGATAGCAGTATGGTTGCAGTAGTGGCAGCGCAGGAGTTGAGTCGCCTCAGCATGGGTGTGATGGTAGGACAGGGAGACATCACAGTTGGGGCAATCCACCACATAGCCGCAACTGCGACAGGAAACAAAGGTGCTGTGCCCTCGGCGATGGATAAATAGAATGCCCTGCTGACCTCGTTCTCGAAGTCGTTCTAGGGCTACCTGCAAAGCGCGACTGAAAATGGTGCGGTTCCCCTGCTGAAATTCCTGCCGCATATCAACGACTTCAATCGGTGGCAGCGGCCGCGATCGCACGCGACTAGGCAAAGACAAGTAATGCGGTGCGGGCGGGTTAACGTCTTGGTTAGCTTTGGCACTGACCCAAGTTTCAATCGAAGGAGTGGCGGAACCTAAGATCAAAGGGCAGTTGACTAACTCAGCTCGCCATTGAGCCACAGTACGCGCATGGTAGCAGGGAGCAGGTTGGTCTTGCTTAAAGCTGGAGTCGTGTTCCTCATCTAAGATAATCAGGCCGAGCTGCGGCAATGGCGCAAACACCGCCGATCTCGTCCCAATTACCACTTGGGGGCTACCGCTAAGCATTTGCCGCCAAGTATCGTACCGCTCCCCCTCCGAGAGGGCGCTGTGGTAGACACAAACCTTGCTGCCAAATCTAGCGCGGAAGCGATCGGTGAGCTGAGGCGTTAAACCAATTTCTGGCACCAACACTAACGCTGACTGACCACGTTGCAGGACGGGGGCGATCGCCTGGAGATAAACCTCGGTCTTACCGGAACCCGTTACTCCATGCAGTAACACTTGGGCAAAGCCAGAGAGTGAGGTGATAGTCGCGAGGGCTTGAGCTTGATCGGGGGTAAGGTCTTTGGGTTGGTCGGGCGCGATCGCGACCCCTGCTTCAGCCCGTAAAATTTCGCGCGGCTGAATAACAATGCAACCTTTTTTAGCTAAGGTTTGCACCGTACCAGAACTAGTCCGACAAAGCTGGAGGAGATCACTGAGCCACAGATCCCCTCCTTCTCGCTGAAGGGCTTGAATAATTTCTTGTTGGCGTGGGCTCAGGCTGCCTTCTAGATGGCTAGCCGCTACTAAAGTAACTGCTTGACGTAGCTTCGGACGCACTGTGGCAGGAGGTTCCAGGTAACTCTCGATCCAGCCTTGCTTCAGCAGTTCTCGCAGTCCGCGATTGGCACCTGGAATTTTTTGCTGGAGATACTGCCAAGTATAGCTACCCTGTTTTTGAGCTTGGAGCCTGATTAAAACTTGCTGCGCGACTGAACTTAATCCGCTGGGATCAATTCCATCTAAAGCTTTTAGCTCAATTAGTCGGACTCGTCGTTGCGATCGCCCTAATAAACCAGGAGGCAGGGCTACCCGAATCACTGCCATCAGCGAAGTGCAGTAGTAGTCAGCAACTTGGTTCAGTAGAGTCCAATAGGTAGCCGGAAAGAACCCTGTGCTGACTACCTCTTCAACCTCTCTAACCTGGGTTGGAGGTAGATCTGACGGAAGCTGAGCTAAAAGGTGAATTGCGATCGCACCGACTTGTTGAGCCCCAAACGGCACTGTCAGAATATCCCCCGGCTGCACCGTCAAATCAGGCGGCAAGGCATAAGTGAAAAGCCCTTGGGCTCCAGGGCAGTCTACTAAAACTTCAACCCAGGAAAAAGTGGCAAAACGATAAGAGTCATTGATCCCAGACTCAGCCAATAGGGGAGTAGCAAGACTAAGACTGGAATCAAACATACGAGAACGCATCCCAACTGCAAAGGCCCGAGACGACCCGTAAAATCGCTCTGTCTCATTTTCGCCTAACTTCCTCGATCCAGAAGAAGCCAGCCTAAGTTTGTCCTAACTTCTTGGCTCAGGCGCCAAATCAAGAGATTTAGCGCTCAAAACTATAAAGCTAATTGCTGAGTTCGTATTAATCAACTGCTAGATAAAATTAATATTAAATAAGAAAGATTTTCTGCGATTCAGACTTCAATCTAAGGAGCATAGGGCATTTCTCCCCAACGGTAGAGAAGGATGTTTTTGCCAATATGAGATCCTGTTGTTACAGAAAAGTTGATCAATCCAACTTTAAAACTAAAAAAGTTAAATGATTTTATCGCACCTACTGGATATTCTTTTAAGTACTAGTGCTTTTTCTGACTAGTCACTACGGATATCAGTACCCCGCTTGACAGAACAGGGTGCTTCCAGGGACTGCGAAATAAGGGTTTGCAAGTTGATTTCCCCATCAGCTTCAGAAGACCTAGGTTGACTTTTTAACACTCGTACTAGAGAAGAAAGTGCTAAAAATTATTTTTGGCCAACTTTATTCTCAAAGTACCTAATATTCCAACTGGAGCAATTTGTCTCTGGTAATTTACGTACCCTATTTCAAAACTGGAATCAAATATCACTTATATGGTTGTTCTTGGATTCAGTCTGAGTGAATGAAGCGCTTTAGCCGCCTTAAAAGCTTAAATCTTAGCCCCAAAGAGAACACTGCTAAGCCAAGTGCTACCTCGTTATATGTATCCACCCAATAGCCTCTCTAACCCAGACACCCAGTTAGATTTTGATATGCGCTTTTCTGAGTTTGACCCTGCCAATACCTTACAAATCGAAACAGAACCTGACTTCACAAGTGTGACGACTTTTGAGGAGGCTGATTTAGCTGGAGGTGAGGTAGAGCCAGGTGTAGCCGATTTGGTCACACCCGACGCTCTAGATTTAGGGGATAGCAGCCTCTTAGAGTTGGAAGATCCAGATACCACGGTACAAATCGCTACTAGGCTGTCAGGTTATAACAAAACTGTATCGGATGACGCTGTAGGTGCCTTCTTCAAGGAGATGGCTCGCTATCCGCTACTCAAAGCCAACGAAGAAATCGAGTTGGCGCGGCGAGTCCAGTATCTCGTTGAAATCGACGAACTGCATGAACGCCTCAGAACTGAATTAGACCGTCATCCCAGCAAAGCAGACTTAGCGGCAGCTCTGGAATTGACAGAACGGCAGCTCGAACACCGTCTCTATCAGAGCCGTGTAGCCAAGCGCAAAATGATTCGCTCGAACTTGCGATTGGTGGTCTCGATCGCCAAACGATATTTGAACCGGGGCGTGCCTTTCCTAGATCTGATTCAAGAAGGTGCTTTGGGTCTGAACCGCGCTACTGAGAAGTTTGATCCCGATAAGGGATACAAGTTTTCTACCTATGCGTACTGGTGGATTCGCCAGGGGATCACTCGGACGATCGCCAATGATGCGCGGACGATTCGTCTTCCGGTGCATGTGGTGGAGAAGCTAAATAAGCTGAAAAAAGTCCACCGTGATCTGAAGCGGGAACTGGGTCGTAACCCTAGCGAAGAAGAAGTAGCAGAAGCCTTAGAAGTCTCACCTCGGCAACTCCGGGAGCTGCAACAGGTACGGCGGCGATCGCTCTCCCTCAATCATCGCGTCGGTAAAGGCGAAGACACCGAGCTGATGGATCTGCTAGAAGATGGCAACACCCAATCGCCAGAAGCGCAGATCAGTGAAGTGATGATGAGCCAAGACATTTGGGAAGTGTTGGCCGATGTGCTGACACAGCGAGAGAAGGATATTATCTCTCTACGCTATGGCTTAGCCACTGGAGAACCTTGCACCTTGGAAGAAGTTGGTGGTTTATTTAATCTTTCGCGAGAACGAGTGCGCCAAATTCAGAGCAAGGCGATGCGGAAACTGCGCCGTCCTCAGGTGGCTGCACGGTTGAAGGGTTGGCTGAAATAAGAACCTAACCCCTAACCCCTTCCCTAGTAGGGAAGGGGAATAAGATTGTAGGCTAGAGCGAGGGCTGTTTGGTAGCCCTTGACGTGTCTATCCTGTTGTCTTTATGGCCTTGTCTACTGCTTGTGTGGTGCGTCCTGCGATCGCCGCCGATGTCCCGACTATTTTTGCCTTGATTCAAGCCTTGGCACAGTACGAGAAGCTATCTCATGAGGTGGTCGGAAGTCCAGCAGCTTTAGAGTCTCATCTATTTGGCGATCACCCCTATGCCGAAGCGCTAGTGGCAGAAGTGGCAGGCCGAGGCGTGGGGTTTGCGCTATTTTTTCACAACTATTCCACTTTTCTGACTCAGCCAGGAATTTATCTGGAAGACTTATTTGTCCTGCCAGAGTACCGAGGGCAAGGAATTGGCAAAGCGTTGCTGACCTATCTAGCTCAACTTGCAGTGACTCGAAACTGTGGTCGCCTAGAGTGGAGTGTTTTAGATTGGAATGCTCCAGCGATCGCGTTTTATCAACGCATGGGAGCCGATGTTCTACCCGATTGGCGTACTTGTCGAGTCACGGGTCAGTCATTAGCGAATTTGGCCGCGATCGCCCCTGCTACAACTCCATCCAGTTAGGCGCAACAAGTTTTGGTACTTGGCCTTATAGATTCTGGGAAATTGTTAAAAAGGATACGATTTTTCTTGCTCTGAACCGTCCTGTCCTGTAGAAATTTCTTTTAGATAGAATAGTAAACCCAAAGCTTGGAGATACGACGCTATGACAATTTGGGTAAACGAACAAATTGATCCTTCTGGCATTCTTTACTCTTGCATCGCTTCTTGCAGTGAAGATCACGCGAAAGATTGCCATGAGTCGTTTGAGAGTAACCTCACAGAAACCCAAAAACAAGCAGGCTGGGTTGCAACCATGCGGACGGTTAATTCTTGGGATGAAGTTCCTGCGAGTGCTTTAAAGTTGGACTAACGGCCTCAAGGATTTGTGTGAAATAGCGTAGATGTGCCACAACTGGCGCACTCTGCAAAAAACTGTTTGCCACTTTTGCGAATTTTCGCTTTGGCATTGCAAGCAGGGCAAACCGCCTTAATTGAGTTATTGCCGCTACATTCAGAGCATTTTAAGTAGTAGCCATATTTGCCATACTCGACCGACAAGCTGGAACTGTGGCAATGTTGGCAGCTTTGAGGTTGGGCTTGGGCAACTACTGCCTTTTTAGGCTGTGGGGTCTCTTTAAACTCTAGGGATGGCCGAACCTTGGGCATTGGTGTAGCTGCCTGAGTTGGGGGAGCGCTCTGAGGGGTTTTGAGCTTTGGCATTTCCGCTAAAGGTGGTTCAGAAACGGGTTGAACTAGAGGTCGATGGTGCTTGAGTAGGAACTCCAGAACTCGCTCCAGTGATGCTTCACTGAATGAATAAATTACCTCTTTGGATGTGAGGTTAAACAAGTTGTTGGCTTGGCGGCGCTTTTCAAGCACATTCCGAATGCGATCGGGTGCATAGTCAGCTTTACAAACTTTTTCCGGTGGATTGCTGGTGGAGCGATCGATAATTCCAGAGTCGGAGACGGCTACCAAAATATCAATCGGCATTTTGGTGAAGTGAATTTGAAATCCTAAAAATTTTCTCAGTAGCGACTCAACATGCTCTTCTAGGTAATTTCTTAGGAAGTCGCTTTGGCGTTTAGCTTGCTGAATAGGCGAGGGCATACCTTGAAGAGTTCCATTGAACCCTCTGGCCCACTCTCCATGTTCATTGACTTGAATTCGAGTCGTGACGCTTTTGCTTTCAATGATGATCATGCCGTGCTCATGAATGAGTAGGTGATCTATTTGAGCTGCATCACCATCCTTCTCTAGCCTCAGACCGTTTAGTACGTGGAGTTTCTTGTCATCGGCAAAGGCGCGGCGTAGATAGAATGCCATTTGCTCCTCCGCTGTACGACCCGCTTTGGCAAACTTATCCTGCGAGACAAAGGCATCCAATTCTTTGACAATCATTTGCTATCCTGCGTCATTCTTGAGATAACCAGCGGAGCGATCGCTTGTCCCAATCTTTTAAGGCGATCGCTCATCTTAAAAAAAGTTTTCCCAGAACGGCTCTGGCTCTACAATCAAGGGAAATTCTTCATCCCCGAACCCACCGTGACTTACTGTCTGGGAATCCTGACTAAATTTGGTTTGGTCATGGCTGCGGACTCGCGCACCAATGCTGGCGTTGACTACATCTCTACTTATCAAAAGCTGTTTGATTTATCTCAGCCCGGAGAGCGGATTCTACTGCTTTGCACCTCAGGCAATCTGTCGGTGACGCAAGGCGCTTTAACCCTGCTGCGGCAAGACCTCCAATCTGGGGCGGCAGTGAATCTCCATACCTTGCCCAACTTCTACGAGATTGCCCGTTACATTGGTGAAAAGCTGCGCCAAATTCAGGAGCAAGACCGCTCTTGGTTGCAGCAAGATGGCATTGATGCCACCTGTACCGTGATTCTCGGGGGTCAGATCAAAGGGCAAGAGCCAGAGCTGTATATGATTTACAGTCAGGGCAACTGCATCCATGCCACTAAAGACACCCCATTTTTGCAAATTGGCGAAACTAAGTATGGCAAGCCGATTCTCGATCGCACCTTAACTTTTGAGACGCCTCTAGAAGCAGCCGCTAAATGTGCCTTGCTGTCGATTGACTCCACCATGAAATCCAATATCTCGGTGGGGCCGCCGATCAGCTTGGTCATGTATGAAATCGATAGCTTCCGGATCAAGCATGAACTGCGGCTCCGGATTGGCGCACCTTACTTAGCTCAAATTCGCAGACATTGGGAAGCCTGCTTGCGTCAAGCCTTTGAATGTATGCCAGAGATTGAGTGGGAGCACGCCCTGCAAGACTCAAACGAAGATATCCCCATTGATTAGAAGCGATTAAGTGTTCGTGGCAAATTGGGATAGCCCCGAGTCTGTGCGGGCTTGAATCGATAAGTGGTATTTCAGGCTAGATTGCACTGCACCCGCTCGATTCAATGTCCCAGAAATGGGAGCTGCGTAAGCTGGAGCGGCACTGGCAACTAAAGCAATATGATGATCCGCCACCGCTAGACCTTGTGTGGGATCATAGCCGCGCCAGCCTGCTCCAGGGAGATAAACCTCTGCCCAAGCATGGAGATGTCTCTCGGTAGCTTGGCGATCGCCCGCCTCATAACCACTGACAAACCGCGCCGCCAACCCCATCGCCCGACAAGCTTCCATAAACAACACTGTCAAATCGCGACAGGAGCCTAGGCGTTGCGCCCAGGTAATTCCTGGTGCTAAGGGTTCGCCAAATTCGCGGATTGTATGTTTACAGGTTTGGTGAATGCGTTGACTCAGCTCGGAGAGAAATGCGATCGCATCTCCTCCAGTGGCTTGATGAATCTCCTGGGCCAATTTCACGGCGACGGGATCAAGGCTGGTAGAGTAATGCAGCGTTTGCCCGCTTAGATAGGGTTTGAGCTGGGTATGGAGGGAGGCAGGATAATCAATTGGCAACTTCAGCGCCCAAGCCTCCATCAAATAGTCGAAAGGGTTGCTGCGGAGGGTTTCAACTTGCGACAACACTTGAATCTGCAAGCGATCGGTCAACTCTTGCTGGAACCACAGCTTAACCACCGCATTGCCATCTAAATCCGTGATCTGCGAGATGCCCAGTGGTTTGGGATCAACCACCAACGAGAAGGATTGCAAGGATTGGCTGGCATCACAGCGGGGACGCAGCCTGACCAAGTGTGGAGCCAGCGTCACAGGCTGACTGTAGCTATAGGTGGTAGTGTGGGCGATTTGGTAATGCAAGGAAAGTCAGGAGGAGTGAGGGGCCAATGCTTATACCGGATTGACGGCGACAAAGGTAGAAAAGACTTTTTCGCCTATGTCATTCAGTTGTCGCTGAATTTTATCTAAAAACTCATGTAACCCTGCTTCAATGATGTCGTCAATCGTCAGGTAGCCGAGTTCAGATCGTAACCGTCCCACTGCCCGCTCAGTCGGATTGCTCCAGGTTCCGGTTGGGGTGCCCGTAATGCGATGCAGCGATCGCTCTGCTTGCAGGATGCAAAACTGAATCGACCGGGGGAATTCGCGATCGAGAATCAGAAACTCCGCTACAGCAGTGGGGTTAATTCGGTGCCGCTGCCGCTTACGGTACATTTCATAAGCGCTCGCTGATCTGAGCAACGCCATCCATTGCAACTCATCCAAGGTGGTGCCCACATCTTTGGCGGAGGGGAGCAAGATGAAGTACTTCACATCCAGAATCCGCGCTGTTTTGTCAGCTCTTTCTAACAAGCGACCAATCTGCCCAAAGTGCCAACCTTCGCCGTGGGTCATCGTGGCATCCATGATGCCTGCGAACAAGTGACTAGACATTTTTACCTCAGTAAAGAAGTCCTGCCACTCTGGCAGCGAATCAGTCTCAGCCGCCTCTTTTACCATGAAGTAGAAGGCATTGAGCTGCTGCCACATCTCGGAGGAAATCACCTCACGCACAGAACGGGCATTCTCTCGCGCTGCTGACAGACAAGAGAGGATGGAATTGGGATAGTGGCGATCGAAGGTGAGAAACCGCATTACATTCTCTGCGGTCGCCTCACCATAGCGCTGTTGGAATAACGGCAAATCGCCTGTGGTCAGGATTAGAGGTTCCCATTGCTGGGTAACTCCAGGGGGAGAATCTAGCAATAAATTCAGATTCACTTCAATAAAACGAGCGACATTTTCGGCTCGTTCCACATAGCGATTCAGCCAGTAAATTGAATCCGCGACTCGACTGAGCATCACTTTTCTCTCCTTACTTGCAGACCACCCAAGTATCCTTGCTGCCGCCGCCCTGCGAGGAGTTGACGACGAGAGAGCCTTTCCTTAGTGCCACCCTGGTTAAACCGCCAGGACTGACATAGATGTTTTTGCCGTAGAGAATGTAGGGGCGCAGATCGACGTGGCACCCTTCGATTTGCTCTTCCATCAAGGTAGGCACCCGGGAAAGACAAAGGGTGGGCTGAGCGATGTAATTGCGGGGGTTAGCCTTAATTTTCTCGGCAAAGGCTTCCCGCTCTGCTGCCGAGGCTTGGGAACCAATCAACATGCCATATCCCCCCGACTCGTTCGCTGCTTTGACCACTAGTTTGTCTAGGTTAGCCAAAACATGGCTTTGCTGTTGGGGTTCCCAGCACAGATAAGTCGGGACGTTGGCGAGCATTGGCTCTTCACCTAAGTAGTAGCGAATGATTTGTGGCACATAGGCGTAAATCACTTTGTCGTCAGCGATCCCAGTTCCTAACGCATTGGCGAGGGCGACTCGTCCGGCGCGATACACGTCCATCAAGCCTGGAACACCGAGCATCGAGTCTGAGCGAAAGGCTAGCGGGTCGATAAAATCATCATCAATGCGACGGTAGATCACATCCACGCGCTGCAAGCCTTTGGTGGTTCGCATTTGCAGATAGCCATCCGCCACGACTAGATCACGCCCTTCCACCAGTTGCACGCCCATCTGCTGGGCCAAAAAGGAATGCTCAAAGTAGGCTGAGTTATAGATACCAGGGCTCAGCACCACCACGGTAGGATCGCTTAGATGCTCTGGGGCTAGATTCAGCAAGGTTTCTAGCAGGTGACTGGAGTAGTCCTCTACGGGCTGAATCGGCATGGTGTTGAAGAGTTGCGGGAAAGTACTCTTCATGACGCGGCGATTTTCTAGCACATAGGACACGCCAGAAGGACAGCGGAGGTTGTCTTCCAGCACATACCAGCGACCATCGCGATCGCGCACCAAATCAGTCCCAGTGATGTGACACCAAATGCCTCCCGGTGGATTCAGCCCCAGGCAAGGCTTGAGAAATCCAGTGGCTGAATAAATCAGCTCTGCCGGAATCACACTATCCCGCAGAATTTTTTGCTCGTTATAGATGTCATGCAGAAACAAGTTCAGCGCGTAGATGCGTTGCTTTAAGCCTTGTTCTAGTTCTTTCCATTCCTGCGCCGAGACAATGCGAGGAATGATGTCAAAGGGCATGATGCGCTCGGTGCCCTGACCATCGCTATAGACATTGAACGTTACGCCCAACTTCATCAAGGCGATCTGGGCAGATTGCTGGCGACGTTTGATTTCACTAGCGGAGAAAGAATTAAACCGCTCGATTAAGAGGGTGGCTTCCGGACGGGGCTTACTTTTGGCAATAAACAACTCGTCATAAAAACCCTCTGGATCATAATGATCAAATCGCACGGCAAACCACCCACCTTGCTGGACTCATTCATCCTTGATAGAGGCTGAGAGAGTTCGATACTGTAGCCACTGATACGGAATCTTCTTTAGAACGCTTTAGAGTCAAATAACAATTTCTATCACTCGCCGCTGTTCCTGAAACCTGCCCGAAACTTTTCTAGGGAATCTTAATACCCGTTCTCCGAACTTCCACGTTAACTTGCTAGTGAACGCGATCGCCATGCTTAATCTTTCTATGGCTTACATTGGCAATCTCAGCAGTACCGAGCAACTCCAGGTCGAGAACGTAGGAACCCAAACTGCGATCGCCTTGACCAGCGCCAGTACGAGTCAGCAGCAGAGTCAGTGGACTAGCCTCACCACAGGTCATTGGGTGGTGCCGCCCACCTTATTCCGAACTTCGGCTGGCTGGATCTTGCGGATTGAATCGGCTCAAGGTCAATTCTTTGTGCAACTGGCAGGGGGCAGGCTCAATCTGTTGACTGCGCCACCCAGCTTGACAGGGGCAGAAACTTTACCACTCCAACCAGTGGCTGGAACCAATACTGGTGCTGCTGCAGCATCATCTATGCCACCCATGCTGCCGATCGCTCCCCTATCACCCCTGCCGCCGATGTCGCCGCTGCCGTCTATGCCGCCCATGCAGATGGGAGATATGCAAATGCAGCTAGAACCCATGCAGATGCGAATGGGCAATATGCAAATGCAGATTGGCACCCCTCCCGTCACTTCAACTCCTTTAACTCCCGCTCCCGCTCCCGCACCTTCCTCCACCGAATCAGCCCAGCGCTTCTGCTCGCAGTGTGGCAAAGCAGTTAGCCTCAGCGATCGCTTTTGTGCTCAATGTGGTCATGCTTTAACCGCACCTTAAGTGTGCTTAGGTAAGCGGGGCACGCGGTGGCGAATCGGACCTAGGACTTGATTGAGTTCGCGCAGTTGCTCGGCGGTTCCCATAGAAATGAGCACATCCCCGGTCATCAAAGTTGTGTCGGCAGTGGGACCGGCAATCAAGCTACCGTCGGCCCGACGAATTGCTAGCACTAAGGCTCCGGTTTGCGATCGCAGACGAGCTTCCCGTAGAGTTTGGCCGACATAGGGGCAAGTGCCTGGCTCCAGTAAGCACTCCTCCATGTAGAATGCTCGGTCTGTCCCAGTCAAAATACCGTCGACAAAATCCATCACTTGAGGTCTGAGGGCAGCGGCGGCCATGCGTTTACCGCCCGTGATGTAAGGCGATACAACAGCATCTGCACCCCCTCGTTGTAGCTTTTTGAGGGCTTCTTCGGTGCTGGCTCTGGCGATCGCCCGGACTTGCGGATTCAGAGTTTTGGCCGAAAGCACGGTGTAGAGATTCTCGGCATCGGAAGGCAAAGCTGCTACCAAACAAACGGCTCGCTCAATCCCCACCCCAGTTAGTACCTCGTCGAGCGTGGCATCGCCTTGAATGGCCACATAGCCTAGCTCCTGCGCTTCGTGCACCTCCGCCAGATCAGAATCAATGGCAATAAAGGGGATGCCCTCAGCCTTAAACTCTAAAGCAATCTGACGACCCGTTCGCCCAAACCCACAGAGAATATAGTGTTGTGTCAGTGATTCCATGATGCGCCGTCGCTGCTGTAACCGCAGTCCTGCTTGAAAGTACCCTTGAATCAATGCTTCTGTGAACCGATTGACGATATAGCCGATCGCCACCACTCCCATCAAAATCAAGATGATAGTAAATAACCGTCCGCGATCGCCCAGCTCATGGACTTCCATAAAGCCAACGGTCGCTAGAGTAATTACGGTCATGTAGGCAGCATCCAGCCAGCGCCACCCCTCAACCCAGCAATACCAAATCGTGCCAATCAGAAACACTCCCATGAGAGCGATCGCGCCGCCGATCAATTCAGCTTTGATGCGTCGATATCTTTGCTCAATGGTGGCTTGAGAGTTAAAGAGGTTATCGGGATTCACATAGCAACGCTAAAGGGTCTCTGTTTGCAGAATACCCGCGATCGAGGGGTGTGGTGCAAAAACGTTGCGAGCTCCTCTCTCTAGGACAGGTGACTCGTGGTACAGCCGCGAGTTGTTGACAACTTGTAAAGTAAAGCAAGGGGCCTTCATCAAGGGAAAGCAATGTACGTACTGATTGGGGGAGCAGGGCTAATCGGGCTTAACTTGGCCCAGAGATTGGTGGATTTAGGACATACGGTGGCGGTGATAGACATTGACCCAGTGGCTTGCCGCTACGCCCGCGAGCAAGTGGGAGTCATGGCTTTTGAAGGCAGTGCTGTCAGCACAGAAGTTTTGCTGGAAGCGGGAATTCGCAAAGCCGATGCTTTGGCTGCGGTCCTGCGAGATGATGCCCTGAATTTAGCAATGGCTACTTTAGGTAAGCATTACGGGGTGCCGCAAATCATGGTGCGGATGCGGCATCGAGACTTTGGTGAACCCTACCGCATTGCTGGAGCGACGCATGTGATCAATGCGATCGAGCTAGCGGTATCGACAATGGTGAATGCGATCGAATATCCAGAGGTGGAATCGATCATGCACTTTGAGCAAGGCCAGATTGAAGTATTAAAGCTAGCAATTCCCAACCAATGTCATGTGGTCGGGCGCAGTGTGGCAGAAGTGGCACAAGATCAACGCTTTCCGACCGGATCTTTGATCATTGGCTATCAAACCCACCCGCAAACCTCGCTGAAAATCCCCAACGGCAGCACTGTGTTAGAACCCGGATCAACCATTTTAATTGTCACTAAGCCAGGAACCTTGCATGAGGTAATTGATTTTGTGCAGGGCTGCACTTGATACAAAAGCCTTTTGAAGGAGATATGTCATGAGGTGGAACTCCTACATGGAGTTAGCCTTGCATCACAATGCTTGAGATAGAGAAAATTTAAGGGCTCAAACTACTAACATGAAATCTGAAATATCTAATAACAAACACCCTTATTACTTATGAAACCCGAATTTGCCATTCCTTATCAAACTGGTGCTAAGTTATCTCAGCCTTCTGATGGTCAGGTGAAATCCATTTTGCCAACTCCACCTAGTAGTCAAGAGCCTTCTAAAGTGCAGAAATAAGTAGTTATTTGCTAGGGGTGGTCGCTATTGAGGGCGAATGAAGTCAGGCATTGACTCGGCCCTCAAAAAGTTAAGGTAGAACCACCTCAAGCAAAAACTTAGATAAAACTTCCTGTCAAATTGAACTTCGCGATTCGGCGATCGCTGCTTCTTATTCTGTTCTAGAAGTTGAGAAATCAGAAATTGAATACTAGCTTTAATCGTCTTCTAGCTTTAATAATTGCTCATCAATCTGGCGCAAACGCGATCGCACGATCACTTCAGACAAAACCCGTTTCCGCAGCGCATCATTGAGCGCGCCTTTCTCTACCAAAAGTAAGCGTCTGCGGATGGCATCGAGCTTAATGCGATCGCCAAAGGTTTCTGCCGCTCCATTGCCCACATTGGCAGTATCAATGCGGCGGTTGAACAAGTCGCGTAGAGTTTTTTCTGCCGATACCACGCGCACCTGATAGCCAGAGCGCATTTCTTCAAAGATAGAACGGGGTAACACTCCAGTTTTGAGTAAACCATCCAACTCGTCTTGAGCCGCTTTGGCAGCAATTAGCTGCGCCTGTAACTCTTCCACCTGTTGGCCTGCATCGGAGATTTGAGACAGTTGCAACTGCCGAACGACCCAAGGTAAGCCCAATCCTTGAACCACCAACGACAGCAACACTGCCCCAAACACCAACACAATTAATTCGCCGCGCCCGGGTAAGCTGGCTGGCAAGCTGAGCGCTAAGGCCATCGACAACGACCCTTTGATGTTGCCGAGAAACAGCACATGCTGCCAGCGCAACGGCACAGCACGGTCGAACCAACCGACGACTGCCAGCAAAGGGTACACACAGAGCGATCGCCCGACTTGGTAGGCCAAGACTCCTAGCAACACCGCAGGCAGCGTCCGCCACAGCACGGGTAAATCAATTTCTAAGCCAATTAGCAAAAAGATAAAGGTATTGACCCCGAATCCCGCGTAGTCCCAGAAACTCAATAGCGTGATCCGACTGGATGCAGACACCCCCCGCGACAGGCCCAAGTTACCGAGAATTAACCCCGCCACGACCACCGCTACCACCCCAGAAACAGCAATCAATTGGGAAAGCTGAAAGGCTCCGAGGGCCACGGCCACAGTGAGCAAAATGCTGCTGAGTGGGTCATCTGAGCGCACAAATAACTCAGTGCTTAAGTATCCTAAAGCCGCCCCGACTAAAGAACCCCCCACAATCACCACGATTAGTTCTTGAATACTTTCGCCTACAGTGACGGAGCCCGTTTCATAAACCTTCAAAATCAAGCTGAATAGAACGAGAGCAATGCCGTCATTGAATAAGCTCTCTCCTTCGACGATGGTGGAAAGTCGTGCTGGAACGGGAACTTCCTTAAACACAGCAATGACCGAAACCGTATCGGTGATTGCTAGAATCACGCCAAGCAGGAGGGCTGGAATCCAGGCGAGTTCTAAACCAAATTTCAGGATGATGGCCGTGATCCCCGACGCGATCACCACACCCGGTCCTGCCAACAGCACAATCGGCTTTATCAGACTCCGCAGACGACTGATATCGGTGTTGATCGCCGCTTCAAACAACAGAATTGGCAGAAACAAATTCAGAATCAGGGAAGAATCCAAGCCGATGCGATTGGGCAAAAATTCGGCGATCGCGAGTCCTGCCAACACCAACCCAGTCACATAGGGAATCCGAAATCGCCGCGACAACAAGGCAACGACCGTAGCGACGAGCAACAGAATAATCAGCGTGGGAACTAAGGCTGCAACTTGCCCTTGATTGGAAGTGATCAGCAATAAAGATATGTTTCCAGAAAATCCAGTCAGTTGGCTCAAGTGCATGGCTTAGGAAAGAGGTAGTTGCAAACGACAAGATTGATTGAGCAAGCTGAAGTTGCCCTATAGTTCAGTCCAAAGTTTAGTCGTTAAGAAACCTTGAATAAACTCTGCCTAGAAGCTGCACAGGTTTTCGCAAAATTCGATTAATCTAGGAGTTTGACCAGTTTTTCGCAGTTTAGTACTCGTACAAGGATTAAGTCTGTGAGCCCAGAAACGCTAGTCCCACATCTTCCTGTAGAGCCAGCAGCTGCTCCCTTTAATGCAGCTGAGTTTGATGAATATGTCATGACCACCTACGGGCGTTTTCCCTTGGCGCTGGAGCGAGGATTGGGTTGCCGCGTTTGGGACACAGAAGGCCGAGAGTACCTAGACTTTGTGGCGGGGATCGCCACCTGTACTTTGGGTCATGCTCACCCCGCTTTGGTGGCCGCTGTAACGCAGCAAATCCAAACGCTACATCACGTCTCCAATCTCTACTACATTCCGCAGCAAGGTGAACTGGCGAAGTGGCTGGTGGAGCATTCTTGTGCCGATCGCGCCTTTTTCTGTAACTCTGGCGCGGAAGCAAATGAAGGAGCGATCAAGCTAGCTCGTAAGTATGCTCACACGGTTCTAAATATTAGCGATCCGGTGATCATCACAGCTCATGCCAGTTTCCACGGACGTACCTTAGCGGCGATTACGGCTACAGGCCAGCCCAAGTACCAGAAGAACTTTAATCCGCTGGTGCCAGGGTTCCACTATGTGCCCTACAACGACTTGGCAGCGCTAGAAGCAGCGATCGCGGAGTTAGACAGCCAAGAGCGGCGAGTGGCGGCAATTCTACTGGAGCCGTTGCAAGGCGAAGGGGGCGTAAATCCGGGGGATGTGGCTTACTTCCAGCGGATTCGCGAAATTTGCGACCAAACAGGCATTTTGCTAATGCTGGATGAAGTGCAAGTCGGCATGGGCCGCTCTGGCAAGCTTTGGGGCTACGAGAACCTGGGGATTGAGCCGGATGTCTTTACGTCTGCCAAGGGTTTGGGTGGTGGCATTCCGATTGGGGCGCTGCTGTGCAAGTCTTTCTGCGATGTCTTTGAGGCAGGCGACCATGCCAGCACTTTCGGTGGCAATCCGTTTGTCTGTGGCGTGGCTTTGAGTGTCTGCCACACGCTGGAGCAGGAAAACTTGCTGGCGAATGTTCAAGCCAGGGGAGAGCAATTGCGGGCTGGGTTAGAGGCGATCGCTCAGCGTTATCCCACCTTGCTCGCTGAGGTGCGCGGTTGGGGCTTGATCACTGGCTTGGTGTTGCAGCCAGAGGTGGCGTTGACGGCGGGTGATATTGTGAAGGCGGCAATGGCGGAGGGGTTGTTGTTGGTTCCGGCGGGGCCGAAGGTGCTGCGGTGGGTGCCACCGTTGATTGTGAGTGAAGCGGAGGTGGCTCAGGCTTTACAAGCGGTGGAGCGGGCGATCGCAAAGTTGGCGATTTAGCTCACTTTGAGTGAATCCGAGCCTTGGGGGCACTCGCCCCCAAACCCCCGCTGGGGGACGCAACCGTCCCCCAGACCCCCTCCAAACGAGTTTAAGTGTGAGGGGTTCGAGTCTTTGGTCGTTACTTTTTAGCTTCTGACTCCTTACCCCTCTCTCCTCACCCCTCTCTCCTCGCTTTCTCTCCCCCTACGCTGGATGGAAGTAAAAAGCGGCTCCTAGGACTGTGTAGGTTGCGAGCAAGAGTGCACCTTCTAGCCAGTTGGAGCGTCCGTCTAGGCTGATTAGGTTGGCGACGACGACGGCGATCGCGACGGCGACGATTTCAAAGGGGTTGAAACTGAGGTCCATGGGTTGGCCGATGATTTGTCCGACGAGGACTAAGATGGGGGCAACTAGCAGGGCGACTAGGAGGCTGGACCCCATCGCGACGGAGACGGACAGGTCCATGTTGTTTTTGATGGCGACGCGAACGGCGGTCACATATTCTGCGGCACCACCCACTAGGGGCAACAGAATAACACCAGTAAAGAGGGGTGTCAGTCCTAAGCCTGCGGTAGCTTCCTCGACGACGCCGACAAACAATTCTGACTCAAAGGCGACTCCCAGCGTGGCTATGATCAGGACGCTAATCCAGAGCGGTAGGCTGGGTTTGTGCGTAGTTGTCTCGGAGTGCGAAGTTTGGGCAGCCGTTGATTCTTCTAAATCTGATAGCCCGACTTCATAGAGATAACTATGGGTTTTAAGAGAAAACAACAAAGTTAAGCCGTAAACAATGATCAGAACTGCGGCGACGGTGAGGGAAAGGTTGGTCATCGCCGTTGGTTCAACACCATCGGAGGTGTAGAGCACGACCGCAGGTAAGACGAGTGCGGTCACTGCCAGGGTCATGGATGAACCATTGACCCGCGCCACAATCGGTTGAAAGTCTTGCTCTTTATAGCGCAAACCACCCAAAAACATCGATAGGCCCATCACCAAAAGTAGGTTACTGATGATGGTTCCTGTGATGCTGGCTTTCACAATATCAATCAGGCCTGCCCGGAGTGCAACCAAGGCAATAATCAACTCGGTGGCGTTGCCAAAAACGGCGTTTAATAACCCACCAATGGAGGGGCCAGTGATGACAGCAACTTCCTCGGTGGCTGTACTCAACCAAATTGCCAACGGAACGATCGCGATCGCCGAGGTGATAAAGACGGCCAGTGATCCCCAGTGCAGTTGTTCTGCCGCAATGGAAATAGGGATAAAGACTAATAGACCAAGCGAAAACAGTTTTTTTACCATAAAGCCACTTGTGGCGTGGATAAGATAACGGGCATTGCCAATCTAGCAGGCTAGATTAGAATATGCTGCCTATACACTTCAATTTCGTTGGTGGCATTTTCGATGATTTCCAGCCAACCCAAAATTGTTGCAGGCATCTACGAAGTTTGTATCGGTGTGGTAGACCCACTAGCACCGCTTCAGTACTGGGAGCAATTTGGCTATCGGATTGGGCAAATTGGCGAGTTGCCGTCAGAAACTGCTCAGCAATTGTATGGCGTGAATTCAGCCGTGCGATCGCTGCGGTTATTCCACCAAAACGTTGATCATGGTCTGATTCGCCTCATGGTTTGGGAGCACCCTACCAACGAAGGCTTAGGGTTAGGCTCCATGAAGGTGAAAGGCAACCGTTGGGCCACTACCATGACCGCTGATGCTCTCACTCTGTGGAACCATGCCGAAGAAGCTGCTGCTGCGGGATGGCCCATCCGCTACATCCAGCCTCACTGGGAAGTCATTTATAACAAAGATCGCAAAAGTCAGCCTTTTACCGGCGATGCGATCGGCGTGCGCGAAATGCTGCTCCTGCAACCTCTAGCCCGCCAAGTCTTGTTTCAGCGATTTGGCTACAGCCTGCCCCATTACGGCACCATCCACGAACATGCCCGCTTCCAAACCAGCCAGTTCACTCACATGGGCTTGGTGATTCAAGACGACAGCAAAACCACTCTCAAATTTTACGAAGACGTGCTGGGCTTAGTGCGCGTGCGAGACGACGTCGAAACCAGCTACGAAAGCTCACCCGCCGGACGCCAAATCTTTGACCTAGCACCCGGAGAACACTTCCTCGTCACCGCCTTCGACGAACCCCGCTCCTCCACCACAGACCTGCAAGCCGCCCGCTCCGGTAGACTCTACATCATTCGTTTTCCCGAATCTATTCCACTCCGCGATCGCCACACCCAGGCCCAACCCGGAAGCCTTGGCATGTCCCTTTACACCTACCGCGTCCAAGGACTAGAAGCATTCCGCGATCGCATCCAATCCAGTTCCGCTCAACAAATCACAGCCATCATCCCCAACGAATTTGGTGAATCCAGCTTCTCCTTTACTGCTCCTGATGGTTACTTTTGGACATTAGTGGGTGGGGAAGGATGAGGGATGAAGGATGAAGTAGGAAGGATGAAAAAGGAAGAGTGAAGGGCGAGGAATCAGACGCTAAAAAGTAACGACCCCAAACTCGAAACACCTAATCATCAGCTTCGTTTGGAGGGGGTCTGGAGGACGCAACCGTCCCTCAGCGGGGGTTTGGGGGCGAGTGCCCCCAAAGGCTCGGATTCAACAGACTTCGCTATACCCCAACACCCCCAACCTACCAAGGACTCCCCACCACTGTAAACGCCGCCCAATAATAAGGATGCGAGAGATCCTCATTCTGCCCTGCCAGTTCTGGAGGTAGCGAAAACGGTCCCCTAGAACTGCGTAACTGACCATTTTCAATCCGCACCTGCTTCTGCAATAGCGAGATCTGCACTTGCCGCAAAGCCTCCGCCTTAATCGGAGCCGTTTGTAGTTGGCGATAAAACTCACTCATCAAGCTTAAAGTCCCTCTATCGCTGACATACCACAAACTCGCGATCGCCGACTTCACCCCCGCTTGCACCGCCAGCCCCGCAAACCCTAACTCCGCATTGCGATCGCCAATTGCTGTTTTACAGGCACTCAGCACCAACAAATCCACCGGAGGCTTTTGCCAACGCAACTGCTGCATTTCGTTCAGCTGCAACTTGTCATCCCACAACTGGATATAGGAATGGCGAGGAGATCCTGGTTGAAAGTCAGCGTGAGTCGCCAAGTGAATAATTTTGAAAGCTTGACTGGTGCGTTGGCGCTGCAAATTCGCCAAAGTGAAGTCTTGATTGAGAAAAAATCGCCGAGATTTAGTATTCCGAGCCACCAAGAATAACTCTACGGGAACGCTTGGCAAAGGGATATGCTCCTTAAAGCTAGAAGCGCCCATCGCTAAAACAGGTGCCCTACGAATATCGCTGTAGAGAGTATCCGTCAAAGTAAAAGCAGGAATCCGAGACAGACTGTACTTCTCGATTAGAAACTGCTGCCCATCATGTAGCGCTGACAAGGGTAATGTACGCAGCCCTACCCCTAAGCAAAAGATCAACGTGTCGATTTTTTGAGCAGCCAACTCTGCTTCTAACGGCGCAATCATCCATTCATAGAGTTGCTGGGCGGCTGGCAAATACTGATTGCTAGGCTTGAGGCGAGGGTCAGCGATCGCTAGGCTAAACTGCTTGACCTTAGGCAACAACACCGAAGCAGGAGCCGCTGCAACGCGTTTTTGCACTGGGGGTTGACCAGGGCTAATGAGTACCAGTTCTAGTTGTTTGGCTCTGGGCACAACATAGATCAGAGCTGGCTTTTGGCCTGTTTGCGTTGCTAGTTGACTCAGGGTTTTGGCTACATCTGCCGCCGTAATAGTTGGGTCTGGAAAATTGACGCGAAAGTAATCTTCGTATTGCTTTTCCCAAGTTTGTTCAATCAGAGGGACTGCATCTGTCACCCTGCCTTGGTCAAGCGCCGTGTCTAGTGGGGCAGCATGAGCGACAGAGGTGAGGAAGAGGGAGAGTGCCAGCCATAAACCAATCCAGCGAATCACTTGTTTCATGATGATTAAACCGGGCGCAGTTTCTCATTCTGAAATCGGAAAGGTGGCTCCTGATAAATAGTCGGCAAAGTGCTGTTTGAAGTAGATCCAAGAAGTTACATCTGACTCATCTTGAGGAGCTTGAGGAGCTGATTGGTAAGCAGGAACTCTCGTGTTGATCTCTGACTGTAACTGTGGCGGTAAGTCAGCTAAGCCATTCACCTTACTGCCATAAGCACTGTAAATGAGCTGACCAGGGCGATCGCCCATCTTCATCCAGGGTAGCCAAGGCCCAATGCGATCCCAACCGAGGTGCAATTGAGAAACCGAATTGAGTTCAGGATTGAGCAGCTCTGCCAAAGGCACCGTAAGTTTGAACAGTTCCGCCGCTTGATAGATAGCTTGAGGGCTGTACTCCCGAAACCGATCGTCTCCCGCTAGAGGGTTGGGATAAGTTGGGAACAAATCAAATACGAAGGTGGCAATTTCACCATCCACTTGGGCTGGAAACTGACCTTGAAAGTAACCTTGCACCGGGTTGTTAGCGACATGCATTACAGGCAATGTCTCACCCGTCCAAGGATTGTGCCATTGATGCAAAATCTCGTTGGTATGAGGGTCGAGGTAATAAGTCAGTTCTCGTGAGACAAAGTCCCAGACTCCCTCCTGCTCTGCTGGTATACAGCGGCTGACGCTCATACCCACCATTTTGAACAGCCGTTGCCGTTTCTCTCCGGGAATGAAGGCATAAATTGAGCCTGCCCAAGTTAACCAGCTTTGTTCCCTCGCATCCAGAGAGGCCCGGACTTTGACAAAACTCTTGGCATCAAACTCTCGAACTTCAGCAACCATGAATTTCCTCCTGGAATGCTTTAGTCTCAAGTTAGCTCATGCTTGGGCGATCGCTCTGCTAAATTTCTGAAGGATCTACGCCTAATTCTCGTAACTTCGCAGCAAGGCGATCGGCTCGTTGCTGCTCTTGTTCGGCTCGCTGTCGTTCCGCCTCCGCTGATTCTTCTGGTGTGGGTACTAGCTGGCCTTCAGCCGTAAAGAAGCGCAACTGAGCTTTATGAATGCCCAAAAATAGCTGTAATTGCTGGCTCCAGAACAAACCTTGAGAATTAGGTTCTAAGGGTTCGTAGCGGCCATCTACCAGGTGAAAACCAGCAAATTCCAGGCGTTCCGGGTCGAACCAGAAATAGTCTGGGGTCCGAAAAATATCTTGATAAATTTGCTTTTTCAAACCTCGGTCGGTATCAGCAGTAGAGGGCGACAGCAGTTCCACAATGATGTTGGGATATTTGCCTTCTTCCTCCCAAACCACCCAACTTTTCCGAGGCTTCCGCTCTGTGCCAAGGACGACAAAGAAATCTGGCCCCCGGAATTGCTCAGACTTGCGTTGGCGAGGGCTGTAATAAATGGTGAGATTGCCTGCCGCAAAATAATCGTCGCGGGCTGTTAGTCCTCCCTGGTGCCAGCACCAATCCAGGCACTTTAACAGCAGCAGGAGTTGTTGCAAGTGCAAATAGCTTTCCAAGGGTGGCTCATCACTCAGCAAGTCACTGGGGGGAAATATAACATCCTCTAGTGCATCTTCTGGCGTGCCCAAGTTAGGTGCATAAGTCATGGCAGCGGTGGCAACTTTAAGCTTAGTTTAGCCAAGTTTCTGGTGGGTTCCGGCTCATCCTCACCGAGTCGTGATTTCCCCTAGGCGATCGCCCGTTCTATTGGAGACAATAGAAGGTAGAGATTTTGATTCAAGTTCCCGCCTGACTTCAGGCATCTAGTTATTGCACCCCAAACCTATGAAACTCGAAGAAATTCTGCCGCAACTGCAAGCGTGGTTTCTGCCAGAGGAGCACAAAGAGCGAGACTTGCCCGGAGGCGGGCGCTGGTTTTTTGTGCCGCACCAAATTATTACGCAACGGCTCAATGCGGTCTGCCCTGGTGAATGGAGTAGTCAGTATAGCGACCCGATTACGACAGGCGACTATACCGTGATTCGCTGCGAACTTACTATCTGTGGGGTCACGCGCACTGGCATTGGCGACGACAAAACCTTTCCAGAGATGAACGATCGCGGTAAAGCCAAAATCATTGGAACACCACCTGTGCGCGCTTTTCGTAACGCCTTCAAAGATGCAGCCGAGCAGTTTGGCCTGTGTGCTTACCTCGATGAGCAAAAGGGGCGGCAAGGCAAAGAATCCTTTATCCGCTACATGCAGGGAAAAGGCGATGGCAGAGCCGCTAAGTTTGCTTTGGAGAACGGTTGGAGCGGGGAGCCTACGCCGATCGCAGACGGGCCGGTGGGCCGCGAGCGGTTGATGCAGGAAACTACTCACGAGATGAAGCGTTTGGGCTGGACTGAGCTTCAGGGCCGTAACTATCTCAAGCAGCAGTTTGCAGGTAAGGAGACTCGCTCGAAGCTGACTAACAACGAATTGAGCCAATTTCTGGCCTACCTGAAGTCCCAAGTTCCAGCAGCGATCGCTAAAACAGCGTAGCTACTCTCGGCATGGCCAGTGGCGGATCACTTCTGCCACTGACCAAGCTTGGGCGATCGCCCCTTGGGGATTGTGAGGGGCATCGCCATCAAAAATTTCGGAAATCGAACCGAGGCAAGCTTGTTGTTGCAGGTGATCAAGCAGTGGTTGCCAGTCAAAAGGTAAGGGTTCGCTGTCCTGGGTGTCGAAGAAGCGTTCCCAAGCTCGCACAAAAGGACCAATTAACCAGCTCCAAACGGTGCCTTGATGGTAAGCACAATCACGAATCGGTTGGGGTGCCACACCTCCTGGTTGACCCAGATAGTACCCCACGTAGTCAGGATCAGCGGGGTCGAGGCTGCGTAAGCCATAGGGAGTGAGTAGGCGATCGCGAGCCACTTGCAACACTTGACGGGCTTGTTCTGCTGGGAAGCCGCAGTGGTGCAGAGACAACGCCAGAACTGCATTGGGACGGATTTTGGGGTCTGGGCGATCGTCCGGTTCAATGGTGTCGTAAAAGTATTGCTGCTCGCGATTCCAAAACTGCTGCAGCGACGCTTGGACCTGATCGGCATGTTGGCGGTAGCGTCGAGCTTGGTTAACCAACGTCTCAGGATTAGTAACAGCCTCTTTATCTAAGCGTTCAGCCCACTGGCTCGCCCAGCGCAGAGCTGAGTACCACAAAGCATTGATTTCTATCGGCTTGCCCCGCCGAGGCGTAATCGGCTTACCCTCAACTACCGCATCCATCCAGGTGAGGGCCACGCCGGGAGCATCCCAGGTGACGAGGCCATCCGCGGCATCCACCCGGATGTTGTAGAGTGTACCTGCAATAAAAGCTTTGTAGATTTTTTGCACCACTGGGTATTGTTGCGCCAAGAATTCCCAGTCTGCGGTTGCTTCCAGATAGAGACCAAGAATTTCAATCCACCACAAAGCAGCATCAATGCTGTTGTAGGAAGGCTGCACACCCACGTCGGGAAAGGCGTTCGGAATCAGACCCAAGTGACAATAGTGCCCAAAAGTTTGCAGTAAGCCTTTGGCTAAGTCAAAACGTTGCGTTGCCAAGGCTAAGCCTGGTAGGGCAATCAGCGTGTCCCGTCCCCAATCGTTAAACCAGGGATATCCAGCAATCACAGTTGGGCCTGTAATCGAAGCGCGATACACCAAAAACTGGTCGCCTGCCCTGAGTAATTGATGCCATAAATGACTCGCATCGCTAGGTTTTAACTCAGGCGGTTTTTCTGGGGGAGTGGAGGTTAGAGCTTGAGCAGACGCAGGTAGAACCGCAGCAAAGTCGTGGGCCAATCGCTGTTGCTCGGCTTGAATGGCTGCTGTGAACAAGGAGTGATTGAGCAAAGGCAGCTCTGATTCTGGCCAACCGACGCTAGCCTCTAAGGTTAACTGATCACCGGGTTGCAGAACCGCAGTCAAATACCCAGGGCTGTAGAGGTCTTCGTAGTCAGCTAGTCCGCGTTGAGTTTCTGCTGGGTAGTGGTAGTTCCAGTACCAGAGGCCATCGGGTTCATAGTTGCCTTGCGTCCAGCGTAGATGCCACGGTGTGCCCACAATACCAGGACGAATCGCTTGCAATAGCAGTTGTTGCTGCCCCACAATTTGGGAAAAACGGACTTCCGGTTCGGCTCGTTGTTGGTGGTGAAAATCGCGATCGCCAATCAAAGGCCGCAATCTTAGTGTTGCTACCTCACTGCCTGCATAGCTGTATTGGATCAAAGTTTGGTGTCTAAAGCGAGATGACGGATTGCCCTGGGCAAGAGATGACGTGGAGTCGCGATCGCTTACCCAGCCATAGGGCAAGATCAATCGGCGGGTGAGTTGCCCAGGAAAGTCTCCCCAAACCCAAGTTGGAACGGGGTCCACCGTAAAAGATCGCAAAAGTCTAAAGCCCTGAGGAGCGATGGCATCGTTTAACCAATAATGCGTGCCTAAGGCAAAGACCTGTCCCGCAATCTCCAAACTTGCTTCAATGTGAGAAAGGAGGAGCGTGCGTTGGCTAGGCGGATCGAGGGCGGCAAATAGCCAACCATGATAGGTGCGGGTATGAGCATCACAAACGGTACCACTGGCAAAGCTACCTAATCCATTCGTTAGCAGCCATTCCCGTGTATCTAAATCATCCATGCTGCTTAAGTTTTTATACCTAGTGTATGGCCTTCCTGCTGAATTGTCTGCGGTCTGATGGTAAAACCCTAACCTAAACGTTCTAGACGTTGTAGAGAAATCTTGCAGCTTGCCACTTCAGCCCTAGAGAAACTACTTATGGCATTAAAATAAAAGTCGGACTCAGCACCTGGGCAAGCTTCAACTTTGAAACCCGCTACTAGATCAAAGCCATGAGAGACTTTTTGGTTAACGTATCTCGCTACCCCACCTACTTCATCAGTATTGGTTTGGGAGTCTTCCTAAATGCTGTCAGACCTTTAATCCCCCTCTTTAAGAAGCCCACTACCGCGATCGCCTTGACAGGCATCTTCGTCGCAGGCTTGGTCTTTCTCAGTCTGACGCTCCGGGCCATGCTAGGACTAAGCCCCGCTTAAGCACTTCATTTCTCTGGAGAGAGGTTGACTGCTCAACCCCTGCCTAAATTAGAAGTCTGTACCGAGCATCTGCCCTGACACGAGGCTCATGTTTCGAGTACGGACGCAGTAAAATGTACGTCTCGCTTTCGAGTTAAAGAGCAGGTTTGTTATGGCTACTAGTCGTCGCGTCTCTCGCGTTTCAGAATTAATTAAACGAGAAGTCAGCCAAATGCTCCTCTCTGGCATTAAAGATGACCGAGTGGGTACGGGCATGGTCAGCGTCACCGACGTAGACGTATCGGGCGATTTGCAGCATGCCAAAGTCTTCGTCAGCATTTATGGCAGCGATGAAGCGAGAGAGGAGACAATGGCGGGGCTGAAGTCAGCGACAGGCTATGTTCGTAGCGAACTAGGACAGCGGGTTCGGCTGCGACGCACCCCAGAAGTGATTTTTGTCGAAGATCGCTCGATTGAGCGCGGCACCCGTGTTCTCTCTCTGATTAACCAGTTGAGTCAAGACCGCAAGCCTGACGATGCAGCCGCAGAAGTTGACCAAGACGCAGACGACTGGGAGCAAGATTTGGTTGGAGCTGAGGATGAGGATGAGGATTAAAACCTTTGGTCGGATCTAGCGTGACTTCTCCATTGCCCAACTGGGAGAGCTTATCCCTGGCTGAGCAAGTGGCTCAGATGGTTGTTGTCCGAGCCTCAGGGTATTTGTTTGACCATCAAATTCAGTATCCCGTTTGGGAGCCTCCCGCTGCCACATTGCAACACTGGGTGCAAGATCTGGGTGTAGGTGGCGTGATTTTGTTAGGTGGGAGTGCCGCCGAAATTGCTCTGCGATCGCAACAACTCCAGGACTGGGCGCAAATTCCCCTCCTAATTGCCGCTGATATTGAGGAAGGGGTAGGGCAGCGCTTTTCCGGTGCCACTTGGTTTCCGCCCCCGATGGCCCTTAACGCGATCGCCCAAACTAATTTAGCCCAAGCTTTGCACTATGCCGAGGCGATGGGAGCTTACACGGCTCAAGAAGCGCTAGCGATCGGCCTTAACTGGGTGTTGGCTCCAACTGTGGATGTCAACAACAATCCTAATAACCCAGTGATCAACGTCCGGGCATTTGGGGAAACGCCCGAAACGGTATCGAAGCTGGCAACAGCGTTTATTCAAGGTGCTCAACAGCATCCCGTTCTGACGGCTGCTAAACATTTTCCAGGCCACGGCGACACTGCTACAGATTCGCACCTAGATTTGCCCGTTCTTACGCATTCTGAAAAACGTTTCGCTGAGATTGAACTGCCTCCTTTCAAGAGTGCGATCGCGGCAGGTGTCGATGCGGTAATGAGTGCTCACCTGCAAATCCCTGCGTGGGATGCCCAGTTTCCGGCGACGCTCTCCCATCGAATTCTGACTCAAGAACTGCGGCGAAACTTAGGCTTTGAGGGCTTGATTGTCACCGATGCCTTAGTCATGGGCGCGATCGCTAACCGCTATGGCGTGAATGAAGCGCCAGTGTTGGCAGTGGAAGCAGGCGCAGACATTTTGTTGATGCCGCTTGACCCCGCAGGTGCCATCAAAGCGGTATGTGAAGCCGTAGAGACAGGTCGGATTACGCCAGAACGCATTCAAGCGTCGGTAGAACGGATTTGGCGGGCCAAGTTCAAAGTTTGCTCTCCTATGCCCGAAAGCGCTGACATCACCCACGCTTGGGAAAATTTACCGCCACCGCCAATTCAGTTAGAGCAACTCTCGACGCCAGAGGCGATCGCCACCGTCAATGGCATCCTCCAGGACTCCATGCAGATGCACCTGCCTAAAGAGTCGCGTCTGAGTCAGCCCAGCGAGGGCCAGTTACGCAATGTTGTGATTGTCGATGATGCCTTAGCGTGTGAGTTTTTAGGACGATATACCCCGGCGATCGCCCTACCCCAGAACAAGGGTTATCACTTGCAATTGGTAGATAGTCATACTCCAGCGATCGCCTTTGAGTCTCAACTCACAACGCCCCAACCAACCCTGCTGCAACTATTTATTCGTGGCAACCCGTTCCGGGGCAGTGCTGGGCTGACTCAGACAGCGCAAGATTGGTTTAAATTTTTGCTGGAAACGAATCAACTCCAAGCATTGGTGATCTACGGCAGTCCTTATGCGGTGGAGAAATTTATCCCCCACCTTCCTGCCGATGTACCCTATGTCTTTACCTACGGCCAAATGCCTGCCGCCCAAGCGATCGCCCTAGACGCTTTATTCCACCCGCAAGCCTGAGGGCACCCCTCTCCTTATAGGAGAGGGGACGGAGGAGAGGTTAAGCACCCAACCAACGGGCAATATCTTTAGCGTGGTAGGTGAGGATCAGGTCAGCACCCGCACGCTTGAAGCTGGTCATGGTTTCCATCACGACTTTTTCTTCGTCGATCCAGCCATTGAGCGCTGCGGCCTTCACCATCGAGTATTCGCCGGATACGTTATAAGCTGCGACAGGCAAGTTGCTTGCTTCTTTAACGCGCCAGATGATGTCCATGTAAGCCAGCGCAGGCTTGACCATCAGCATGTCCGCGCCTTCGGCAATGTCCAGCTCAATTTCCTTGATCGCTTCACGGGCATTACCAGGGTCCATCTGGTAGGTACGGCGATCGCCAAACTGGGGTGCAGAATCAGCCGCATCCCGGAAAGGTCCGTAGTAAGCCGAGGCATACTTGGCGGCGTAAGAGAGAATCGGCAGATCTTGGAAACCCGCTTCATCTAAGCCTTGCCGAATCGCTTGCACAAAGCCATCCATCATTCCAGAAGGCGCGATGATGTCAGCACCGGCTTTAGCTTGGGAAACCGCTGTTTTCTTCAGCAGCTCTAAAGTAGGATCATTCAGCACCCGACCACTCAAATCCCCCACTTGCAAATAGCCGCAGTGACCATGAGAGGTGTACTCACACAGGCAGGTGTCAACAATGACGATCAGGTCAGGGACTGCTTCTTTTACCGCCGTTGCCGCTTTTTGGACCATGCCACACTCATGCCAAGCTCCGGTTGCATCGGTGTCTTTATCTGCGGGAATGCCGAACAGAATAATTGCGGGAATGCCCAAGTCATAGACTTCCTTAGCTTCCTCAACAATTTTGTCGATGGAGAGTTGGTAAACGCCTGGCATGGAGCGAACTTCCTGAGCGATCGCCTCTCCCGGAACGGCAAACAGCGGGTAGATCAGATCGCTGGTGGTGACAATGGTTTCACGTACCATCCGACGAAGCTGAGGATTGGCACGCAAGCGGCGAGGGCGATGGGTCGGAAACATAGCGTCTACTAAAGGTAAAAAATTTAGAAAAACCTACCTGGCTTAGCAACCTCGTAACGAAAGGTTGACTAACTCTCAAATTTCTCAACAGTTTACTAGTTTAAGGCTTGTTGCTTGCCCACTCACAACTCAGTAACTTTCTGTAAAACTCCGGATTTTAAGCAAACAAAGTAGGGGCACAGCATGCTGTGCCCCTACAATCGATTTAGCAAATCGCGATCGCCTTAGGTTATGCAGTAACTGCAACAGGAGCTTCAGCAGCAGCGGGATAAACGCTGACTTTCTTGCCGCTCTTACCTCTTCTTTCGAAGGTGACAACACCATCAACGAGAGCGAAGAGAGTGTCATCGCTGCCACGACCGACGTTGCTACCAGGGTGGAACTTGGTGCCACGCTGACGTACTAGGATGTTGCCAGCGCGAACCACTTGACCGCCGAAGCGCTTGACGCCGAGGCGTTGAGCATTCGAGTCGCGACCGTTACGAGTACTACCTGTACCTTTCTTATGAGCCATTATTCCCTCAGAGATCTCTACAAGTTTTGCAAGTTGACAACGCTGCCTGACTTGATCTTAGCCTTCGCCTGCACCTAACTCAGTGCCATTCAGGTTGATGGAATTGATCATCAAGCGGGTTAATTCTTGACGGTGACCCTGCTTCTTACGGGTTTTTTTCTTAGGCTGCATCTTGTACACGATGATTTTACGGCCTCGCAGTTGGCGCAGGATGGTACCTTGAACTGCTGCCCCTGCTACTAAAGGCTGACCAACAGAAATTTCACCGTCGTTTTGCACAAATAGCACTTTGTCAATGGTGACAGCGGCATCGACATCACCCGCAATCCGCTCTACATCATAAAAGCGACCGGGTTCTACCCGCAGTTGCTTACCACCCGTCTCAATAATTGCGTAAGCCATGAAATTCTCCTAACAGTTGCCGTACAGGTAGCTGGCTAATGCTCTTTATGAAATGCCTTGCACAATCAGCATGCCAGCTTTTTGTGATGCCTTCACCTGGTCCGAGCAGGAATAGACAGACAATTTGCCATTATGTCTAATTTAACGCCTTGCTGTCAAGGAGCGATCGCGGTTGTCGCCGTTGTTGTATCCATAAGCCCAGTCCTAAGCCGACCAGCAAAATGCTCACAAAATAGCCGAGGCCGAGGAGACGCGATCGCAACGGTGGCTCTACGCCCTCAACTTCAATCTCTTGAGCCACTTTGAAGGATGAAAACTGACGAGCCGCACCGGGTTTGGGTGTGACTTCAACTTCCACTTGATGGGGTGCGCCATCAAAAAACTGTTGTTGCCATGCAAATTCACCTTGGTTATTGGGTGTTGCTTGATGAGCAAAGGCAACCCAGCCTGCTTCTAAAGATTTGGCTTTGATGTCAAACACCACATCAGTTGCTGGTTGCCCCGTTTTCACATCGATCGCCCGTACAACCAACTCAGCAGGTTCGCCTACCGTGGCATGGTGATGCCCCAATAGCTTGACCTCTAAGCCCTGAGTTTTCAAGCTGCTAGGTAAAGCGGCGATCGCCTTATCTCCATGCTCATGTTCGTGAGAGTGCTCATGGGAGTGAGAGAGTTCAGCACTAATATTGACGACTAGCAGAGCAGCGCTCGCGACCACAATGGCTCCGCTCAGCAACAGCCGAACTCGCTGAGGGGCAATTTCTCCAGGTTGCAGTTCTTGCTTGCCGCCAATCACCCAACCGCCGCCGAAACCTACTGCCACCAAAATCACGGCTAGGATGGCGAAGTTGCGATATTTAATTGAATTTTCGGCGACGGACAAAGTTAAGGTTTGCTGGAAAGGTGCAAAGGCATTAGCAACGGTTGGTGTAACTTCAACTTGGAGTTGGTAGTCACCGCGAATCGGGAGCATTTGCTGAAATTGCAGTTGACCGTTAGCGGCGATCGCCGCCAAATCCAGTAGCTTGGTGCCCTCAACGATGGGAAAGTCGGTGGGCAACCAAGGATTCGTAGGCGGAGTTAGCAGTTTGACATGAATGTTGGCATTTTGCAGTGGCTTCCCGGTTGCCTCCAGCGCTTGTAGCGTCATTTGCACTGGATTTTGGGGCTGCGCGGCATCGGCCTCAAAGGGTAGTAACTGACTGGTAGATGGTTCAGTTGCCAGCTTCACCGATGGCTGTGGGAGTTGCGATCGCCCAACTGCACCATAGCTTAAAGCTCCTAGCAGCCCTAATAAGCTGAGGAGCGAAACGAGTTTAATTTTTGCCATTATGACTTAGAACCTTTGAGGATGCTGACGAGTAAGAATTCTGACGGAGCGCGAAATTCTAGTGGCAGCTAACACTCAAGGTATGGTGGCGTAGCGAGTGCATTTGATTGTGGGCGGCAGGATAGCTTGAGAAATAAACCGTCCAGAGCGTCAACGCACACAAGGAAGTAAATAAGGTGGCTTGCACAGGCACCGAAAGCGTCCAGCGGACAGCCTGTTGCTGTAGAGAGCCAGAAGTCAGGGATGCAGTTCTCATGGTGTACCTCGCACTTTAGAGCTATAGAACTTCCCACCGGCGGGCATCCTGGCTAGGAAATTTTTACTTAGCTGAGCAAAAAATTCCTTCACAGTTGCGGGACAGCGTCGGATTTGCACCGAACTTTCCCCGTTACCTCTAGTGACTGTTCCTCACTAGAACCGCATGAGTAGGGCAATCATATCACTGTTTATTGACATAAAGGTTTTTGCCGCAAAACTGCAACCCCAGATTTTGGTTCCTAGCGCAGCATTTCTTCTAAGGCATGCTGGCTCCATAGAGTTTGGTATAGTCCAGGCTGCTTGAGCAGTTGATCATGGGTGCCCATTTGGACAATGTGACCGTGATCCATGACAAAAATGCGATCGGCTGTGGCGGCAGCAGCGAGTTGGTGAGAGATAAACAGCACCGTTTTACGTTGTGTACCTTCCGACAAATTTTTCAGAATTTGGGTGGCGGTTTGGTTGTCCACGCTAGAGAGGGCGTCGTCCAAAATCAAAATGGGCGCATCAACCAATAAAGCTCTGCCTAGGGCGCTGCGCTGGCGTTGCCCACCAGACAACGTAATCCCTCGTTCACCTACCACTGTTTCGTACTGGTGTGGGAAATTGAGAATTTCTTGGTGAATTTGAGCTTGTTTGGACGCGTACTCTACCTCTGGCTGTTCTGCTAGAGGGTCGCCGTAGCGGATATTGTTCTTGACTGTGGTGCTGAAGAGGAAGCTGTCTTGGGGCACATACGCGATCGCAGACCGCAAATCTTGTAAGCGCAACTGAGTGATGTCGTAGTCATCGACAAACAATTGCTCCGGTGCAATATCTAGCAGTCGGGGGATTGCATTTGCCAAGGTGGACTTACCTGACCCAATTGGCCCTACGATCGCGACGGTTTCTCCCGGTTCGATTGTGAAGCTGACATTTTGCAGCGCTGGTATGACGGCGCCAGGATAGGTAAAGCTGAGATCGCGGGCTGTAAGACGACCTTTGACCTCTGCCAAAGCTAACGGCACTACATCGGGTTCATTTTTGATTTTCGGTTCCACCGTCAAGATCGACTCGACGCGATCGATACTAACTTCACCCCGTTGATAGGCTGTAATCGTGAAGCCGAGTAGTGCGGTCGGGAAGATCAGGCGTTCGACGTACAGGAGCAAGGCGATAAAGTCACCTACACTAAGCGCTCCCGTGGCGATCGCTCTGGCCCCCTGCCACAACAGCACCAAAATGCTGAGGCTGGCAATGCCGATCAGCAGCGGAAACAAGGTATTACGGGTTCTAGCTAGCTTTAGGTTGGCCTTGAGCAGTTGCTGATTCAGTTGTCGGAAGGCTCGCCGCTCGTTTTCCTCTTGAGCGTAGATCTTGATCAGGGCGATGCCGCTCATGTCTTCTTGAATCAGATCGCTCATTTTAGACAGTTCTTCTTGCACCTCTAGCTGCTCATTGCGGAGGCGATCGCTAAACAAACGCACCAACATCAACATGAATGGGTAAGGTGCGATCGCCAATAAGCTCAGCTTCCAGTCAATCGTCAGCATGACGGGCAAGGTCAAAGTATAGGCAAAGACGGTATTTGCCAAACTGAGCACAGCAAACCCCACCAACCGCCGAATATTGTCTACATCACTTGTCGCGCGGCTAATGAGATCCCCAGCGGTGTTGAGTGAGAAGTAAAACGGCTCTAGGGTTAGCAAGTGATTGAAGATCTTCTGCTTCAGGTCAAATTCCACCTGCCTCCCAGTGCCAAAGAGCAAAATCCGAGAGGCCATGCGAATTCCCCACATGACCGACGCTAGCGCCAAAATCAGCCCTACATAGTACAAAACTTGGTCGAAGCTGAAGGTGACTTGAAGGTCGTCAACAGCGTCGCGGATGACCAGCGGGATATAAACCCCAACTAAATTGACGATCAGCAGCGATAAAACGCCTAAAACAGTAGTTTTCCAGTGGGGTTGTAAGTAAGCCGCAAGTTTCCGTAGCTGAGAGCGAGCCATGAGCAAAAATCCAGCAACCTTTTGATCATCCTAAACGAATTACCTCAGCAGCAGGCAACCCCTCTGCGAGCCGAGCTAAATGCCCAAAGGTGCGAGCCAGCCGCGTAAGAAGTAATAAACCGAGAGCAAATATTCCTCAATCACGCGAGTCGTGACTACCAGAGTGTCCGCGCTGGGGACAAAGTCGGCAATCCGTAATCTGCGCCTGAGACTGCCACCCGACTCAAAGGTATAAAAATTTGTGGGTCGGGGAATAACTCGGATTCCTACCCTGGCAAAGGTTAAAGCGGCTCGCCTAGTATTCGTGGCAGAGGAAACTAAGATCACGCGATCGCCCAAACGCCGCTCCATTAAGATTCGTCCTACGGCGACAGCGCTGGTACGGACATCCACGCCAGTCGGTTCCACCACAATGTCGTCCCTAGCCACTCCCATATTGATTAGCAAGGTCTCAATGTCCCTCGCTTCCACGATTTCCTCAGGCTTGCCTTGCAAATCGCCCCTAGGGCCTGCACTAACGATCACCAAAGGCCGATTCCCTAGACGTAGTTGGTCTTGATACAGTTGGGCGGCGTAAATAATGCGATCGCCCGTATCCGTCAGTTGAATCTGTCGCCGATAGGGTAGATTCGCCTGCGTGGTTCCCCATCCCAACACCACGATCGCTGCCGCTGTTTGTCCTTCTGGAGGGGTCAGCGTTGTCGGGCACTGGAGGTCACAAAGTTCCCGCCGTTGCTGATCGAACTGAATGGCGGCCTGCTCGGTTTTTTGGGCCAGCGCATAGGCCACAAAGGGAGTACTAGAAATTAGCAAAATCAACAGGGCAGCGATCACCAAAGTACCCCCCGGCTTTTTCAGCCCGCCTTTGTCCATCTTGGCGGCAGCAGCAGCTAGCAGCAACAACGATAAGCCAAGGGGCTTGAAGGGCAGCGATAACACGCTCCAAACTGTGGAGACGACTCGGCTGGTTGGCGTTAGGAAGGCCAGAATGATGAATAACACCATCACAAAGGCACCGAGCCAAGTGTAGTACTCCTTCGGAATCAGCTTCTGTAGGACGTACCAGATAATTATGCCGACTAGCAGCCACAGCAGAACTAAGGTTAATAGTTCAAACATTGCGGCACTTCCTCACATCACCAACTAGGGAGTTTTGCTTTACTGGCGGTACTAATGACATCGCTCGGTATGTCAGTTCTTGTCTGAGCCCATTGATTTGCATTTGTGAATGTTCAAGCAACTCTCCCGTAGTTGCGCTAACGCTAGCATGAAGTGAGGACAACAAAGCATCATCAATCTGTTTTCCAGCCCGCTATTTGTGACTCTGAGGCTCCATTGCCCCGCTACAAAAAACCACCCTGCCGTTTTAAGGACAGAGTGGTGGAACTAGAGCATGCTGTCTTTTTTCAGCCTTGAAAGTGAGGCGATCGCGGCTGAGTTCGTGGGTTAGTAGGCCCCAGTTTTGGCAAAAATCACAAATACGGTTTTGAAGATGATTGTCAAATCGTACAGAGGGGTCCAATGGGTTTGGTAGCGCAAATCTAGCTCAACAATCTTCTCGAAGTCCTTGACTGAAGAACGACCATTCACTTGCCATTCTCCCGTAATACCGGGCTTGACACACAAGCGCTGCCAATGGTGCTCATCATAGTGAACGACTTCGTCACCAGTTGGGGGGCGAGTGCCGACCAAACTCATTTCCCCGCTCAGCACATTCCAGAATTGGGGAAATTCATCAAGGCTAGTGCGTCTCAAAAAACGACCGACTTGAGTGACGCGAGGATCTTCGCGGTTCTTGAAGATTAAGCCTTGGGCTTCGTTGGGAATCAGAGCCTTAAGAGCTTCAGCATTTTCCACCATAGAGCGGAATTTGCGGATCTCAAAAGGTCGACCATGTAGGCCGTAACGCTTTTGCTTATAGAAAATTGGGCCAGGGCTATCTAGCTTGATCGCGATCGCCACAGGGACGAACACGAGCGCCAGAATCAATAGGCCGATTACACTGCCGAAAATGTCAAGCAACCGTTTCGCTACAGAGCAGGTTGATGGATGAGGAACCTGAAAGACAGATTCCGGTACAGTGAAGGGGCTAGATATCGGAGACAATACAGAATGCGTCGTCATGACAAGCCTGTCACTATAGGACCGTAGAAGCACGTACGCACCACTAATATATAGACGGGACTCGATTAACAGTGATAGCCCTCTCCACAAGGCTTGTCCAAATCTTCATTGCCTGGTTCATAACCCTGCGGTTTTATAAAGATTCGATGAAGCTGCTTTGGAATTTCAGCCTAACGCGTGTAAGCAGCATTGCTGATAGTTGAAACCCTAAGTTAGCTGCTTGACCAGCCTGTCTTGATCTTCTAGATTTTGAATCCCTCAATTTGGTGGCCTCAAACAGCCGAAGCTCGGCGATCTCTACCCAAAAGATTTACCTAACACAAGACTTAAATTCGACTCGTTTGAGCTTACCCCTTCCTTCTGAGTCAGCCATCATGGACCTGCGTAAAACTTTTATCGAGCCAAATACCTTCAGGTCACTATGCTGAGCTAATGCAATTTGTGTTGGCTATCAAGTGAGGGCCGCTCAGGGATTAAATTGAGTAGATTTGCAAACCTGGCGGGTTAATCCGGAGAAGATGCTACAACAGATGATTATTCATGTCTTAGCTGAGTCAAATCATCGGTACTAGCTTGATACCTTTGTACGCTGGAATATGGCTGTACAGCCCGAAAAGCTAGCTTCAGAGAGCAGTGATGCCTTGACAACTAACAGCTAAGAGTTTACGACTTTAGGGTGCAAACGCTAACTCAGGCCTAGGAAACTAGGTTTTGGCTCAAACTGCAATCTGATGATAAGGACTCTGAGGCGTGGAAGTAAGAGTAAGCCGCTTAGAATCGATTATTCAGCAAATTGGTGAAGCTGTACTAGTGACCACCGAGACCATTGACCGCTTGGCGGAGCGTGTAGATGCTTTAGCAGTTCAGGTACAACAACAATCTCAACAGGTGCAGCAACAGGGATACCAAATCTTTGCTTTGAGCGATGCTGTGCAGACGTTGGCTGAAACTCAAAACCATTCCCTGGAGCGATTGAATCACCTTACTGAGGCATTGGAACGTTTGGTTATTTCGATTGATGACAGCAGCGATAATAGTGACTATTAGGCTACTATCAGCCGCTCTCGGAGCTACTGCCTGCGGCTAGTCATCCTCATTTGGGATTGCTATAGTCATCCAAAGCAATCACGAAACCTGGTTGTCTGGTACGGAGTCTGGTACAGGTTTCGAGGTGTAAACCAACACTAATGGCAGACATAAAGTTAACGATGCCCCGACACTTGAGCTTAAGTAACGTAAATTTACGTATTAGTAAGCGATATTTTTACCCATGTGGGTGAGGGCCAAGCGGAAGGGTTGGCCACAAACTCTATAGGTAGGGACTAAAAGGATCGCAACTCCAATGAGACTGGCAGACAAACTGGCAAACGACTGGCGATCGCAACTTGAAACAGACTGCTCAGAGCAATCTGTGGCGCATCGGGAAAGTATTATCCGTTGGCTGATGGGAGAGGATTTAGCGCGTTTTGACACGTTAACTTCTGACCAACTCGCGATTGTTCAGCAAGCAATGGATTATCGCTATCGCATTTTGCAGCAGCGCTATCTGGGTGTAGGGCCAGAGCGGGCTTACCGTAAGCTCATTCAGCGCCTTAGTAGCTTATTTCTCATTCGTAACAAGATTAAGACTTGGGTCGCACTCAGCCGCGATCGCCAACGCTCTGTCGTCGATGTGTTGCAGGAAGTGATTCAGGAACTGTTGCAAAGTGATGGCTACATGCAACAGCAAGTCACTTGGATTGCTCAATGCACCTCAGACTCCCGGATGCGGAATAACTTGCTCTTAGCCAGTGTTGAGGAGTACTGCCTCCGACCCATCCGCAATCAACCGTTGCTCGTCTATCGCTTTGTTAACTACTTGCGTCGCTCTCAACGCGGTGGCATGACTCAAGTTCCCAGTGGCGATTTAGTGCGGCTAGTTTCGGAAGAAATCACCCCCGATGAAGCCGAAAACCCCGTCAGCTTGCTCGACAATCAGGCAGTCACCCAATACCAAGACGAGCAAGCCTGGGAAGAGCAGCAAATGGCCCGCACTGCGGTGAAGCAGTCTTTTGAGCAATACTTGGCGGAAAAAGTAGAACCAGATGCAGCCCGTTGGCTACAGCTTTATCTCCAAGGCCACTCGCAAGAAGCGATCGCTCGAACCCTAGATTTGCCGATCAAGCAAGTTTATCGATTGCGAGAGAAAATCAGTTATCACGCCATCCGGGTTTTCGCGCTGAAAAATGAACCGGAATTAGTGGCGAATTGGCTAGAGACTTCGCTGCAAGAACACAGCCTGGGTTTAACGCCGGAGCAGTGGCAGCAATATGTCGATAAACTCACTCCAGAGCAACGCCAACTGTTGGACCGTCTTCGGGAAGGCTGCACCCTAGAAGCGATCGCAGGTGACTTGAACTTGAAGACCAATCAAGTCATGGGGGAATGGAGCAAGCTTTATCTGGCGGCTCAAGAACTCCGTAGTGCCTCTTGAAATAACTGCGGTAACTGCTGAAGTTCTTTACACAATCTGGTTGAATCTGCTGAGCTTAATCCGGGATTTTAATGACTGGCCCGATTAGGATAGTAGGTAATCAAGTTTAATGAGTTTCTATGGCGTCTCCCTTAGGCGATCGCGGCGGGCGTCAGGACACCAGCCCTGGTAATCATCCCTCTCTATCGTCAACTCAAAGCGACGGTATGGCTTGGCTGGACTCCGCGCAAATGTTTCAGTTGATTGATAGCCTGCTCCCTTTTGAGGCTTGTCTCTATCACCAAGTGCTGCCTTTATCCGTAGAAGGGAGCCGCATGAACTTAGGCATGGTGAATTTAGAGGATACAGCCGCTTTAGACTATGTCCGCAGGATTTTAGCTTATATCAACTGCTCATTGGTCCCTCGCTCCATCTCCTCAGAAACTCATCAGAAAATGCTCTCTGCTTATCTCAGCCACGCAGACCAGCAGAAGCAGAAGTCGCAGAAAGCGGCTCCTAGGCTCGCTCAACCTTCTACGCCTAGCTCCACCTCCAAACCTCGCCCCACCGATCCGTCAGAGCGCAACAACCAACCAACCCTAGTGGTGGACAGCCCCGAAAGGCTAGATATTCCTGGACTCAAAACAGACGAAACTGAGTTCATGGCACCAGCCGTCACATCTCCTAGCCCTAGCAAACCTGCGTCTACCAAACCAGTCGCTAATTCTACCAAGCCGAGCCCTGCCTCAGAGATTTCTGCGCCTCCAGAGGTGCCTCCAACGTCTGCTGTTCCAGCGCTGCCAGTCTTAGACGTGCACCCACAACATTTATCTAGCTCGATTGAGGTACTCACCGCCCTGCCGCCCAAGAATTTGCTGGATGAACTGCTAGGGCGAGTTTTGGTGGGTGGAATTGGTCGGCTTTATTTTGAGCGACAGCAACATCAGGGACGGATTCTGTGGAGCCAAAATGGGGTTCTGCAATCCGTTTTGGAAAATTTGCCTGCTGCTGTCTTCCAAGGCGTGATCAACGAACTAAAGCGGCTGACAAACCTGCCCATGATTCCTGTCGAGAAGCCGAGGCAGGAAGAAGTCGAGCGCCTGTATCAACAGTCTCGTCTCCTGTTACGGTTTCGGGTCATGCCTGGTACCTATGGAGAAGAAGCCACACTACAGGTTTTACGAGGGGCAGCCTTAAAGTTTTATCAGCAGCAGCAATTAGCTAACCTCAGCCGAGATGCTTTGGGTATTGCTCAGCAATTGCAGCGCAAGTTGGATGAAATTCGCGATCGCACCCAAACGGATTTGAGCTTGAATGGTACGCCCCTAGACGCTTTGCCTGCTCTGAATCAGCTTCTACAAAGTGTCGATCAGCAACTCAAGAATTTGAATGCCTTCCAAGCAGCTAATGCTGTGGACGAGTCAGAAGAAGACGCTTAATAACGCTGGGTTAGAAGTAGTCCCAGCAGAAGGGAGGCGTGCATTGCCAAGCGGCATCCAACTTTTGCAGCAAAGCGCGATCGCCCTCGTACTCAATTTCTCGCGTCCAAACCATTTCAGTCGCCCGTCGCAAGCCACAAAACAACTCTGTCAGGTGCTCCACAGAGGTTTTCAACACCGCTGGCACAGGCTGAGCTACGGGATGCATGCGTTCTGCCGTAAAGTTGGCGGTGATCGTCTGGTCGCCCAGGATTGGATCGCTGACTTGGAAAGTCAAGATAAAGGGAGAACCCTGCTTGACTGGGCGGAGCCGAAAAGCGGTGGTTAGATCCACCAAGCGCCACATAAAACCCCCGCCAATCTCGCCAAAGCGATGGGTAAAGCCATAGAGGCGGGGAGCTTGGTTCACCTCTAAAACTCGGTGCTGTTCCCGCACTAAATAGGGAAACGGGTCTTCTGGGTAAGTGTTCCAAACTACGGTGTGCACTTGGTCCCGCAACGCTGAGAGAAAACCTAAAATGCCGCGGTAAGCATCAGCGTTTAGCGCCACCCATTCTTGCACCACCACAGAGAGCGTACCGGGAAGAGAATCCACAGCCGCATATTGCAGAATGATGTAGCCGAGCAGCTTGCCTGCTTCTTGATAACAGTAGATTTCTTTTCCGGGTTCTGGCTTTAGGCGAGGTTGCCACTGTAGCTCTTGCCGCTGCAACCACCCATTCCGCCGCAAAGCTGAGCGTTGATATGCGTCTTGCAGGGCTGGTTGATGGTGTTTCGGGTCGTAGGGCACCATACCAAACCGCTCTGGATACAGCGGTAGATGCTTTGCCGCCACGGTATATTGGTGCAGCCGCCCCACCCAAGCCCAGCCTAGCTGCCGATAGAAACCGTGCTGAAAGGGGTAAAGCATCGCTAGGGGTATTTGCTGCGATCGCCATTCTTGTACCCCTTGCTCCAACATAAACCGCGCAATTCGCTGGCCCCGTCGCTCTGGAGCTACCGCCACCCCAGCTACTCCCGCTGTGGTAAACCCTTGCCCTTCCAGCACGACGCTGAGGTCAAGCTGAGCATAGGTTGCAACGGCCTGCCCATTTAAGTCATCCACGGCAAGCATGTGCTGGCGACCCGGTAGGTTCAGCCCTTGACCATACCAATCGCGTTCAATCTCGGCAGGCGATCGCAAGGGCGCAAAGGCTAAACGGTCTAAGTTGACGACTTGAGGTAGGTCGGTTTCTTCGGCTTGCCGCAGCGTAATTCCGGTCAGGTTTGTGGTCATGACTCAGCCAGTCTGAAGGCTACATCCCTAGGTTATCTTTCCAACCAAGAAATTTGCCCATAACGTAAGCTTTCTCTCAGGAAATGTAACTAGAGAAGTGGTGAGAGGCCTGAGAAAAGGGGCGATCGCTTTCACCATTTACTTACTAAGACAAAGAGCGATCACCTCGTTAGAAGTAGATCTAGGAAGTGCTATATCTATTCAAATTCAAACGCTTTACAGATACTTTCTGTCTATCTTACTCACTTGGGGATGAAATAGAATTAAACGCTAAATTATAAGCACTCAAGCAAATATCTACATTCTTTAGACCTCTGTTTCGTAGGCAATGATATTACCATCATCATCGGAGGTTATGACGTGTAATTCACAACCTTCAAGAGGTCTAGGAGCAAGAGGGTATCGGTTCTTGGTTTTATACTGTTTAGAACCAATATCATCTGTGTAAAATTCGTGTATCCAATTGTCTACAGCTGTGGCAAGGCTCTCTATTGACTCCCGGTATAACTCTTGCCTGGATGCTCTCTTGAAAAACTTTACAGAAGCTCTTTCATCAACCTGAGCAAATGAAACATGGGCATCCATGTCTGGGGCCATTACTACTATGAAAATTCCATCTAATATTCTTGCTGCTTTTTCTCTGGCTCGATTGTACGTGGGATACATCTTAGGATGATAAGGCTTATCTATTTTAGGGCGATAGCAAAATATTTCAAATCCAGAACCAATCATTGCAGGGTGAATCCTATCCAACTTAAGATCTGTCAGCATTTCTTTTAATCTTGAATCCTTAAAGTTTATTAACTCAACATAATTATTTTCCTTGGTTTCAAAATTAACTTCATGAATCCGAATCATTGTGATTGATTGCCCTCGCCAAACGATCAGCCCTATTTCATCACTCCTAATAATCTCACCAACAAATAGACAAAGGTTTTTAATAAACCCTTGAACAGGATCGGATTTTATTATTTCGCTGAAAGCCCATTTAATATCAGTTACTTTTATTATCTTAGTCATATTGAAGGTCGACCCGTGAAAATTCTAGTTTTCCTGAAAAATGCCAGAGGTTTAAATAAGCAATTTAGATCGCTGTTGTAAACTTAGAAATATACGTGAGGATAAACTAAAGAAGAGTTTTTGTATGACCTCATGTCTTCACAGATTCCCCCTAAACCGTCTTTACCTAGAATGCAACTGACGCCACGCGAAAAGGCCGAGAAAGCTCTGGCAGTAATCTTTGAGCCTATTGATGTTATTGGCAAGGCTGTGATGGGGGACTTATGGAAAACTTTTTGTGAATCTATACGAGATGCGATTGCACTTAGTTTGCTACTCCAGGTTCCGAGCTTAATTGGACAATGGATATTACGCAAGGAGTTTTCAGGGTTTGATGTTTGTATGATAGAAAACGCATGGGGAGTGAATCGCTATGCATGTTTCATTATTGTGGCTTCAGATTTTTGTTTGTGGATCGTTCTAGCAGGTCGAATCCTCAGTCGCTTTCTGACAGACCTTAACCAACTTCTTGTTAAGAAGGGAGGTAAGTATGCGAACAAGCCCTAACATACTAACGGCTTTAAAGCTTCAATCATTGATCAAGCAGATATTAATTGTTCTCTTAGGATTTATATTGCTATTACTAGTGACCAAGGGTTATCCACCATCCTCTTGGCTAGCTATATATGTTTTCTCTAGCATTTTGTTTGTTGCTTTGGACGAGTATAGGACAAGCTTTTACTCCCCAGAAATCAACGAGGATCTTTCTGAGTCAATTAAGGAATCAGCTCAAAATACTCAAACTCTAACCCATAAAGACGTTCATCTAGAGATACTCCAACGAGGCACTTGGGCATGGAATACTTGGAGACAAGAATCAACTCTAGAAATTAATCTAAGTGGAACTAACCTACGTAGAACTGATCTTACCGAAGTGGATTTTTCTGATACTAATCTAAGTGGAGCTAATCTACGGGAAACCAATCTTACCAGAGCAAATCTTCAGTATGCAGATCTTCGAGACTCATACCTTAGTAGAGCTAACTTATGCGAGGCTAACCTTGCTGGTGCCAACCTCAGCAGAGCTAATCTCAGCGAGGCTAATTTTAGCAGAGCTAATCTCAACGAGGCTGTTCTTAGCAGAGCACATCTAGGTGGAGCAAATTTTAGTAATGCTGACCTGAAGGAAGTTAACTTCAGCAGATCTCACCTTAGTGAAGTGAACTTTAGTAAAGCTAATCTGAGCGAATCTAATTTTTTATTGGCTGACCTTAGCGGAGCTAATTTAATGGGGGCTGACCTTAGCGGAGCTAATTTAATGGGGGCTGACCTTAGCGGAGCTAGTCTTCAAGAAGCTAATCTTAACGGGGCTAATCTTTATAGAGCTGACCTTTGTGGCAGTAATCTTCTAAATACCATTTTCAGCTATGCCAATCTTACGGGCGCTGATCTGAGCGAAGCTGAACTTACTTTTATGGTTGTAGAAGGAGCAATCTTTGGAAATAACCGTGGCTTAAGGGAAGAAGATAAGGCAAACTTATGTGCCCGTGGAGCTATCTTTCGGGACTCACCAGACTCAGATGTTCCGATTTTAATAGAACGTTAATACATGAAACCACAAGACTGATTTATTCAAAAGATCAAAAAAAGGAGAAGAGTTTTGAATTAGCTCTCCTCCTTTCCTTGATTTATTAAAGTTGCCGAGCTTTAAACGATCGCTGCCGCGGATTGAGGCCAACGATTCACAGCGTTACCCACTACTGCTAGCTCTTTCATCAATTGGTCAAAGCGATCGGGTGTGAGAGATTGAGGGCCATCCGAGAGGGCTTTCTTGGGATTGGGATGGACTTCGATCATCAGTGAGTCAGTGCCACCTGCGATCGCCGCCATTGCCATTGAAGGGACGTACTCGGCTCGGCCTGTCCCGTGGCTGGGGTCAATCATGATCGGTAGGTGAGTGAGCGATCGCAACACAGGCAGCACCGAGAGATCCAAGGTATTCCGGGCATATTGGCGATCGAACGTGCGAATGCCGCGCTCACACAGAATTACATTTGGGTTGCCTGCTGCCAAGATGTACTCGGCTGCCATCAACCATTCTTCGATCGTGGCAGACATGCCCCGCTTCAGCAGCACGGGCTTATCTTGAGCCCCCACTTTCTTTAAGAGCGAGAAGTTTTGCATGTTGCGGGCACCCACTTGCACCACATCTGCCACTTCGGCAATCTTGTCCAAATCAGCCGCGTCCATGACTTCGGTGATGATTCCCAAGCCACTGGCATCACGAGCTGCGGTCAGCAGATTCAGAGCGCTTTCCCCGTGACCCTGGAAGGCATAGGGTGAAGTCCGAGGTTTGTAGGCACCGCCTCGTAGAAAATGTGCGCCTGCCGCTTTCACCCGCCGCGCCGTTTCCACAATCATTTCTTCGTTTTCAACTGAGCAAGGGCCAGCCACAACCACGACCGGGTGATGCTCACCAAAATGGACGGGACCATTCGGTGTAGAAACGACAACATCGCTCGCTTCTCCGTGGCGGTACTCGCGGCTAGCTCGCTTAAACGGTTGCTCAACTCGTAAAACTTGTTCGATCCAAGGGCTAATTTCTTGGATTTGTAATGGGTCTAAGTCAACTGTTTCACCCACTAGACCCACGACAACTTTGTGTTTCCCAACGATCTTTTCTGGTGTCAGACCCCAAGTTGTGAGTTCTTGGGTAATACGAGCAACCTCGGCTTCCGGCGAGCCGCTCTTCATAACCACAATCATGCTGAAGTCCTCATGCTTAGAAGAGAGCGATTAGACTTGACGAACTATCCTATGTTTCAGGATAGCGATAACCGAATGGCTTGTGGGTCTGACTGGATTGAATTAAGCGATCGCCAAGAAAAATTCGCCTCGAAAAACTCAAGGCGAATCTTTTTGCTGTTTCGCAGAGCGCCACGCTCCGGTCATGCGGCCCCAGTTGATAGCAAACTCTGAGGCTCCTAGTAAGCTACCTGGTGCTTCTTCGTCCCAAGAGGCTGAGAGTACCCCATAGGTCAGTCCCAAAACTCCTAGACCAAAAAAGCCCATGCTCACTAGTACAACGACTACGTTGGGCAGTTTGATCCAGTCGTGGCTGACAACCCAATAAGCCGCAAAAAATGTAGCCATCCCTAAACTCGTAGGGATGCCACAGAAAAAAGCCATCCGACGAGCCATACGCTTGCTGACTACATCCGGAATCGCCATTTCCTGCTGAGAGGATTTTTGCGTACTGGCCTTAGGTTGGCTCTCTTGCTTCAAAACTGGTTGAGGTTTAGAGCTTTCTGTTTTGACAGCTTTTTTACGATTTTTAGTAGGTTCAAAAGGTAGGCGTGCTCGATCGTCAGATTCAGGAGCCATAACCGCTTACCCTCTAACCGCGAATGCCTAGCCGACCGATCAAAGCTCTATAACGTCCCTGATCTTGTTTCAGGATGTAAGCGAGCAACTGCTTACGATGACCAATCATTTTCAAGAGACCACGACGAGAGGCGTGGTCTTTTTTGTTGGTCTTCAGGTGGTCACTCAGTTTGTTGATCCGCTCTGTGAGCATGGCAACTTGGACATCAGCAGAACCAGTGTCAGTCTCGTGAACCTGGTAGTCAGAAATGATTTCGTGCTTACGCTCTTGCAGCAGGGCCATGGATGCAGTTACTTCCTAATCATAAGTTCAGCAGTCTACCATCCTACCACAAGGATGCTGGACTCCAAGAGTAAAACTGCTAAGGAGCACAGAATATAATAAAACCCGAACTTCTCCCCAAACCCCTCTCCCAAGAGGAGAGGAGCTTTGAACAAAACCTTAGGATTGCCAAACGAAGACTTGAGCTTCGTAGCTACCCAAATCAACGATGAGGTTGTGGTCGCCCGACTCTACATCGTAGTCTCTGGTCCACTCATGCCAAGTGCCATCGGCTGGGAAGTTGGGCACCTGATAACCTGCCAAAAATTGGTCAGAGAAGTTGGCAACAACAGCCACTCTAGAACCTTCATCATTCCAGCGGGTATAGGCTAGAACTTTGGCTTCTGGGTTCTCGTGGAAGAAATCGACATTTTCGGTATACAGGGCGTGATTGCTCTTGCGGAGTTGAATCAAGCCTTTGTAGTAATCCCACAAGCTGCGATTCAAGTCATTTCCTAGCAAGGGCCATTCGATCTTGGCTTGGTCAACAGTTTTGTATTTGTACTCACCAAACTCTTCACCCATCCAAACCAGTGGCACGCCCATTGCCGTCATCAGCAGCACTGCCCCTAGTTTGGCGCGCTTGAAGGCTTCTTCATCGAAAATTTCGCGATCGCCCAGCTCGGCCAGGATGTGGTTGTGGTCGTGGTTGGTGAGGTAATTGACGATGTTGGTAGCTCCCATGAAGCCTTGCCGTCTAGCGTCAATTACATCTTTGAGCCTCTCTAGGTCAAAGGTGTCGCCACAAATATGCTCTAAAACGCAGTGATAGAAACTATCGTGCCAGCAGCCATCCATCGGGCCATCGATGTTGGTGATGCTGGGGTTTTCTGGAATATGCTCGGCAATGTTGTAAAACGGTTTGCTACCTGCGGCTTGTTTCGCCTCTTGCACCAGCCAATGCATAAAGTCGTAGTTGGCGATTTGGCGGGCGGCATCGTAGCGAACGCCATCAATATGGTATTCCTGTGTCCAGAAGCGAACAGTATCACCCGCAAACCGCCGAGCGGGATAGGTGTCTAGGTTTTCGTCGTAGTGCTCGTAGTTAAATTCTGGTCCCCAGTTGTTGTCGGGGTCACGGGGTTCGTGGTGATACCAATAGTCGTGATCGATTTGAGTCAGGGGGCTTTCAGCTTCGGAGTGGTTATAGATCCCATCCATGATCACGCGAATGCCACGGCCATGACATTCATCGATCAGGCGCTTTAGCTCCTCGGTGGTGCCATAACTAGATTCTGTCGCGAAGAAATAACGGGGGTTGTAGCCCCAGCTATGGTCACCTGGATACTCTTTGACAGGCATCAATTCGATCGCGTTAATGCCTAGATCGCACAGGTAGTCTAACTTCTCAATCACGTGCTTGTATTTGCCACGAGCGTGGGGATCGTCTTCACCACCAGAAAAGTCGCCCACGTGCATTTCGTAAATGACTAGTTCATGGTCGGGCGGCAAGGGTTTGTCGTCATGTTGCCACACATAAGTATCGACAATTCTTTCCCCATCTTTGATCCGCACCACACCGTTTTGAGTGGGGTTATCAATATCGGTAGCGTAAGGGTCATTGACATCTACCCACTGGTCGGGTTCAAAAAACCAGCTTTTTGATTGCACCCGAAATTTATATTGATAAACTCCATCTTTTAGTTCAACTTTGGTGCGGAAAAAACCATCTTTGTCTTTTTGCATGGGGATCTCTTTCCAATCGGAAAAAGACCCGACTAAAGCAGCACCTTCGTTATAGGGAGCGAATAAATTAAATTCAATAGGGCTTGACATAAAACTTTTGAAAGCAGTTGAGTTGAATCTAGGACGATTCTCTGATTTCTTTCTGAATTAAATCATCCCGCTAGGGTAAGGACAATCACAGGTCTGCTTGACTTTGATTTATGTCTTTAGGATGGGAGCGATCGCAATCTGATGAAAATTGAGGCATGAGAACAAACCGGGCACCTCTTGTGGGTGCCCCTACAAGCAACAGGCGTGGTTGGTTTCAGGAAATAGGCGAATTAAAGCAGCTTTTAAGGCTGGTAGATAAATACTTTCGCTGCAAAATCTTTGAGTTCAGTAGTGAGGCAAGCATTTTCTACTTGGTATTGGCGATCGCTTAACCATTCATACCAATTGCCATCTTCTGGAAAATCGGGAATTTGATATTCTGGGAAGGATTGATCAGAAAAATTAGCGACAACCACGACTCTAGAACCCATGTCATTCCAGCGCACGTAAGCTAATATTTGATTCTCGATATGTTCGTAGAAGAAATTAACATTTCTAGTTTGTAGCGCTGGAATCTTTTTCCGTAGAGCAATGAGCTTTTGATAGTACTTGAGTAAGTCTTGGTTAAAGTTTTGTTCTAGTAAATGCCACTGCAATTTGTTTGGCTGAGTGGTCGTTTCAGTTTTGCGCTTGTACTCACCAAACTCGTCGCCCATCCAAATCATCGGCAGACCCATTGCGGTCATCAGCAAGACTGCGCCTAACCTGGCCCGTTGGAAGGCCGCTTCGTCAAAAATGCCGCGATCGCCCAACTCAGTTAGAGTGCGTTCGCGATCGTGGCTGGCGAGATAATTCACGACAGAAGTGGCACCCGCAAAACCTTGGAACTTACCATCCAAGGCTTCTTTCAATTTGGCTAAATCAAACCTATCGCTGCAAATATGCTCGATCGCAAAGATACGGAAGCTTTCGTGCCAGCAGCCTTCAAATGGGCCATCCGGTTCTGTGACGCAAATGGCCTCTGGAATATGCTCAGCAATGTTGTAAAAAGGTTTGTTGCCTGCGGCTTTCGTGGCTTCCTGGGTTAGCCAGAACAAAAAGTCGTAGTTCCCCAACTGGCGAATCGCATCGTAGCGAATGCCGTCAATGTGGTACTCCTGCACCCAATAGCGCACGACATCGCCAATAAACTTCCAGGCTGGTTTGATGTCCAGGGTTTCATCGTAGCCATCGTAGTTAAACTCTGGCCCCCAGAAGTTGTCTGGGTCATCTGGATAGTGCATGTCGTGGTAGTACCAGTAGTCGCGATCGATCTTGAGGAGCGGGCTTTCCCCGTCTGAGTGGTTATAGATGCCATCGATCAAGACCCGAATGCCGCGCGCATGGCACTCATCAATAAATTTTTTCAAGTCTTCTGGATTACCGTAGCTGGACTCAGGGGCGAAGAAATAACGCACCAAGTAGCCCCAGCGGTAATTTCCGGTGTACTCCGTCACAGGCATAAGTTCGATCGCGTTGATGCCTAGCTCAACCAAGTAGTCTAGTTTGGCGATCGCAGCGAGAAAATACTGCCCCAACGTCACCCCTTCAATTTCACCGACGAAATCTGCAATGTGCATCTCATAAATGACAAGTTCTTCGTTGGCAGGTAAGGGTTTATCATCGTGCTGCCATTCGTAGAAGGTGCTGACCTTTTCCCCATCTTTGACGCGCATCATGCCATTTTGAGTATTGAGGTCGATTTCGGTGGCGTAGGGATCGTTCACATCGAGCCACTGACCGTGCAAGTACTCAGTCTTGGACAGCACCCGAAATTTGTATTGATAAACTCCGTCTTCCAAGTCTACAGAGGCCCGATAGTAGCCATCTTCTCCCTTAGTCATCGACGTCTCCTGCCAGTCTGAGAACGATCCGATGAGTGCCACTTTCTCAACGCGGGGAGCAAATAAGCTGAACTCAATAGGGCTTACCATAGCTATCCTTTAGAAAACGGAAATTGAAATTGCTGAGAGCTTTATTACCAATTGTGAATTTTTTCGCTCAGCAACCACATCAGTCTCCAGGAGCACAGACAGCGACCAGAAGAGTGGTTTTCTATTGGCTAAGCCAGGCGATCGCTTCTCGAATCCAGGCATCGGGTTCAGAATTTTTTGCCAAGCTAGTATTTTGCCCTACGGCTTGCAGCGCTTGCATAATCTCGTCGCTGGTGTAGCCCAAAGCCAGCAGCGTCATTTCTACATCTTCCTGAATTTCCGGCGTGGGGCCAGCCGAGGGCAAGCTGGACAACCCTGCATGTTGCCGCCACTCGGCTAGCTTCGTTTTTAGTTCTAAGGCAATGCGTTCTGCGGTTTTGGCTCCCACACCAGGGGTACGCGCTAAAGCTTTGGTATTGCCAGAAACGATCGCCTGCACTAAGTCTTGCAGCCCCATTTTGTCTAGAAGCGCTACGGCGAGCTGAGGGCCAATACCGCTGACGCTGACCAGTTGCCGAAACAAATCCCGCTCAGCGGCGGTGCCAAAGCCAAACAAAATCATTTGATCTTCTCGCACCTGTAAATGCGTGAAGATCTGGACAGGCTCTCCTAAGTCCGGTAATTGTTGAATTAAGCGGGGGACCACTTGGATGTCGTATCCCACCTGATTCACGTCTAGGGTGAGAGTAACCCGATTGCTGGGATTTTTTTGGATGCTGGCGACGGTGCCCTTGAGATAACCAATCATCGTTTAGCAAAAGTTTAGAGAAAGCCGAAGTAGTTCAGACCTTCCAGAATACCGCCCGCACAGTGAGCTTTGGCTAAGTAGTGGTGCTCGAATGGATTGGCTTCGTGCCACGCCAACATTTCCGGTTGGGCATTACCGACAATAATCCCCCGCTCCTTCTCCACCGAGAACAAAGCACAATCATTGCCAGAATCGCCACACACCACAGTTTGGGCAGAGTCAATCCCCCAGGTTTGCCGCAAAAATGCCATTGCCATGCCTTTGTCCGCTTGGCGAGGCAAAATATCAAAGTCTTTGCCACTGCTGTAAATCAGCTTCACTTCTAAGCCACGTCCCTTTAACAAAGCTTCGATTTGCGGTAAAACTTCAACGGCGGCTTTCTCCGTCAAGAAATAACTCACCTTGAAGGGACGCTGTTCTGGCTCAGGCTGAGGCACTAAATCGGCAAAATGTGCCCCTGTTGCTATCACCACCGCTCGATCCCACTGATGCGAAAGTTTATCTGACCAAGTCGCATCTGGGGTTTCACGGCCCTTGTAGTAAATTTCGGTGCCTACTGCCACAACCAGGGCATCTGGCTCTAGCAATTGCTGTTCGGCTTTGAGTTCTTGGTAAGACGACAGCGATCGCCCGGTACTATAAACAATTTTGGTGCCATGCTCTTGGCGATGCTGGGCTAGCTTTTGGTTCAACACTTGGAGGGCGGCGGCATCTCCTACTAGAGTATTGTCCAGGTCGGTTACAAATAGAAATTGCGTCACAGCTTCTTTACGCTCCGGTCACTCCATGAAAAGTTTAAGGGGAGCTTGCTGGAAATCGCTTCCTCTTCAGGAAGAATCATGATTGGAAGGCTGCGATCGCTCAAACCATTTGGAACAAGCCTAAATCTCGTCAATAGATGTCCTTAAAATGGGAGATTCTAAGCTGGGATGAAGCTGCAATATTGCAAGAAGTAGTGAGCAACGACCTACGATCGCTCGATGGCTGATGGTGCTTTTGCGATCGCTGAGATTGGCTTGACTTAGATTTAATTAGCAGGAGAGAGTCCCATCAATTCGCGATTTCCTTGGCTGCCCCAGTTCAACGCCCAAGTTTGGATTCTGGTCTTTGGTCGATTGCTCTCTCAAGTGGGCAGCGGTTTTACCCTATTTTACGCCCCTATTTTTTTTGTCAATCAAGTGCATTTGTCGGCAGCAGCTGTTGGTTTGGGTTTAGGTAGCGCCTCCATTTCTGGTGTTTTAGGGCGACTTGCGAGTGGCTCTTTGAGTGACTCTCCACAGTTCGGCAGGCGACGAACCTTGCTGCTGTCGGCGCTGGTTTCAGCGATCGCTTCTTTTGTCTTGGCTGCAACCACCAACTTCCCTATTTTTGTCATTGGCAATCTGCTGATGGGGCTAGGCTTGGGCCTGTACTGGCCTGCCACCGAAGCGGTCGTGGCCGATCTGACCACTCCAGACCAACGCAATGAAGCTTACGCCTTGACTCGGTTGGCTGATAGCTTGGGCTTAGGTTTGGGCGTGATACTTGGAGGAGTTTTGATTAGTGCTACGGGTGCTTATCGCACGTTATTTATCCTGGATGGCATTTCCTTTGTGGTCTTCTTGGGTGTGGTTTATGTGGCGATCGCTGAAACCGTTAAACCCAAAAACGAGCCTCAGCAGTGGCTAAAAGGTTGGAGTGTAGCTCTACGCGATCGCGCTTTGCTGGTCTATGCGTTGGTCAATATTCTGTTCACCACCTATGTCTCCCAAATCCAAAGCACGATGCCGCTGTACTTTAGCAACTTCGTCTCAGTCGGCAATACGGGCCAAGGGTTTGCTCCGAAAGAAATTAGCGCTTTGTTTACGGCCCACTTAGTTTTATCTGTGCTCTGCCAACTTCCTGCTGCTCGTTGGCTGAATCGTTTTAGCCGTCCCCATGCCTTGATGATTTCGGCTCTGATTTGGGCGGTCGGCTTTGTGTTGGTGTGGGCTACAGGTGCCGCAGCTAACGGCCAATGGTTCTGGGCTGGGTTGAGTTTGGCAGTTTTGGCGATCGCTAATGTGGCATACACGCCTGCCGCTTCTTCACTGGTAGTGGATCTAGCTCCAGAATCCCTACGGGGCGTGTATCTCTCAATTAATTCGCAATGCTGGGCGATCGGCTATTTTATCGGCCCTCCCTTGGGCGGTTGGGCACTGGATCAGTCCAAGTTTGTGGCTTACAGTTTTTGGTTGGGCTTGGCTTTAAGCATTGGCGTTGCTCTGTTGATTCTGCAATATCTGCAACGAATCATGCCTCGCCCTTCATAGCAAAATATAGGGTGTGTAAGCGTCAGAATACGCACCTTGACTGTTGGGGACTGTGCATTATGGCTGCGCCTAACACACCCTACGTGTTTGGTGAATTGAGAGAGGATTTAGCGGCGGCGTTCTTGCAGTTTGCGGTATACGGCTTTGATGTCTACTTTGTGGTGGGCTAGGGCTACTAGGGTGTGATAGAACAAATCAGCTACTTCTCCGGCGATCGCTTCAGCATCGTCATCCTTAAAGGCCATCACCACTTCTGCCGATTCTTCACCGATTTTCTTGAGAATTTTGTTGTCGCCACCCGCCAAGAGTTTGCAGGTGTAGGAGTCGGGGCTGGGGTTGTCGCGGCGATCGCTAATCACACTAAACACTTGGGACAGCGTATCGGCGGGCGGCGGCGTGATGCCACCATCGACTTGATGGAAGCAACTGCGCTCTCCGGTGTGGCAAGCAATATCGCCAATTTGCTCCACGCTGACCAACAACGCATCACTATCGCAGTCATAGCGCAGCGATCGCACCTTTTGGGTATGACCAGAAGTTTCACCTTTATGCCAAAACTCAGCGCGAGAACGGCTCCAAAAACAGGTTTCGCCCGTTTCTAGGGTTTTCTGCAAGGACTCCCGATTCATCCAAGCCATCATCAAGACCGTGCCATCCAGGTAGTCTTGGATGATGGCGGGCACTAATCCCTGCTCGTTGTAGCGAATTTGGTCTATAGGGATAGCTTGACGAAAGGCAGTTGATTCAGGAGCAGACATAACTTCAGAAATCTCAGCGGAGGTTGGCGCAACGTTAACCCGTCTAAGATATCATCGCGCGATCGCGACCGAACTTCTAGTTCCAGCAAAATGTTGGGCGATCGTTACAGAAACAGCTTGCATGCACTTCCTAATTCGTAGCGAAGGAAGTCATGCGGCTCCTAGAAATGGGATAATTGACTAGCATAGCTTCTGGCCGCACAGTTCACGCCTGTCCAGCGGTGGATATTGAACCAGTACAAAGTCTTTGGGTTGGAGGGAGCAGCTTTCCACTCTCTAGCTCTACACCCGTGGAAACTCCAGTTTTAGGTCAGACTTTAAAGTTAAGAAAAACATCAGGAGAGAACCTTGGTTGTCACGACACTTAAAACCACTAAGTCAGAGGAAATTTTCGCAGCTGCTCAAAAACTAATGCCAGGAGGCGTTAGCTCTCCAGTGCGTGCCTTCAAATCTGTGGGTGGTCAGCCCATCGTTTTCGATCGCGTCCAAGGAGCCTACGCTTGGGACGTAGATGGCAACCAATACATTGACTATGTGGGTAGCTGGGGGCCAGCCATTTGTGGGCATTCCCACCCTGAAGTCAACAAAGCCCTGCACGAAGTCCTAGAGAAAGGCACTAGCTTCGGTGCTCCCTCAGCACTAGAAAATATTCTGGCTGAAATGGTGATTGATGCCGTTCCCAGCGTGGAAATGGTGCGCTTCGTCAACTCTGGTACCGAAGCTTGCATGTCCGTGTTGCGCTTGATGCGGGCTTTCACCGGACGGGAGAAGATCGTTAAGTTTGAAGGCTGCTACCACGGCCACGCCGATATGTTCTTGGTCAAGGCGGGTTCGGGTGTTGCGACCCTTGGCTTACCTGACTCTCCGGGTGTCCCTAAGTCCACCACTGCCAACACCTTGACGGCTCCCTACAACGACCTTGATGCTGTTAAAGCCCTATTCGCCGAGAATCCTGACCAAATCGCTGGCGTCATTCTAGAGCCTGTCGTCGGCAATGCGGGTTTCATTCCTCCCGATGCGGGTTTCTTAGCGGGTTTACGCGAAATCACTCAAGAGCACGGTGCCTTGCTCGTGTTCGACGAAGTTATGACTGGCTTCCGGATTTCCTACGGCGGCGCTCAGCAAAAATTCGGCATCACTCCCGACCTGACCACAATGGGTAAGGTAATTGGCGGTGGTCTACCAGTGGGTGCTTATGGCGGTCGTCGCGACATTATGGCGATGGTTGCGCCTTCTGGCCCTATGTACCAAGCTGGCACCCTTTCTGGTAACCCCTTGGCAATGACCGCTGGCATCAAAACTTTGGAGTTGCTGCGTCAACCTGGCAGTTACGAGCATCTCGATCGCGTCACCAAGAAGCTGGTGGAAGGTCTGCTGCAAATTGCTCAAGAAACAGGTCATGCAGCTTGCGGTGGCAGCATCAGCGGTATGTTCGGCTTCTTCTTTACCGAAGGCCCTGTTCACAATTACGAAGATGCCAAGAAGTGCGACCTCACCAAGTTCAGCCGTTTCCATCGCGGCATGCTAGAGCGGGGCGTTTACTTAGCACCTTCGCAATTTGAAGCAGGCTTTACTTCTTTGGCGCACACCGATGCTGATATCGATCGCACCTTGGAAGCAGCACGAGATGTACTGTCTAGCCTTTAAGATGGCGTTAAACTGTAGCGATTTTTAAGTGCGATCGCATATTCATGAAAAAACCCGCTAGTCTTGGCACCAGCGGGTTCTTTTTGTAGGAATTGCTCGAGTTTGAGTCCTAGTTGCAATCGCAACCTGTATGACCACAACCTTCTCCATTAGAGTGCCCACTTGCACAAGCATCACTGCAATAGTATTTGCCATCTTTTTGCACTGCTTGCTCGTTGGGAGAAACAATACACAGGCAGGAATCGCAGGCACACTTCATTTGGGACACAGCAGTCATAGAATTTACCTTTACTAGTTCTAAGCTACTTTAACAGATGAACATATATTCAGATATTGGCTGAAAGATAGAAATTTGGGGCGATCGCTTGATGTGATGAGTTCCTAAGCGCTGCGATCGCTGTTCTCAGACGAACTCTTTTCAGGGAGGAACTGCCGCAAAATCTCGCTCGGTTTACGGTCCCAAGTATCGATGTGCTCGTAGATCAACCCTTTGGGCGTGAGCTTATAGGTTGAGTAGCCGTTGAAGAAAATATTGGCGTTCCAAGGTACTCGCAATTTACCCCGTACTGTCCAGGTTGCTAGCACCACATCAGAAGCAGGGTGTGAGACGTCGTGTAAATCAAAAAAGAGTTCGGTAAAAAAGAGTTGCCCGTGAAATCGTAGAGTCCAGAAAATGATGCGGTAGTTGAACTTACCCTTAAACCGATTTACTGGATCTTGGAACAAGATGTCTTGAGTGTAGATGTTGTAGGAAATGTCTCGCTCAAACAAAGTCGGCAAATCATTTCTCAACGTTTGCATTACCTGCTCTACCTGAGCTTGATACTCCTGCGTCTGCAATCTGTTTCCCTCTCCTCAACAACTCTTATTCAACCTATGGTGCAACCTCTAGGGTGTCCGCTGCCTCAACCTGGGTTTCAAAGGTGGAATTACCCGCTACCACTCGTAGCCTACCTTGTTTCCAACCTAGAGAAATCGGACCGTTCCCTTCTGTCGGTTTGTAGAGATCAAAGTGCTGTTCCCAGTCGTAAACCGCGCCATTACGGACTACGGTTGGTAACTCATTTTGGGGATTGTGCCTTAGCTCTAGAGTTTCTCCAGTAACCCCTCGCAACTGGACCGTTCCTTGGGGCAAACGGCTCAAATTCAATTGGCTCTTATTTTTGACGGCTTGCTTAAATTGTTGGTAATGACCGTGAGTTGCAGGTTCCCCGACTTCTAAGGTGAAGCCTGTATAAGCACTATCGCCTGGTACAGACTTCAGCGTGCGTTCTTGCCGATAAAGCTCAGCGGTTTTTTTGTTCGCGATCGGCACTTCCTCGTAAGGCTGAAGATTAATCGGAGAAACGGCTAGCCAGGTATTTTCAAATTGGAAAAACCAAACGCCATCTTCAACCTCTGCTTTGGCAGATTTGGGCACTTGAAAGAAAAACGGTGTATCTGAAGCAGGACGCAACCAAATCATCAGATTGCGGTACTGACCGATTTGGTCGCCCCGATTCTTGCCAGGCTGCACGCGATCGCCATCCGTATTTGCCACAAAATAATCCACGCCGCGTTGAGAGTTCTGTGCCATTAACTTGAACGGCCCCACATCGCCATCTTTAAAGGAAGACACCACGCTTCCTAGTTGATAGGTTTGGCCGAAGAAAGTGGTTTCCCAATAAGCAGGTTGGTCAGATCGACCAGGTTTCCAATTTTCGTAAGTAGGATGCGTGATCAGCAATTCTTTCGGTTTAGCAAACTGTTTCCGGGCTAGATTCACCACGGCCTCAGGAGGACGGTAAGCGCTAGTGATTACATGAATTGAGTCCCGCTCTGGTTCAGGATTACGGAGAGTGGCATCTCCGAAGTACAGCCACAGTAACCTAGCCGCGCTAGAGCCAAACACCACATTTCCTTTGCCATAATCTCGCTTGCTGGGTCCACCAAATCCGCCGTGGTAGTACTTCACAGCTCCAGTAGCCGAGAGCCAATCCAAAGCTGCCTTGGCCAATTGTTTGACTTCTGTATCTTTGGCAAAATCATAGAGATTCAGGTACGCTGCCAATGTGTGGCCGTGATAATTCTCTGAGTCCCACTCTCCCATGCCAATGTGGTAAAGAGCCGAAACATAGCGATGCAGCTTTTGCTTGTATAAGCGACGCACGGTCTCATTACCCGTCTCTTCTGCCATTAAGTACACAGAAATTTCGCGCATGGCTCGGAGATTGTCAGTGTTGCGGTTATCTACCCAACTACCCCGCACCTCTGGACCCCAACCTTGCTTGCTGTCATCGCCTTTGCCATAAATGGGATGTGGGCGACGATTTGGGTCTTGCTTGGTCCAGTTCTTAGCACCCTCAAGCATTCGCTGTTTGTAAGCAGGATCGAGAAATTGACCAAACAGAAAATATTTTCGCATCTGGCCTTTCAGCGTGAAGGAATAGTAATAGTCAATGCCTGCCGTGTGCTGGTTATCTTTGGCTTGCTTGTCTTCGCTTTGTAAAAAGGCGATCGCTGGGTCTCGATTTCCCGCCAAAAAATCGAACATGGCGTAAGGGTAAGACCGCTTCTCGTTTTCGCCTTTATTGTTGCCGTACTTCTTCCCTTGATAAAAAGCAATGACCTGTTGGGCTCGCTGCTGGAATTCCTGCTCCCACTCTGACGGCCAAGGATTCCGCAGCCGACGCTCAACTGGAATGGGCTGGATGGGCAAACCGCTATTCTCAGCCGCTACTAGTTTTGTTGTTCCTGGTGCAGGCGTAGCATTGAGAGTCAGCTCAGATACTTTAGAACCAACTGTGGAAGGACTGACAGTTGGGGGCGTAGTCGCCCGACAAGCCAACCCTCCCAAAGCAAGTGAGGCGATCGCTATCCAGGATGAAACCTTACTCAGCCCTTTCATCTATCCTCTAGCCCGCAAAACTGCCATTATCTTGGCACGGTCTCCAGGTTGATGCGAAGAGCGATCGCCCCTTACTTACGCTTACTTAAATAATGATCAGTGCAATTAAGAGCGCCGTTAGCAGCGTCATCAACATCAGAGACAGATCGTTGTCTGACTTAGAAGGCGCTGACTTGGACAAATCGCGCTTGAAGTCGCAAGATAAGCACAGATAAAGATCGCTGGTGCGCTGAACTACTGCTTTCTTGCTGCACTTGGGGCATTCGAGAGCTTGCACTTGCATCGTTGCTGTCCCCTCCATAAATTCAGTGCTTACATAGAGAACCAATCAGCGATCGCTCAATTACGGAGGAGACGTAAAGTTTCTAAAAAGCAATCTCCAATTCTTAGGTATTAGTTTATACAGCAAAACTTGACTTAAGGATGGCTAATAGTATCAAGTTACTTTCCTAGCTTGCTTCGCGATCGAGCATGAGAAAAATTCTTTTTCTTATGTATTTATACGGTAACAAAGCTGTACAATATGCCCTTAGAGTTCAGCTAAACTTCACGCCAAAGTCAAGCTGCTATAGCTTGGCCCAGATTAAAGTTCCCTGTGTTTCAGCCTGAGTCAAATTTTGTTTCCTGTTGCTCGCTCATGCCATTGCTACATGATTTAACCGCGTTCGGCGATCGCTTCACTCTTGTCGGTCCTGATAAGAGATTGAGGCTGTCTGAACCAAAATCTGCTGGTTTTTGCGCCTGATTGCAGAGCGAACTTGAGCTATCTGACTAGGCTAGATGAAATTGAGTCGTCGTTGACTGTGAACTATTACAGGGTGCTTCGAAGATTATGATTTCAATGACTGTTCTACTGGTGACTACGTTAGCCACTACCTATCTTTTAGTTGGTTGTGGTAGACCTGTTTGAAACTGTTGCTGTCGTTAAGCTGCGCTAGCTCTCTGACCTAAACGCCTAGCGCCTAACTGATTCAGCCTAAATAAAAAACCTCACCCAGTTAAAGCATGGGTGAGGTTACTAAAATTAGAAGTGGAGCTGAGCGGAATCGAACCGCTGTCCGCAACGGGTATTGACCCCCCGATCGTTCACAGGTTTAGCTTCTCTAATCCTCGAAGCGGGAACTGTCCTTTATCCCGGACAATGGGATGCTCTGGTAAAGTCTTTGCTAACCAGTCAACCAGAGGTAACTAGCTAACGCATCCGTTGGGGGTTTGTCTGTAATCCTTAACGGAGTCGAACTACAGACGCTCGAACCTATGAGAGGTTTTTAGGCAACAGCAGCTGCTTTACGAGCAAAGGGTACGATGTTGTTCGCATGTACTTGTTTTGAGCCATTGATTTGCGAGAGGTGACTCACTCTCGACCTGCATCACGAAGCAGCTTTCGCCATCACGTCGAAACCAGTGCAGCCCCATGCTTGGATCTCTAATTATAGTTCATTTATTTCAAAATGTGTTGAATAGCAGCTTATTTCACTTAAGGGCTGACTGAAACGGCTGCTTCTAACCAGTTCGCCAGCCCAAGGTAACAAAGTAGTGGATATGACTTCGAGTTAGTTAAGATATCAGGTCTAGAACACGCTACTCTGTAAACAACCGTGTGCTCGGCTTCGTTTAGTCAACCGTCTTAAGGTCTAGCCAAAAACTCAGAAGTTCTTGAAATCCAAAACTTCTTTGGGTTTTTGGGTGGGCGCTTCTATTCTTTAGCCCTACAGGTCATCTTCTACCAATGTTGCAGTCGTCTTTTGATTCTGACCAGAACAGCCATAAGTCATTTGAGCTAACGGGTGCTCGGCCTCACTACAATCCCGATCGCCCTGGTCAAGTGGAGCATATCTTTTTAGATCTCGCTCTCGACATTCCTAACCAGTCCTACCAAGGCACTTGCACCATTCGCCTCAATCCAATTTGCAACGGCATCGATCGCCTGACTCTGGATGCAGTGAACTTAAACATTCAGTCGGTGAAAATTGCCGCGATTGAGCAAGCCTTTGAAACCGATGGAGAACAACTGCACATCCAGTTGCAGCAACCGACTGAAGCAGGGAAGCCCTTGGAGTTAGCGATCGCCTACAGCGTCGAAAAACCCCAGCGAGGTCTCTACTTTATTCAACCAGATAAGCATTATCCTAATAAACCTGTTCAGGTCTGGACCCAAGGCGAAGATGAAGACTCTCGCTTCTGGTTTCCTTGCTTTGACTATCCAGGCCAATTGACTAGCTCTGAAATTCGAGTCCGGGTGCCGAAGCACTTAACGGCAATTTCCAACGGCGAGCTGATCAACACTGAGGTTGAGGGCGACACCAAGATTTATCACTGGTTGCAACAGCAGGTGCATCCGACTTATTTAATGACCTTAGCAATCGGAGACTTTGCCGAGATTCGCGATGAGTGGCAAGGAAAACCCGTTCCTTATTACGTCGAAAAAAGCCGAGAAGCCGATGCCCGCCGCAGCATGGGCAAAACTCCCCGAATGATGGAGTTTCTCAGCCAGAAGTATGGCTATCCCTATCCTTTTCCGAAGTACGCTCAGGTCTGCGTCGATGACTTCATTTTCGGCGGCATGGAAAATACTTCCACCACGCTGTTGACCGATCGCTGCCTGTTGGATGAACGAGCCGCGCTAGATAACCGCAGCACCGAAAGTTTGGTCTGCCACGAACTGGCCCACCAGTGGTTTGGGGATTTGGTGGTAATCAAGCACTGGTCTCATGCTTGGTTAAAAGAAGGTATGGCTTCTTACTCGGAAGTGATGTGGACTGAAGAGGAATACGGAGCCGAAGAAGCGGCTTACTATCGCCTTGGTGAAGCTCGCAACTATATCGCTGAAGATACTGCCCGTTACCGTCGCCCTATTGTCACCCACGTCTACCGAGAAGCGATCGAGCTTTACGATCGCCACCTCTACGAAAAAGGAGCTTGTGTCTACCACATGATCCGGGCGGAGTTGGGGGATGACTTGTTTTGGAAAGCGATCGCCACCTTCGTCAACGACAACGCCCACCAAACTGTAGAAACCATCGATTTACTACGGGCGATCGAGAAAGCGACGGGACGCAACTTGCTATTTCTCTTCGATCAATATGTGTTTCGCGGTGGACATCCCGACTACAAAGTGGGTTACGCCTGGGATGGCGATAGCAAGTTAGCCAAAATCACCATCACTCAAACCCAAGCGAAGAGTAGTGATAACGGCAGTCGGAACGAGCTGTTTGATCTCAAATTGCCGATTGCATTTGGGTATGTAGAAGGTGAGGAAAAGAGCTTCAAAACCTTCACGGTGCGAGTCCATGAGCGGGAACAGACGTTCTACTTCCCCCTAGAAGAGAAGCCCCAGTTCATCAGCTTTGACCAAGGCAATCACGTCCTCAAAACTGTTTCACTGGAATACCCCGTCGCTGAACTTAAAGCTCAGCTTCAGCATGATCCTGACCCCATTTCCCGCATTTATGCTGCCGAGGCTTTAGCCAAGAAAGGTGGCTTGGAAGCAGTGAAGGCACTGTCGGATGCTCTAAAACGCGATCGCTTTTGGGGAGTCCGAGCAGAAATTGCTAAGCAACTAGCAGACGTCAAACTAGACCAGGCCTTTGCAGGCCTGGTCACAGGGCTAAAGGATGAAGTTGCCCAGGTCCGTCGAGCCGTCGTTGAAGCGTTAGCTAGCATCAAGACTTCCGAGAGCTATAAAGCCCTAAAACCAATCGTTGAAAAAGGCGACCCCAGCTACTACGTTGAAGCCGCTGCCATTCGGGCGATTGGTGGGATTGCTGCTTCTAACCTGCATGAAAAACCTAAGGATGACAAGGTGCTGAAGCTGCTGAAAACAGTTCTAGCAGAACGCTCAGGCTGGAATGAGGTCGTGCGATCCGGGGCGATCGCGGGACTGAGCCAGATGAAAACTTCAGAAGCAGCTTTGAATTTGATCTTAGAGTACACCGCTCCTGGAATCCCCCAATCGTTACGTCTCGCCGCAATCCGGGCATTAGGGGGCATTTCTTCTGGTCAAACCAACGTGAATTTGTCACGGATCTTAGAGCGTCTTAGTGAGTTGTCACGGGAAACTTTCTTCCTGACTCAGGTGGCGGTAGCTGCGGCTCTAGGGCAGATGGAAACGCTCAAAGCAATTCCCATCCTCCAATCTCTTGCCGATCAGACTCCTGACGGTCGCGTGCGTCGCATTGCTGAAGAAGCAGTCCAAAGAGTTCAGAAGCACGCTGGCTCCGATAAAGCTGTGAAGCAACTACGCGAAGAGCTAGATCAGATGAAAAAGGAGAACCAAGATCTGAAGAGTCGCTTAGAAGCTTTGGAAGCCAAAGCTAAGTAGCCTGACTGAAGCAAAGCTTGATGGGCTATACAGCCCTTTATAAGAGTTAGAAGCTAGAACCTAGGAGCCAGAATTCGGAGGAACTACGGATCGGCTGGCTCCTGCGTCCTCAGATTCCAAACCAATCCTTTATGTAAAGGTGACGGTTCCTTACGAAATCTTGAAGCTGTGGTACGGATAGTTTTGGTGAGTTCGGGAATTCTGAAATAAGCAGGCTCATGCGTCATGGAGCTTTGCCAAACCCACCTCGACCAGAGCGCCTGATTATGACCCTACCTTCTATCCCTGTCGATTCTCAACAAGACTATCAACACGAGTATGCTCAAATCTTAGTAGAGATTCAGCAAGCTGCTAAAGCGCTATTCGGCCAAGAAATTAATCAGCAGGAAGCAGATTTTGAGTTCCGAGCAGCGGCTCGAATTTTAATGGGACGAGTTACTTGTTTTAACTTGCAGCATATTAAGGAAGTTGCAATCGAGCTTTTAGGAGCCTAAGGTTTATCACTTCGTCCTAGCGTGCTCACTTCCTTACTGCAATTATAGATAAATCAAATTTTTACCCTCCCGTTTAAGGAGGGTAAATTGTTTTATGACAAGCGATCGCCCTTAATTATGTAATTTATCGAGCGCTCTGTCTTTGCATCAGACGTTGACTTCTCAATTTCCAGATGGCAAGCGATCTCTTAGCTTGCTGCTTTTTCAAGCTGCGAAACTGCTGCTGTAGCTGCCTCACATTTGCAGCTTGACCTCCATAGCGCCAGCCCACATAGGCATGTGAGATCGCCGCAATCGTTTGACTATACTCTGGCGAGGGGTGGCTGTACCATTGCTGAGCATATTCCAGAGGAGTCTGGGCGGGTCGTTTGTGAAACCCTTGGGTTGCCAACCAAGCCAGCATTTGCTGGTATAGGCTTTCCATCGGCGGTAGTTTGGCCAGCCAGCGTTGATAGCGCCAATTTCGCCAACCTGTCCAACCCAACCAACCTAGAAAAGCCAGCCCAACGGATACAATCAGTCCTGTAAACAGGCCCAGCCATCCTTTGGAAAAGAGACCTAGAAACCAACCGATTGTTCGAGCCAAGATGGTCGCGATCGCGTTAAACAAACCACTGAGAATACCAGTTACCGGAGACGGTAACCAACCCGCTACCCACTGCCAAAACTTCCGCAGCACACTAAAAGTTTGATTTTCTTCCACAGAAGGGGGAATCAGTTCATGCCCAGGAATGGGGTCAAACGCAAACCAGCCATACTTGGGAAAGTAAACCTCCGTCATGGCATAAGCATCAGTGTTGCGAACTACGTACAACCCAGTGAAAGGATTAAATTCCCCTGGGGCAAACCCAGTTACCAAACGCGCAGGTATCCCGACCGATCGCAACATGACGGTGAGCACAGTTGAAAAATGATCTGGGTAGCCGCCTTCAAAGCGAAAGAGAAACGCTTCGACTAAGTCGTCGTTATCTTCCAGAAAAGCCAAGTCGGGCTGGATCGTATAGTGCTGCTTCAAGTACTGAGCCAAATAAAGCGCTTGCTCAGAAGGGCTAGTGAGCGGATTTGGAGCAGTGGCTAAAATCTCCTGTGTCTTCTGCCGCACCTTGGCTGCAATTTCGGGTGGAACTTGAAGATAGTTTTTCCGGATCGCCTCCGGATAGTCGGTGGCAGCCTTGCTTAGCAACGTTCGGTTGCGGTAAGGCACTTCCGAAATTACCGTGTAAGTAAAACCTTCTACTAAGGCTAAGGGCGATCGCAAGCTGCCTTCTGGATCTACAGCAACCTGACGAGTTGGGAAGTAGAGTTCCTTGGCCCAAGCCATCGCTGGAATCACGTTTGGCAGTTCTTCCGCCACGATCGTATAAGTCTGAACTACTTCCTTGTCTTTGCCCAAAACAATGGGCCGAGGGAGGAAAAATTGATAAGACCAACTAGAGCGGTTTATCGTCTCTGCTTGGTCATTACGCGAAATTTCCCATCCTTGTCCGGTGTAGCGATCGAAGGCAACTACGCGCCAAAAACCCTCTGCTTGCGATCGCACCCGCATCAAAACTTGCGACTTCATTTGTCCGCGCAGGTTTTGGTTGATTTGGGTGTCAAAACCGTAGTAGTAGGTTTCGTCTAGCTTGCCCTTCCCTCGGCCTTGCCCCCGTTGTCCCGCTTCAGCACCAGATCCTTCTCCTTCACCTTCCTCGCCGCCGCCGCGTCCCCCCCGCACATAACCAGGGTTCAGAATCCGACTCGTGTCAAATTTCCCTTGGAAGTCTACGGGCGCGCTGACCGGAAACGTCCGCAATTGGTAGCCAGGTAGCCTAGGTAGAAAAGCAAAAATGATCAGTCCCAGACTGACCACAACTAGCAGGAAAATACCCAAACGCTTGGGAGCTAGGTCAGCACCGCGGAGTTTCCAGCCTTGGAATACCAATCCCAAACGAGAGCGGTAATCTAAAACCAGAACAGGTAAGGCAATCGCCACAAATACGAGCAAAAATGGCCCAAATGCTAGCGTTTGGCTGAGCGTGCCCGCCACGCCTAGCAGAATCAGACCAATCACCATCGAGTAGCCTAAGTCTTTACGGCGAGGCAGGTCAAAGCTATGCAGGACTTGAAGTTGAATTAATAACTGAGCCAACGCTAAACGAGTATCGTTCAGCTCGCCAAATAGACGCACAAAAAAAGCCAGTAGCGTCACTAACATGCCAATGGCTAAGCAGAATTTTGTCGGAATATTGCGATCGCGGCGACGGTACCAGCTCCAAGTGGCCCCCAACAAACTCAACGGAATCGCCCAATAACTGGTAATCGGCCATTCTGCCACTGCATCCTTGGCCGCGATATCGGTTGCGATAATTCCCACCGCTACCAGTACCTGCACAAGTACTCGTAGTAGGATCGAGTCCTCCACCTCAAAGCTTGGCAGTGATTCCAAACGTTGTTGTAGCTGCCGCCAAACAGGGATGCCTCGCCGTTGCCGTACCCCAGGTGAGTTAGACATAGATTTATACAGAAGCAGTTAACTCTAGTCGCTCAACGGTTGGTAGCAAGCCAACCATAAGCGCCTTGGAGTTATCCTAGCGCTTCTGTACAAAATCAATTCTGGTTAAGCACTCAATCGCTCAGCGGCTGAATCACAAAGACCAGCGGCTCTTGCTCCTGGTCGTAGAATTCCACGGTTAGAGGATAGGTTTGATTGGGTTGTGGATCAAATACCTCAACGCTAATGCAACCCGGTCGCGACCGAGAAGCGGTTGATTGAGTCGATCGCCCTTGTAACTTTAAGCTGCCACCGGAAGGTAACCGACCTTGCACCCGGAGTCTTGGTTCTGCTTGAGGCTGATAGCGGATCTCCAAGGTCAACAGCCCTGCTGCTGTTAACCACTGGCGTTCCAGGCAAGATTGGCTAGCTGAAATCGATAACGTTAGCGAACTTAAAATTTCGCGAGCCGCCAGAAGGGATAGCGCCATTTGCTGCTTCGGTGTAGCCGCTTCATAACTATCGGGAAACTTAGTGCTCGTTTCTAATAGGGAGGATCCTATCTGAGCATCCAAGGTTCCAGAGCGAGCCGGAGACACCAGTACCATACCAGCCAAATCATTCAGAGTCTGAGTATGACCCGGAAATAAGGTCTCAACCGCTCGAACTAATTTGGCTCCTTCCCGCAAAGAAGTTTGCAGCAAATCTTGGCATTGGTCCAGCAATTGAGCCAGAACCGCCTCTGGTAGCGCAACGGGGACACTCAGGTTGCGTAGTTGAGCTGCCCATAACCGCCTGGGAACCTGCCCGACCACAGTTGAGTCAACTTGATCAGGCTCGTAAGCATAGACCTCCGACTCCCAAGGAAACAGAGGCGGATGGCGTTGAATTTCAGTTTGTAATCGACGCTTTAGAAGAGCGTGGAATCTGTCTTGCACAGTAAGTATTTCTCCCGGTTTGAGTGATTGGCTCCCTGAGTGCGGGGAGAAGGCTGGCACTTCACTGGAGTTAGTCAGTGCAAAGTCTATCCCTTCTGAATCCAACGGATCTAAGTCTGCTAATTCAGGACTGTTACTCTCATAGTTAACCGCTGGGTTCGCTTGACTAGAAGCGAGCGGCTCAACCTGAGCCTGGTTGCCTGAATTGATAGAATTGGCACCCGTCTCAGTTGAAAATTCAGCTGAGTTGGAGTCTTGCAGTAGCCATGCGAGTAACTCTTCGGAAAATGATTCAGGATTCTTAGTCATCTCCTAAACCCCTATTCATCTGTAGATGGACTTGCTCCGGATACTAGGCTATTGCGAATTTCCCAAGCTTGCTCCAACAACTGAGACCACTGTTTTTGGATTTGAGTTACTGTACACCCAACGTCTTGAGCGATCGCGAGATTGGTAAGTTGCTGTTGCTTTAGCTGCAATATTCTAAGCTGTTGCGCACTGATTTGCGTTTGAAAGGCCTCCCACTGCTGTGGTGTCAAACCCAGATTATGTTCTAAGTCAGCTTCTAGCCACTGATGCACCAATTCCCAATGGTGAGAGAGCGCAAATCGAATTAAATGGTACTTAAATCGCTGCTGGAGGTAATCCCTCTGACGAGGGGTTAGCCCTAAAATTGCCTCAATTTCATGGGCAGGCAGATCTTGCAGTCGTAAAGCGAAGTAGTCTGCACAGTCACTCTGCTGCCGCTCCTCCAGGTAAGCCATCAGCTCAGTCACAACGGTGTGACGCAAACTATCATCGGCGGGTTCTGGGGCTTGAGCCACCATTTGCTCCCGCAGTTGTTGTACCGAAGCTGCGTTCCAAGCTTGATCGGTTTCTTGAGAAGCTCCCTCGGCGGCTTGCTCAATATCTACGTAAGTTTCTAAGGGTTGCTGTTGCGAGAAGGTTTGGGCTCGCAGAATGATCAATTGCTGATTTCGGTGCCCTGGCAGAGGAATGCGGCGTTTAGCATACCGCTCTGTAAAGGCCATGTATTCTGCCAGCTCTAGCAAGGTTTTGGGGCAGTAAGCCTTTGGCATTTGGGTTTCCCGACGAAATGCATTCAAGGCTTCCATGTAAAACCCTTGCAGAAAATCCTCGATCAAGGTCAATCGGGCTTGATAACTGGATTGTCCTTGGGAGGGGGTGATATAGCGATAGATCACGGCACTGAGGGTACTGTGCAGCTCGACTCGACCCCGCCGTGACCCTAGCTTGTAGTAGGTCAAACACTGAGTGAGGCGATGCCGAGCTAAGGTTATCGCCCAAGTTTCTACTTCTCCAGAAGCCTGAATCCGCTTACTTTCAGTGCAAATTCTTTTTACTTCTTGCGTCAAACGTTCTGCTACATCCGTACAATTCTGCTCAGACGCTCCCGTTGACAGCCTAAGTTCATTGAACAGTAGCTGAAAAATTGCCTCCACGTCGCGGCAGATCTCCCCATGATGGTTAACAGCTAACCAAGACCCTAGCATACTCACCAGCCATAAATTTGAAGCAATTTTGAAGAAAGTCTAGACTGAGAATGATTAATCTTTCCGAGACTCCAGCATGGATCTAGACCAGCAGATTCAAGTCCTGATCGAGCAAGCCCCTCAAGATGGCACTACACCCCGCTTAATTGAAGCGATCGCCCCCATTTTGAAGCAAATAGCAGGACGATTGCGGCACCCTCAATACTATGTCTTACAAACCCTGAATCAGTCTTGGATTGTAACAACCTTAAACCAGCGTTCCCAACCTGGGGTCGAGAAGAACGTTGTTTATGCTTTTTCTACCCTAAAAGATGTGGCGTCAGGCCCTTATCAGTTACAAGATCCTGAGGTGCTGGCGTTACCCATGCCAATCGCGCACATTTTGTTTTACCTCATCTCCATGCCAGGTTTAGATGGCATGATTTTTTTCGATACCCCTGGAAACGTTGATATCGGCACCGAAATTTTACGTGAAGAAGTGACGAAGTTAATTCAAGGACATATGCAACAGCTCTCCACCACAAGCAACAACTTACCGCCGGATGTGGCTTAAGTTGTTAGGTGAACTTTTTAGTTGATTGTCCAATTGCCGAGGCAAGCTGCTTTTGAGGTTCGCTTCCCAACTGGGTGCTTAATGCAGCCGACTCAAGACGTAATCTGCCATTTCTGTTAAAGCTTGGTGGGATTCGGAGGGAGGAAGGTCGCTGAGGCAGGCCACGGCACTTTGGGCATGGTGAGCTGCAAGTTCACGCGATCGCTCCATACCATTGCTCTCTAGAATCAAGGCGATCGCATGATCGAGATCGCCTTCGTGAGCAAATTCTCGTTCAATCAAGCCTTCGAGAATCGGATTTTCTTTAAGGGCAAATAAAACTGGGGCGGTAAGGTTGCCACTCTTTAAATCTGATCCAGCAGGCTTTCCTAAAGCTTCCAAAGAACCAGTGAAGTCAAAAATGTCATCCACAATTTGGAATGCTAAGCCAATATGACGACCATAGTTGTATAGGTTCTCAGCCATTGGGGATGGGACATCGCTGAGCACACCTGCGGCTTTAGCACTGTTAGCGATGAGGGAAGCTGTTTTGTAATAGCTCTTGTCTAAGTAGGCTTCAATCGACAAGCTAGTATCGAAGCGGTTCAACCCCTGCTGGATTTCCCCCTCGGCCATGTCCATAATTACTTTGGACAGAAGCTTCACGACTTCTAAGTTGTCCAAGTTAGCTAAATGCCAAGAGGACTGAGCAAAAAGAAAATCGCCTGCTAGCACTGCGATGCGGTTTCCGAAGCTGCTATGGACGGTGGGAACACCCCTACGAACTTCTGATTCATCCACGACATCATCATGGACGAGGCTCGCTGTGTGGATCATTTCAGTGATTTCAGCCAAGCGTCGATGCCGAGCAGTGATGTCTTGACCTGGCATGGTGGCTCGCGAGATCAGAAAGACAATCGCTGGCCTCAGCCGTTTTCCCCCCGCTCCAAATAAATGCTCGGCGGCAGCATAGAGAATGGGGTGATGGGCACCAACTAAGTTTTTCAGATTGTCTGTCAAGACCCGTAGGTCAGTTTCGACAGTAGAGAACAAAGAAGTAGCTGAGGTCATGGAGAGGCCAGCTCAGGCGTTACGATATTAGGTTACGAAATTTTACATATCCTAACCTCATTTTAAGCTAACCCTCCCGCATTATGAAAGATTTGTTTTTAGCTGATTGATAATTCGACCTCGTTGTGAGCCAACAGTTACTGTAGATTGGGCGTTTGAGCCTAAGAAATCAACCGCAGAACTTGACTTTGGAAAGGTGACAAGTTTTGCAGTAACCCAATTGTTTGTAATTTTTCGATTGCAGCCACTTCTAGCGACTTAACTTGTGCAGTAAGGTCCAAAAACACGGAAATCGTGTGTTAGTCTAGATGACAAGGATTTCAACAATTTCATACTTTACAAAGCGACTGAGACTGTGAGTTGCCTCAGGGTAGCTGTATCGTCTGCTCTACTGAGATACTCAGTAGGTAATGGCAGTTCAGTCTTCTGGTTTCTCCTTATGCTAGTGGCAGTTGGAGTTTTGTCTGCTGCCTAAATCAAAAGACTTATGTTGTTGGGGTTGTAGCTTACAATCTTAGTCTTTTGTAGCCGAACCAGAATTTGAGGGGCTAGAGGCGGCAGTTAGGCTGAGCAACTTGATAGAGATTAGTTGGTGTGTCTAGGGGCTACACCAGTGATTTTTTGCAGGCTAATTTAGCTTTGTTTGTCTGAGCTTGCTTTCCTTCGCCAACCCCCGCTTTGCTCCTGGCCGTCTTATGTATCACGATATTCCAGCCATTATTCTGCTCCTAGCCACAGGGTACTTATTTACAATCTATTTGCTACTGATGTTGGCTCAGCGAAGTTCTAAGGTGCCACGCTAAATTGTTTCGCTTAGCCAGAAAGACGGAGCACTCTAGAAGTTGAGTGCTTGAAGTAAGTGGTGGCGTAGCTTTGAGGCTAGCGATCGCTCAAATTGCGCTGTCTTAATCTTCCCCCCTGCCCAGAAAAAATACCAAGACTAGAGTTGATCCAGCCTTGGCCTAGAGAAGCGGTAACAGCTCAACGGTGGTTCAAGAAACAATTTGACTCAGTACTTCTGGAAGATTGATTTTTTCGACGGTCGGGGTGAATCCAAGCCACTGAACAGAAACTTGAGCGAACTGTTCCGGGTTGCCACTCACACAAAAGCGGGTAGGTAACGGCAATCGGATATTTCTCAACCCGAGTAACTCTAGTTCTTGGGCTGCTGCGGCTACCACACTAACTGCCGGATCGACTAGCTTCACAGAGGGCGGCAATAGGCTGCGTAGTACAGGTGCCAGGTGAGGATAGTGGGTGCAGCCATAGACAAGCGTGTCGATCTGCTGCTGCAATAGCGGAGCCAAATACTCCTGAGCGACTTGGTAGGTGTAAGGATCGCTAATGCGGTTTTGCTCTACCAAGGGCACAAACTCCGGACACCCCACTTGCCACACTTCAGCCGTTTCATCCACTTCTTGAACAGCCTGACGGTAGGCATTGCTAGCTGCGGTGGCAGGAGTGGCAATCACACCAATGCGGCTGCCCTGCTGAACTGCGGCGCGGGCTCCTGGCAAGATTAAACCCAAGATGGGAATTTTGAACTCCCGCCGGACTGCTTCTAAAGCCAAGGCTGAGCTGGTGTTGCAGGCCATGATTGCCATCTTGACCCCTTGTTGCACCATCCAGGTCAAAATCTCCCGCACAAACTGCAAAATCTCTGCTTGCGATCGCGTGCCATAAGGGAGGCGAGCCGTATCTCCAAAGTAGAGAATTGACTCGTTGGGCAATTGCCGATACAGCTCTCGCAAAACTGTGAGTCCCCCGACTCCACTGTCAAACACACCAATGTAGGCCCGCTGTCGTTCTGTGGCAAACGGTGTAGGCAGACTGGGTTCTAAACTAGGTTGCGGCTCTGAGGTCAAATTGTCGCTAGGAAGGGAAGTGGAGTGCGGCTGTGAGTGGTTAGACACGGATGGTTGCATTCAGGTGGAACTAAAAGTTTTGCTGGATGTACTGTAGAACACCACGTGCGATCGCGTCAGCCATTTGAGTCCGATAGCTCGACGTTGACAGTCTAGCCGCGTCTTCTGCACCAGTCACAAAGCCAACCTCCACTAAGACTGAAGGCATAGAAGTTTTGCGTAGCACAAAGAATCGCGCTGAGCGGACTCCGCGATCGCGGGCTCCAGTCCCTTGAAGCACGTTGCTATGGATAGTCCGAGCCAAGCGTTCGCCGCTGCTGTAATAGTACGTTTCCAGCCCATTGACATCAGGTCGGCTCATGCTAATGGCGTTAGCGTGGATACTGACAAACAAGCTAGCATTCGCTCGCTCTGCTAAGGCAACGCGAGGTTCCAAATCTAAGTCTCGGTCATCTTCGCGCGTCAGAACTGCCTGCACACCTTGTTGCTGTAGTCTTGCGGCTACCTGACGGGAAATGTCCATAGTAATGCCCTTCTCTTGGAGCCCGCCAATGCCAACGGCACCCGGGTCAGGTCCGCCGTGCCCTGGGTCAACGATCACGACTAGCCGCCCGTTGGGAACGCGAGGCAGGTTGGTCGTGGGTGGTCTGTTGGTGGGAGGTGGGACTGGAATAGACCCGACTGTGCTACCTGGAGGCAGCACTGGTGCTGGACGCGACCGTTGCAGTTGTAAAGCCAGTATTTGGTTGCTGGGCTGGTTAATGTCCCCAACTTGCACACCCGCTGCGGGTTGGAGCAAAATGACGACTGTCTGGGGGTCTTCTTGCCGCACGCGTACTCGTAGCAACGCACTACTTGCATCCAATTTAGGCCCCCGCACCCGGTCAGCCAATCGAGCCGAGTTGAGTGTAATCCGGTACAGCCCCGAATTGCGGTCCCAGCCAGTGGTGTAGGTGAATGAGCGATCGCCGCGAATCAGTAGTTGATTACCGTTATTTTCTAGATCCACCGCCTCAATGGTGGCTACCTGATTGGTATCCGGAGGGCTGGTGGGAACTGGACGCGAGTTGTTGGGTGTGGGTCGCTGACTATCGACTGTGGCTGCCGTCACTCCTCCGGTGGGGACGAGGACTACGCCACCCAAGTTACTGACTGTAGCTTGCCAATTGGGGCTGCTTCTCGCCACATTGAGGGTGATGCGTGCGACTGGAGGAGATGCTTGGGCTTGAGTCACCTGAAGCTGACTGACTCCATAGCGGTTAATCGATAGCGATCGCTGGGTCAGGCGAGGAGAAATAGCGGTCCCTTTAAGGGAAATTTCGATTTGCTGTCCATTATTACTGCGATCGACTTCGACCTCTGGAGCTCTACCCGTCGTCCGGACAAAGATGCCATCAGGGGTGACCTGGACATTCTGAATTTGAGTGGTAGCCCCCGTCACTACTGGGGGAGTGGCTGGCGGTGTAGGGTTGACGGGTGAACCGGGGACTACGACCCCAGGATTATTTGACGATACAGGTTGAGGAGTTGGCAGTTGCACAGACCATTGATTGGCCGAACGGCCTCGAAACTTGACTTGCTGTGGGTCAAGCGTATAGCCCGGTGTCAGCTCTACAACGATGCGAGTGGTTTGAGGATCAAACTGGCCGACCCGGATAGAACGGATGGCTCCGCCCACTAATTGATTTCTCAAGGCTCCGCCCACCTTAGTACCTGGTAAGTCAATTACCAAGCGGGTGGGATTAGCAATCAATTGCGCTCTGGGTTGCACCCCATCGTCAGTTGTGAAGTCAAGTTGATTTTGATTGGCATTAAATTGCCAAGACTGTAGTCTAGCCGCTTCTGCAGGGGACGACAGCAAAATAATGCCCAGAAAGCTGGGTAGTAGCCAGTGAAGCCTCACTGTGATTTCTCCTCGTTTGGATTGCGTCGCTGTAAGCTATTGGCGAGTTGGAAATCAACCCAATTCAGTAAGCCAAACCCCATGCTGGGCTATGTTCCTCTGCTAAGTTCAAACTTGAAGGCTGCGTTGAAAAATACCACGATTTAGGTCACACCACAGCCTTAGAAGCTAGAAGTTGATTAGCTAGTAGGCTCTTTTGCCTGAACCAGACTGCTCCAACAGCGTTATTCCATTGGTCATTGGCAACTGACTTGTTGCTCCACATTCCTCACACCCACCAATCTTTCAAGTTAGAGTCTCGGTTAAACGCATGATTTGCAGACGTTGCTTGCAGCTTCGACGATGCCAACGGACTCGGCCATCGTTTTGCAGCAGCCTGCTGCGCTCAAACTCACCTGTTCAATTGAGATTGATAAGCGATTGGACGCAGACTCAGCCACACAAGTTTCATCCAATAGTGTTAATCAACCTACAGCGAACCTCCTCAGGATTCTGAGGTGGAAATCCTCCAAATGTACCGGTTATCTCAGCTGATTGGCTAATGTTGCCCAGGCTCGCTGGTGGATTCGAGAGTGTCTGATTCAACGCGATCGCCTTGCAGCCCAACGGTTTCAGTCAAGGGTTGAGTCTGACCTGCTGCCAACGCCAAGTCTGCTGGCTCAGTGGCTGAGGCATCCGAGCCATTTTGAAACACCAATCGCAACAGGGGAGGCGCGACAAAGGTGGTTAGAATCACCATCACAATGATGGCTGCTTCTAAAGATTTGGAAAGGACACCACTCGCTGACCCTACGCCAGCAAAGACTAAGCCCACTTCACCCCGTGGAATCATGCCGACTCCGATGGCTAACCGATTAATGTTGGGCTGACCAAACACCGTTAATCCGGTAATGACTTTACCCAGGATCGCCACCACGATCAAAAAGGCTGCCATAATCAACCCTTCCCGATTACTGGGAATCGCTGGATTGAGGACACCGATATCCGTTCTAGCACCCACAGTGACAAAGAAAATCGGCACTAGCATGTCGGCAATGGGGATAACCTGTTTTTCTAGCTCACCACGTTTTTCTGTCTCTGCCAGAATCAAGCCTGCCGCGAATGCCCCCAAAATGGCTTCCAACTGAATTGCGGCTGCAATGTAGGACAAGATAAAAGCAAAGATTAAGGCGGAAATCAGCAGTTGGCCGCGGGTCTTCAGTTGGTTGACCAAAGAGACAAAGAAGGGGCTGAGAAAGCGACCCAAGAGAATCGAGCCTACTAAGAAGACTGTGGCGCTGATAATTAGATAAATTACATTCGCGACTTCAATTTCTCCGGTTTTGGCGAGGCTCGCTACGACCGCTAGAACAATGATGCCAAGCACGTCATCCAAGACCGCCGCGCCGATGATAATCTGGCCTTCACGGGAGCTGAGGCGCTGAATCTCTGCCAAAACTCTCGCGGTGATGCCAATACTAGTAGCGGTTAGAGCCGCCCCAGCAAAAATTGCGGGTATCGTGGGCACGCCAAAAATGGTGATAAGTCCAATTGTGCCTGCGGCAAAGGGTGCAGCTACTCCTACCACAGCCACCACTGCTGCTTGAGGACCCACCCGAATCAGTTCTTTTAAGTCTGATTCCAGCCCAATTTCAAACAGCAAAATCACAACACCCAGTTCCGCTAGGACCGAGACAACTTCGCTCTGAGCGGAAAACAGGCTCGCGATCGCTTCCGAACTCAAGCCTGTGGTCATTTGGATGAAATTCATAATTACGGAGGTGGAAGCATCGGCCCCACCTTCTGGAAAAACCAACAAATGTAGGGCCGAGACACCCACGACAACACCGCCCACCAGCTCTCCTAAAACTGGCGGCAAGTTAATTCGAGCGCAAAGTTCACCACCAATTTTGCTAGCTAAGTAAACAACAACTAAGCTCAGCAATACTCCTGCTAGGACGAGAGCACTACTCTCCGTTTCCGCTGCCGTTGCCAGCAAGGGAGCAGGAGGAACAAAAGGCATGGAGAAGATGGAGGAGGCTACCCAGGCAGTTAAATCAGCCATTGCTTCCGCAGAACTCATTTTGTCTAATGTACAGGTTTCTTTACAGAATTAATCTGCTCTAGGCTAGGAGTCCTGCCAGAAACGCTGGATTTAGACAAACACGCGATGCTGCAAGGAAGGCATTTGACGACGGACTTGGTCTAGACGCGCAGGTTCAATCGAGGCGATCGCAATCCCTGGTTTATCTCCCGCATCCGCTAAAATCACGCCCCAGGGGTCGATGATCATGGCATGGCCGTGTGACTGCCGTATGCTGTTGTGGCGACCTGTTTGGGCGGGTGCAACCACATAACAAGTATTCTCGATCGCTCTAGCTTGCAGCAAAACTTGCCAATGGTCTTTGCCTGTATAGGCTGTAAATGCGGCGGGCACAAAAAGCACTTCCGCACCCATCTGAGACAAATGCCGATACAGCTCTGGAAAGCGTACGTCGTAACACACAGACAGCCCAATCTGGCCCAGCTCCTTAGAAGGATGGATGGGTGGCACCCGCATGCCTGCGAGTACGCTGCTAGATTCGCGGTAGGTGTTGCCGTCCGGTAGGTCAACGTCAAACAAATGTGCCTTTTCGTAGCGAGCCAACTCTTGCCCACTCGGATCAATCAACAAGGCTGTGTTGTAAACTTTGCCATTGCCGACGGGAACCGGAAACCCACCGCCCAAGATGGTGACTTGAAAACGCTGAGCCATTGTTTTGAGGAATTTTTCGCTCTCAACGGCGATCGCTTCCGCTTGATCCAGCTTGGCGTCCTCATCTCCTAAAAAGGAAAAATTTTCTGGCAACCCGATTAATTCTGCGCCCTGCCGCACTGCAAGGTCGATCAGTTCTTCTGCCTGCACTAAATTTTTTTCCAAATTAGGCAGACTATTCATTTGAATGGCGGCAGCCAGATAAGACTTCATAGATGTCGCTAACAAAGATGCAAGGTCAGTAATGTGAGCTAGAACCAATATTGTGGCCTATATCCATCTTCCCCTGCAAAGTCGCATGGTTTATCACCTTTGGGTTTGACTGCAACGATTCTTAGCTTGCCGCGCCTTTTTGCTGCGTTTTTCGGGTCGTAATTCCTAAAGCCAGTACTTAGGATATTTTCGGTCTTCTGCCAGGTTATTAAATACGACCGCGCACAACACCAGCAAAATCGATCCTGTCAGTACTGGGGTAAAGAAAAATTTCCAACTTGCCCCCGTCATGATGATCACGAGTGGGTCAGCTCCGGCGGGCGGATGTAGGGTATGAGTCAACTGCATACAACCGATCGCAGTTGCTACTGCCAGCGCCATCACCCAAGCCTCCGAGCCAAACAGATGCAGGCAAGTTAAGCCAATCAGACTCGCCAGACAGTGGCCGCCCACAATGTTACGCGGTTGAGCCAAAGGGCTTTCAGGCGCTGCAAAAGCTAAAACGCAGGTAGCTCCAAACGGCGCAATCAACATTGGGGCTTGAGCGATCGCAGAACTATATCCGGTGGTGGCGATCGCTAAGAAAGCGCCCAACCATGACCACAACACATATTTATAATTCGGCTGCGGCAGTTGAATGGGTGTTCCCCGCATTTTGCCAACATAGTTGTTCCAGCGCTGAGGCCATCGCTTGACCCGAACAAACCGCCTGATGTTATTTGCCTTAAAACGCCGTGGGGGTGAAGCTTGTAATGACTGATCTAGCTCTACTCTACGCAGGTTGGGAAAGTGGCTTTTCATAGGGGAGTCGTGTAAGCCCTTGTCTATGGGGACAGGTAATACACAAAATTTGATGATGAATTGTTCTGTATGTTACAGATTTTTGAGCAATAAGGCAATAATACCTAGCGCAGAGAGCAGCGATCGCTAGTTCCCAAGCTCTAACCTTTTCATCCCTCCTCCTTCATCCTTCCCCTTTCCTCCAATACCTTGCCCGCCGCCAAAATTCTGCAACTCTAGCTTCCCATTCTTGCCAGTAGGTGCCGAGGGCTTCTGAGTCAAACCAAAATACTTCGGCTGCCAGGCCAGGGAGAGCCACAACTAACAATCCGTGCGCCAAGTTTAGTTCGTGATCTTGATATAGCTGATTAGCTGCGCCTAAGTAGGCAACTAACTGTAAGGGATAATCGTACAGCCGCTCTATGGTTTGCTTTGGTTTATCTGCCGTTTTCCACTCACAGACACAGGGCACGCCTTGATAGCTAGCAACACAGTCTACCTGTCCGGCGTAACCCAAGTCTTCATGAAATACGAAACCTTCGACTAAGCGAATCTGATGAATTTCGTGCAACACGGGTGCGACACTGTCCCAATAAGGTTGCACGGTTTCTGAGCAAACCACTGCTTCACCGGACAAATAACGCTGGATTTGCTTGTGGGTCCCCGTCCCGCGCCGACTTGCCGCCCCAGAAATGCGAGTGGCTTCGGCTGCCCCCACGCGATCGCGCCAATTTGCCAAGGCTTCGCGATGAGCCTGGGGTTTAGTGGCATTGAGAATGGTGGTGACACTCGGCAAACGTTTACCTTGGTCATTGACATAATATTGTTTGCCGTTTTCGCGTACTGTTTTGGCGGTGTAGTGGGGGAGTCGCTGCGATTCCAAGGACATAGATCAAGAGCAAACGCTTTATTCTAGAAGTTTGTAGCCTCTGGCGCTCTAATCCACTCGTCCCATCAGTTGGGCGATCGCCTTAATTAAATAATCAGGCTCGATGGGTTTGGCGACATGTTGTTGGAAACCAGCCGCTAGCACTTGTTGCTGATTCAGCTCTCCTGCATAGGCGGTTAGGGCGATCGCGGGAATAGTGCCACCTTGCTCGGGGGGCAGCGATCGCACTTGACGAATCAGCATATAACCGTCCATTTGCGGCATGCCAATGTCACTCAAAAGCAAATCATGTTGAGCTTGGCTCAGCGCTTGTAAGGCTGCCCCCGCAGAACCTACAGCAGTGACGGTTGCGCCTGCTTGGTTCAAGATGAACTCCACCACTTCTCTGGTGTCGGCATCATCATCTACCAGCAAAATTCTCAGGGTTGTTAGCCAGGGTTGCAGGCTGAGAACGGCAGCATCCCCAGGTAGCAATTCATGCTGATTTCTTTCCTCGACTTGCCACAGCGGTAGGCGGATGACAAAAGTGGCTCCTTGCCCTTCTCCGGCGCTAGCGGCTTGAATCATACCACCATGCAGTTCTACCAAATGCCGAGCGATCGCCAGTCCTAGACCTAAGCCGCCGAAGATGCGAGTGGTCGTGCTGTCTGCTTGGCGAAAGTAGTCAAAGATATAAGACAGAAATTCTGGGGCGATGCCCTTGCCTGTATCACTCACACGAATTTGGGCTTGACTCCCTATTTGTTCTAGCTTCACTTCTACTTGCCCGCCTGCGGGGGTGAACTTTACTGCATTGGACAGCAAATTCCAGATTACTTGTTGGAGTCGGTTTTGATCCCCCAAAACTTGACCAACGCCGTCCTCGAAGAGGGTGTGAATGCGAATCGATTTAGCTTCTGCTGCCAGACGGACTGTTTCGATCGCAGCGGCAATCACAGCTACTAAATTCACGGGATGAGCCGTCAAGGTCAGCTTCCCTTGGAGAATCCGAGAGACATCGAGCAGATCTTCGATCAGTTGAGTTTGCAGCTTGGCATTGCGCTCAATGGTTTCTAGGGCTAAATCCACTTTGGCGGGTTCTAGCTTGCCACCTCTGAGTAACTTGGCCCAGCCCAAAATGGGATTCAGAGGGGTGCGTAATTCGTGAGAGAGCACCGCCAAAAATTCGTCTTTGATGCGGTTAGCTGCTTCTGCTTCTGCGCGTAGGCGTTTCTGCTCCTGATATAGCTCGGTTGTGCCGATGGCTGAAGCCGACAAGTTAGCCAAGGCCATCCCCACTCGGATTTCGGTATCGTGGAATGGGTGGGGTTGGTGGTAATAAAACACCAAAGTCCCAGAGGTTTCTCCATGAATTTTTAGCGGTAGTACTAGGAGCGCCATGATTCCTTCTTGGCGATAGCCCGCTTTGCGCATTTCTAGGAGGGGCGACTGTTCTACATCCTCAATCACAAATGGTTCGTCGGGCATCGTGGGTGTAGCAGTTGTCACCTGAATCACGGATTGTTGGTAAGCCTCAGACAAACCGGCGGCTGAAACAACTTGCCATTTGTTTAGGGAGGGTAGGAAACGCCAGACGGCATAAGCATCAGCAGCAATTAGATTGCAGGACAGGTCTAGAATCTTAGGCAGCAGTACGGTCAGCTCTAGAGAACTAATTAAGGTACTAGAAGCTTCGACCAATAAAGTCAGCTTTTGCTCAACGCTTTGCTGGAGCCGCAATCCTGCTTCTCGTTCTTGCAGAGCGGCTTGGGCAGTTTGATAGAGACGAGCATTGTCTACGGCGATCGCGGCTCGTTGCGCTAAATCTTCTGCCAAAACCAGATCTACTGTGTTGTACTTCCACTTTGATTCAGCCGTGGCGAAGGTAATCACTCCTAAGACGCGATCGCGAGCAATCAGCGGCACCACCATTGCAGATTGGCAACTCAAACTCCGCAACAGCTCTAAATGTTCAGCGTTCTGAGCATAAGCAATCAACATCTCCTCAGAGATATGAGGGATCAGTTCTGAGGCTCTCGTTCGCACTGCATAAGCAGGGCCAGAAGAGGCGTGAGTTACGGGAGGATAACGCTGATTTAGCTGCCAAGCTTGGGCTACTTTCGTGGCATCGAGGTGGGCAATGGCTAAGCGTCGCAAGGTCCCGTCTTGATTTAAGACATCCACCAAACACCAATCAGCGATCGGCGGGACGGCGAGTTGAGCCACACTTTCCAAAGTCGCTTCATAGTCGAGAGAACTAGCCAGAACTCGGCTAGCTTCCGCTAAAAATGCGGCTCGTCTTTCGGCTGATTCTGCGACTGTCCGAGCCGCCTGCTCGCGCAACAGCAGGTGTTGGCGCTCAGCCTCTGCTTGCTTTAGTGCCTGGGTATGCTGATGCAAAACCTCCAGTTCATGATTTTGCTGCCGTAGTGCTGCAATTTCGTCGAGGAGTTGCTCTCTGGTTTTGTCTTCATCTTTCATCAGCAAATCTTGGTTGAGATTGCTCTCAAACACTAGGAACCAAACACTAATCGCCAGTCACAGTAGCAGACTTGAGGGCTTCCATAGATGCTGTGGAAGGTTCAGTCGGCTGAAGCGGAGTGACTTCTGTCAACCTGCCCTCTAGATGGTCGTGCGACCGCGAAACCTCAAAAATTCTGCCATCTATATCTAAAGTTATAGAAGCACTCCGGATGATTGGAAGCGCCATTTAGAGCAAATTCCTTAAACTTAAGCTACGCGATCGCTCTTGAGGTTCTGCTCTTAAGGTTCTGCTAAGGGCGATCGTACAAGTATCTAATTAACTCCCTGGGCCTAGCATTCATACTTCGTAATTCTTTGGCCCAGAGTAATGTACCTTCTGGTAGACGGCGCTGCTTCCTAAGACACCGTAGGATTCGTGTCAAAAGGATATTGATACCGCTGTTATCGATCGCGCTGCTGGTTGTATTGATCAAAGCCTGCAAAGTCTAACTAGAATCACGAGGAAATGGGTATGCAACGAATTCTTACCGCTATTGGACAGTTTGTTCGCAGTAGTCTAGTAGTGATAACGCTGGTTGGCTTACTGAGCTTATCGAGCCTAATCATTTCGCAAGCTAGCTATGCGGGCGACGCAAACGTACCTAACTTCAGAGCTGACCAAGCCAACCCATCTAAGGCAGAGAAGCAGTCGGTTGAAAAGCGTGAGCAAGCTTACAACAACGCCACAAAAGTCGCTAAAGATTCCAGTGCTTTGGAGCAAGAGTACGAAAAAAATCTAGAATCCTATCAAGAGCAGCAGCCAAACTCAGGAATTATCAAAGGGGCAAAGCAGCTAATTGAAAAAGTGACGGGTAACGACTAGAAGTAGATAGAATATTTTGCTGATCCAGCGAAAATCTATTTGCTGAATTCTGCCAAAGTTAGCTATTTCAACCACTGACCTAAGTTCTTAAACTAGCCTGATCTCCCCATCCAAACTTCAGAAACTGGATGGGGTTTTCTTATGTCTAAATCAATGGCCCCATCGCCAGCCTTAAGCTGATGAGGTGCGCCTCTCACAAACTATTTAGGCTTGCAATATTTCAGGAGCAATAATCTCTGCCATTCTGTCCTGAGCCTGGTTAGACTGAGCGTTAAACATAAGTTAGGTCTCAAAACTACTAGCAGTGTTCTTCTATTGGCAACTCCCTAACCCTTACTCAAAACTCTATGAATTTTCTACGTCGGTTTCAGAGTCTTGATAATCAATTAAAAGCTGTCTTGGCGACTGTTGTGATTAGTGTGGTGTGGTTGGTTTATGCCGTAACAACCATCCAACCTGGAGATGCCGAGATTCTGGCGAATCAACCTCAGCAAATTGCGATCGCCCAAGTGCCACCTAGCCAAATGCGACCCTCTGATAGTCGAGCTAGCATTCAGTCTAGTGTCATTGTGCCTACTGTCCCGCTGTCCGCTTCCCCCACCGTTCAGCCAGTGCCGCCGCAAGTCTCTCGGCCCGTTCGATCGCAGCCCATTCGATCGCAGCCTGCGCCCCCTGCCTCCTCTCAGCCACCGACAAGCCCCCCCGCAGTCCCAGCTTATCAACCCAGAGAACTGGTCGCTTTTGCAGATCCCACGAATTATGGAGAGCGAGTGCTCAAAGATGTGTATGGTCGTTCTGCTGCCCATGCACCGATTGTCGTGCTGCATGAAACCGTCAGCTCGGCGAACAGCACCATCTCATTCTTTCAAACTCCACATCCTAGAGACGAAGACCAGGCAAGCTACCACGCATTAATTACTCAGGATGGGACGATTGTGTATCTCGTTTCCCCCGATAAGCGAGCCTTTGGGGCAGGCAACTCGGTGTTTAATGGCCCGAATGGTCCAGAGGCAGTGAAAACGCATCCCAAATTTCCTCCCTCTGTCAATAATTTTGCTTACCATATCTCCTTAGAAACGCCTCCCGATGGTCGCAATAACGGCAACCGTCACAGCGGTTACACAGCTGCTCAATATGAATCGCTGAGTTGGTTAGTTGCAAGAGCCGCTGTGCCCGAATCGAGGATTACCACCCATCAAGCAGTCGATCGCTCTGGATCTCGCAAAGACCCCCGCAGTTTTAATCAGCAAACTTTCCTGACGCTGCTGCGTGCTTACACTCGACCCGCTCTGACGGTTCCTACACCTCGCAGCTAGTTAAAGCTGACCGAGCGATCTTCCCAAGTTAGGCGATCGCCTGATTAGATAACTGGTTATATACCTGCTTAAAACTGAAACACGGTTCTCACCATGCCTCCGAGGACATCATCATTCTCTGCATTGTGGTTTGAGCAGGGACAGTAGACCGAGTAGAGTAGTCGCGATCGCTGCATCTTTGAGGCGCTGTATTCCGATTGAATAAACAAAAACCTTTATAAGGCAATGGTTTGAATCTCCTCAAGCTAGAGGCTCCACCAATCGGCAATGCTAGCCTAGCTTCAGTTCACAACTAGCCTTCATGCTTTACTTTATTGCTGCCTGGACTCTGTTAAGTATGGCTTGCTGGCCGATTGGTGTAGCTCTGCTAAACCTATTGCAGGCAGACTGTTTTGAGCGATCGCCCCATCGCCCGATGGCAGCACTTTGGTTAGGTTTGATAGTTCTGGCAGTAGCATTGCTAGGCACCTCTCTCTTATTGCCCCTATCACCTGTAGTCGGTGGGTTGGTTACCGTTGCTTTAGTTGCTGCTTCACTATTGCCGCGATCAGCCCGTCAAGAAGTTGTAGCCTGGCGGGTCAATCTATCACCTCGGCTAATTTTAGGAATTTCAATCCTTGCCTTGGCGATCGCGGCTATTACCACTCGACAGGTTACTTGGATCGATACTGGCATTTATCACTACGGCAGCATTCGTTGGTTGTCCGAATTCGGTACAGTACCGGGTCTAGCACTGTTGAAAAAGCAGTTCGGTTTTGCTTCATCTTGGTTTGCTCTAGCGGCTCCTTTGAATCCCGTGGGTTTAGGAGGACGCGTTAGCGCTTTGCCTAATGGCTTTGCCATACTTTTAGCCGTATTACATTTCTGGGTCAGTTTGACTCGAAGCTTCACAACTCAGGCTAAGCTCAGCGATTGGTTTGCCACCTTGTTTTTTGGCTTAGTGCTGCCACCGCTGTTGTTTACCCACTTGCTGTCAGTCATTTTGGTATCTCCCTCGCCAGACATCCCCGTCATTTTTTTAACGGGAGTCGTAGCTTGGAGTATTTTAGTGATTTCTGAGCAACGAACCGATTCTGTGAATGCAGGGCCAAAAAGTATTTTAGAGCCTGAACTAATTCCGCTAATTTTGGCAGCTGGAGCCGTCACGATTAAGCTGACTGCGTTGCCAATTTTATTAATTGCTAGCTTGTTTTATCTAGTAGCTAAGCGCCCAAGCTTCAAGCGGTTACTAATGGGTGGTGCGGTTTTGGGAGGTCTGCTACTACCCATGCTGCTATTTAGCCTTGTGACTTCTGGATGTCCGCTTTATCCCTCTACTTTCCTCTGCCTTGATTTGCCCTGGTCCCAAACGGTGCAAGAGGCAAAGCAACTAGCCGAAGTAACTCGTGGATGGGGGACTTGGTTTGGTTCAGCTCCTACCGGAGTTTCTGCGACTTTGTGGCTGTTTTGGCAATGGTTCAATGCGATCGGCTCTAGCAAGTTAATTGTTTTACTAATTGGGCTTTCGATCGTTTCCATGATTTATGTCTTTCGGACTGTCATCTCGCAACAAAATCAGGGACAGCTTTGGGTGTTGGGGTTAGCTGTAGTTGGCACCAGCTTCATGATGTTGCAATCTCCCCTCTTAAGATTTGGGATTGGCTACGTTGTGCTTTTACCTGTCTTGTCCGTTGCCATTTTGTTTCATGCCAAGCTGCAAAACCGTTGTATTGAGCTGAACAAACGATTTACGGCTAATCCCCACCGCCAAAAATATCGATGGCAATCTTGGGTGTTGTTGTGTTCAGGCACCTTGGTACTCGTGGCTTTGAGCCAGTCGCCAGTGCGATCGCGTCTTGTCTTACCACCCGCACTGCCTAAGACCAAATTGACACAACAACAAGTTAACAATGTTGTTTATTTCTCGCCTCAAAACTCCAAGGGAGCTTGTTGGGCCGCAGAGATACCTTGCTCTCCCCAGCCTGCTAAGAATATATGGCTACGTGATCCTGTCCGTGGTCTTCCCGCAGGATTTGTACGCAGGCCTGAAGTGCTTCCTAGCTCAGTAAATACCGCACCGTAAGGATTTAATCACAACTTTACATACTGAAGAAGTATTCCAAAGAGCTTGAAGCTATGAATCAGTAAGAGCCTAAGCAATTTTTCCCCTCAGTATGTATGGCTAGGCATATTTCCTTTTAATAAACTTTCAGTAGCAGCCCTGTGAAACTCTAGAGCTTAGTGCCAAAGTTATTTCTATCAGCCCTGATAGGACTACAGAGCCTCACCCTATCGGTAGATTTATACCGAGGTCGGAGATTCAGTGATTAAGTCCCAGAATTTCTAAAAATTTAACGCGAGAACTCTACCCCTCAATGGAAGTTTCGGAGCAGGGTTGGCCTGTGCCAGAATTTCTGATGCTTTCGGGTTTAGCTACAGTCTCAGCGTGGACAAGTTGACTGTGAACACTGACTTTGCTGGAGTATTATCTGGATGATCGCCGCGAAAGTTTTGAGAGATGCTATAGATTCTGAACCCGTCTGCTTCGGAACGAGAGCTAGGCAAAATTTTGTGATTTTAGGGGGTGGTCTTGCAGGTCTAGCCGCAGCTCAGGAACTCCTAAAGCGAGGCTGCAAAGTCACGCTGATTGAGCAAGGTGCTGAAGTGGGAGGACTCGCACGAACCTTCGAGCAAGGTGGCTTTCGCTTCGATATCGGTGGGCATCGGTTTCACAGCAACAATCCTACGGTTGTGCAATGGCTCAAAGATTTATTAGGCAAGGATTTACGAGTAGTACCTCGCACTAGCCACATCTATTTAAACCAGCAATTTGTTAACTATCCCATTCAACTGCCGGGAGCGCTATCCATCTTTTCGCCGTTTAAAGCAGCCCAGATGGTGTTTAGTTACCTAGTAGCTAAATTTACTGAAAAGACTCGTCAGGATATTTCTTTTGAAGATTGGGTAATTAAACGCTACGGTCGGGCACTGTACGAAGTATTTTTCCAACCCTACACCGAGAAAGTTTGGGGTATTGCCTGCGACCAGCTCTCTGCAACTTGGGCTTCTCAACGGATTGGCATTCCTAGCCTATGGCGAATGGTGAAGCAGGCGATCGCTCCAGCTAAAGAAACGCCTGCTACTGCCATCTCTGAGTTCTACTACCCACGCGCTGGGTTTGGCATGATTCCAGATGCCTTGCGTGAGAACATCTTGGCAATGGGGGGTACGATTCACACCCATACTGCTTTGCTGAGCTGCACACCCCTCACTCAAGGCTTTGAAGTTAATGTTCGTCATCAAGACGGCACCACGCTGACCTTGAAAGCAGATCAAATCGTTTCTACGATTCCACTCAACTCTTTACTGCAAGCGATTCCCGAAAAGCTTGGTAGCCAGGAGATTTTACAGAGTTACAACTTGGAGTACCGAGACATCATTTGTTTGTTTGTAGCGCTCAAACGCCCACAAGTCAGCCAGGATAGCTGGACCTACTTTCCCATGAAAGACCTGATTTTTGGTCGCACTCATGAACCCAAAAATTGGTCGCCAGAAATGGTTCCTAGCAATAACTACACTTCTCTGGCGATCGAAATTTTTTCCAGCCGAGGCGAACCCACTTGGGAAATGTCGGATGACGCCATTCTGAACAAGGTGATTGAGCAAATGCATCAGATCGGTTGGATCAGCAAAGCGGATGTGCACAAAAGTTGGGTGTTGCGGGTTCCTTACGCTTATCCGGTTTACCGAGTTGGGTACGAACCGACTCTCAGCAAAGTCAAAGACTACCTCAACCAGTGGGATAACCTGCACCTAGTAGGCAGAACTGGATCGTTCCACTACATGAATAGTGACGGTGTAATTGAAGATGTGTTCCGCTTAATTGAAAAGTTATTTCCAGAAGGGGCGGCGCAAGTGCAGCCTCTGTCTACGGCTGCGGGTCGCTGGATGTAGGGGCACAGATAATCATGCGACAACCAGTACCACCCAAAGCTATCTCTCATCCATTCCTCTCCATTGTGGTTCCGGTCTATAACGGAGGTGAAGCTTTCAGGGCTTGTCTGAGCGCTATTAGGCGATCGCACTTTCAAAATTGGGAACTGATTGTAGTTGATGATGGCTCTAGCGATCGCTCTGCTCAAGTAGCCTCCGAGTTCGGGGCCACTGTGCTCAGCACTCATAAACCACAGAGCGGCCCCGGATTTGCTCGCAACGTCGGGGCTCAGGTGGCTAAAGGTCAATATCTTTGCTTTATTGATGCTGACTGTGAAGTCAACAGCCAAACGTTCAGCCACCTAGCAGAAGTTCTCCGCAGAGATCTCACGCTAGACGCTGTGTTCGGCTCTTACGATGATGCCCCTAAAGCCACCAACTTTGTAGCTCAGTACAAAAACTTACTGCATCACTATACCCATCAAACTGGATGTGAAGATGCTTCTACTTTTTGGGCAGGCTGTGGTGCAGTGAAGCGCTCTACCTTTTTGGCTTTAGGAGGATTTGATACTCAACGCTATCCTCGCCCCAGCATCGAAGATATTGATTTGGGTTATCGTATCAAGCAGGCAGGCGGCAAGATTCTTTTAGCCAAACAGGTACAAGTGAAACATCACAAAGCCTGGAAGCTTAACAGCCTGATTAAAACAGACTTGTTCGATCGCGGTATCCCTTGGACTCAATTATTGCTCGATAGTCGATCTGGGATGGCTAACGATCTCAATCTTCAAGTTTCTAGCCGTCTTAGTGTTGTGGCAGTTTATTTGCTTCTGTTGCTAGGGCTGAGCAGTTTTTATAGTCCTCAGGCTGTGTGGGGACTTTTGCTGGCGGCGATCGCCCTTCTCATTCTGAATCAAGACGTATATCGCTTTTTCAGACAAAAGCGGGACTTGAGTTTCACACTAAAAGCAATTTTGATGCACTGGCTCTATTACATCTATAGCGGCCTTGCTTTTCTAATAGGAAATTATCTGCATTGGCAAGAGCAACTCGGTAAGGACCGAGCTGTGACTAAAACACTTTTTGATCATTAATTAATCTTTTAATCAGGCTGCAAAGATGAGTCGCTGCCAGGAGACTGATACTCCTTTAGTGTCTGTAATTATTCCGGCTTATAATGCTGAACGTTTTATCGCTAAAACCCTAGAGTCTGTAATCAACCAAACTTACAAAAATATTGAAGTGTTAGTGGTTGACGATGGCTCTAGCGATCGCACTGCTGAGATCGTTAATCAAATCAGCCAAAACGATAGCCGCATTGTATTACTACAGCAATCCAATTTAGGAGTGGCAGCAGCTCGTAATCTAGCGATTCAAACAGCTAAGGGAGAATTTATCGCTCCCATTGATGCTGATGATATTTGGTATCCCACTAATTTAGAAAAACAGGTGCACTGTCTCTCGCAGGCTCCTGCGTCAGTAGGTCTCGTTTATTCTTGGTCAGCGGATATTGATGAGGCGGACTGGCAAACTGGGGAATATCGAGCTTCTCTGATCGAAGGTTCTGTTTTTAGAACCCTACTTTGCCACTATTTTTTGGGAAATGCTAGCTCAACCTTGATTCGGCGCAGCTGTTTAGAAAGGGTGGGCGGTTACAACTGCATTTTCAAGCAACAAAATGCTCAGGGCTGTGAAGACTGGGATTTATATCTGCGAATTGCTGAACATTACCAATTTCGAGTTATTTCAGAATTTCTAGTTGGATATCGCAAGCTTCCAGCTAGCATGTCCCGTGATTTTACTTCAATGGCCAAATCTCATGCCTTGATGCTACAGGCAATCCGTCAAAAATATTTCGATATCCCTGCTTTAATCTACCGCTTGTCGAGCAGTAGCTTCTATCTGTACTTAGCTCGTCAAAGCTACCAAGGTAAAAATTATCTAGCTTCGCTGTTCTGGTTGACAGCAGCTTTCAAGGTAGACTTTACAACTTCTTTACTAAGACCAGGATTTTATATTTTACTGATAATGAATTTTTTCGGGATGATTACTGATTCACTTGCTACTAAATGCTTCCGAGGGGCTAGATTAACAAGTTCACTTAGGCTTAACAGAAAAGTAGTCAGTACTTCACCAGAGTTTATTAATTCCAAGGCTGATATCAGGATAAAACTACTAATAGAGAGATCACTCCATCGGTGGATGCAAGGAAATCAATTCAAGACGTCTTTAGATAGCTGAAGAATAAATGAATTTTTTAACTATTATCCGGATTTTTTGAAAACAGAATCTACTATTTTTGACTGCACTTTGGGGGAAATAATGGCGACCGCAGTCCTAGACATTGACTTAAAACAGTTACCCGCTGAGATTACAAATTTAGAACGATACAATCAAGCATTAGTTTTGATTCGCTTTAATGGCAAACCGCTAGGCAAAGCGCTCCTGCCTGTGGCAGAAGGACACATTAGTGGTCTGGAGTTGCGAGAACGGTTGGTCAATGCTGTTGGGTCTCAACTTTGGGAACAGTGGCTGCGGGAGTATCTAGACTGGGATGAAGTGCAAAGTAAAAGTTTTTCTTTGCCTCTAGCTACAGTGGCCATTTGTACCCGCGATCGCCCCGATGACTTAAAGCGATGTCTGGATTCTCTGATGCAGTTGCCAGACGACGGCCAAGAGATTTTAGTCATCGATAACTGCCCTGCCACTAATGCCACTCAGGAGTTAGTTACCCATTACCCCACAGTTCGGTATGTGCGTGAAGATCGCCCAGGACTGAACAACGCCCGCAACCGAGCTTTACGAGAAGCTCGCCAAGAGATTGTGGCTTTTACCGATGATGATGCGGCTCCAGATCCAAATTGGTTGCGATCGCTTTTAGTTAATTTTGACGACCCCCTCGTTGTTTGCACCACAGGTTTAACCATGCCTCTGGAGCTAGAAACAGAAGCTCAAGAGTGGTTTGAAACTTATAGTCCCTTTGGCAAAGGCTTCCACCGAGTTGTGTTTGAGAGTGCTAAACAGAACCCATTGGCAACAGGCAGAGTGGGTGCTGGGGCTAACATGGCGGTACGCCGCAGCTTACTTGAACAAGTAGGTGAATTTGATCCCTATCTGGATGCAGGTACGGCCACCTGCTCTGGGGGTGACCATGAGATGTTTGCTCGCATTCTGCTGGCAGGTTACCGCATTGTCTATGAACCCACAGCCCTGAGTTGGCATCGTCATCGTCGCACTTGGGAAGAACTGCGCCGAGCTCTCTACGGTTATGGTGTGGGCGTTTACGCTTTCTGGACTCGCACCCTGCTAGTGGAAAAAGAATGGGTAATGGTGCAGCCTGCGATCGCATGGTTTCTCCACGACCAACTCCCTAATCTATTTCGCGCTATCTTCCGACTGCCAAATAGCTTGCCCTTAGATCTCGCCCTTGCCGAACTCCAAGGTTGTCTCGCTGGTCCCAAAGCTTATTTAACTGCTCGCAAACAATCTGCCTAAGTTCTCCTTAAGCCGTTAACACCATGCCGACTGTTAGTGTAATTATTCCCACCCACAACCGCAGTGCTGTTCTGAAACGGACCCTTGATGCCCTAGCTCAGCAAAACTATCCTTTGTCTGAGATGGAAGTGATCGTTGCTGCGGATGGTTGTACCGACGACACCAGCGAGATGCTCAAGGCTTATCAAGCGCCTTATACGCTTAAGGTGATTGAGCAATCGAGCCAGGGACCTGCGGTTGCCCGCAATCAAGGTGCAGCCTTGGCATTAGCTCCGTTACTCATCTTTCTAGATGATGATATTGAGGCTTCTCCAGGGTTTGTCGCAGCTCATGTGCAAGCTCACCAGAAACAAGCTAATCAAGTGGTATTGGGTTACCTACCCACTATCCTAAAAACTCAAACAGGCTTCTTCCGAATTACCTTACGGGGTTGGTGGGAAGCTATGTTTCAGAGAATGCGTCAGCCTGGATATCGCTTCGCTTACTGCGATTTGCTCAGTGGCAACTTCTCAGTGAGTGCAGATTTGTTTGCCGCAGTTGGCAAATTTGACCCTCAGTTCCGCTGCCATGAGGACTATGAGCTAGGCATGAGGTTGTTGCAAGCTAAGGCAAAATTTACCTTTGCTGAAGCAGCGATGGGATATCACCACGAGTTAACTGATCTCGATCGCTCGTTACGGCGCAAATATCAAGAAGGCAAGGCAGATGTTCAGCTAGGACAGAAATATCCAGAGCTAAAGCCCACCTTATTAGTGTCAACCATGATTGCTCGGTGCTCTTGGGTTGACCGAATGGCCCTGATTGTAATATTCAAAATGCCAGCACTTGGCGATCTGCTGGCCAAAGGACTACGGCGATCGCTCGATCTTTTAGAGTGGATGCGCTTACGGAGCTACTGGCGCACTTTGCTCGATCGCCTCTTAGGCTACTGGTATTTGCGCGGGATTGCTGAGGCTTCTAGCACTCAACAGGCCTTAACCACCTTTCTACAAGGCTCTCGCCCTGTTTCCAGTCCCAACCTGTTAGATATCGAAATCGATCTCAAGGCAGGGTTAGCTCAGGCTGAGTGCAGATTAGAGCAAGAGCGCCCTACTGGAGTTCGTCTCCGCTATGGCAAACAAATCATCGGTCGAATTCCAGCTATCCCTGGAGCAGAGCGGTTGCATGCTGCTCACCTACGTCCCATATTAGCTACGACCCTAGCTCCAGCGCTGATCCCAGCATTGGTCTTAGATAAAGCCATTAATGCCACGAGTTCCGCTCCTCAGTCTACTTCTGCCCTTCCAGTTCAACCTTCTCAGTCTCCGGAGCTTGTTTATGTCAACTAAGGTACTTGATTTAGACTTTAGCCAACCGCTTCCTTCTGTTTGGGATCTGGAAGATTTTAATCAACTGCAAGTTTTGGTGCGCTACCACCAAAAACCGCTCGGTTGGATCTACTTACCTGTTCGTCATCAGATTGCTGTGACAGCTGAGCAATTGCAGCAAGCTGCGACCGAACAGTTGGGCTGGGAGTTGATGGCAGCGACAGTTGAGCAACCATTCCTAGAGCTTGAGCCACAAGCAACTATGGCTGAGCCAATTAGCATCATCGTTTGCACCCGCGATCGCGTCTCTGCGCTAAGCCAATGTCTACAATCCTTGCTGGCACTGGACTATCCCACCTACGAAATCATTGTGGTCGATAGAACTCCTAGTAATGATGACACGGCACAACTCGCTGCTCAGTTGCCAGTGCGCTATGTCCGTGAAAGCCAACCTGGATTAGCATGGGCGCGCAATCGTGGCATTGCAGCTGCACGTCATGGCATCGTCGCTTTTATTGATGACGATGTAACAGTGGATAAATTCTGGTTGCAAGCGATCGCGAGAGCTTTTGCTGATAGCAAAGTTATGGCAGTTACAGGATTGGCCGCACCTGCTGAACTACAAACTCAAGCACAATACCTGTATGAGCTGCACTACGGTGGCATGAAGCAACGGTTGCAGCGTCGTACCGTTTGCAAAACGGTGTTTTCAGAATCACGGATTGTGAATGCAGAGGTGCCAAACCGGAATTTGTTATGGACAAATCTGCTAGGTACAAGCACTAATATGGCTTTCCGCCACTCTCTCTTTAGCGAACTGGGCGGTTTTGATGGAGCTTTGGGAGATGGCACTCCTAGCCGCGGTGGTGATGAGTTGGAAATGTTCCACCGTCTTTTAGCCCAAGGGCATACTTTGGTATATGAACCTGCTGCGATCGCTTGGCATACGGCTGAACCGAGTCTAGCTCAATTGCGACGAAAGATTTTCAGGGATAATTGCGGTTTTGGTGCTCATTTAGTTGCTTCTACTAGTAAGGGTAAAGTGCATTGGTTGGCTGTTGGGCATGTCATGCTGTACCAATGGTTCTTACAATCAGTGCTGCGCCGCTTCCTGCATCCCAATCGGCTCTCTCGTTCTCTAATTGCTTTAGAAGTTTTAGGTCTGTTAGTGGGGGCATTGTCCTACAGCTTTAATCGACTTCGTAGTCAACGCATCGAGAACATAGATGTTGAAGTATTGCTTGACTCAGCTAGCGCTCCAGAGGCAGTGTCGTGAGAACAGCTAGCCTATCACGCCGTCAGGGGAAGTTGATGCAGCGATTAGATCTCCTCCGCGAATTAGTAATTCGTGATATCCAAATTCTTTACAAGCGATCGGCTTTGGGTCTGGCTTGGACGCTCATTAACCCCTTGTTACAACTGGCTGTTTTTGCCTTTGTTTTCCAGCTTGTCTTGCCAGTTAATGTTCCTAAGTATTCCTCATTTGTGTTCAGCGGCTTATTGGTGTGGAACTGGTTCCAAAGCTCTCTCTTTCAAGCTACAGGTGTGATCACTAATAACCGGGCACTAATTCGACAACCTGGTTTTCCCGCAGCCATCTTGCCCGCAGTCACTGTCACGACTGGGCTGATTCACTTTACTTTAGCGCTGCCCATCTTGCTAGTGTTTATGAGTATTGACGGCATCGAACTCAAGCCAATTATCTTGGCTATGCCGCTGCTACTAGCGTTGCAGTTTGTACTCACAGTTAGCCTCACCTATCCTTTAGCCGCGGTCAATGTCACGTTTCGGGATACTCAGCACATTCTTGGGGTGATTCTGCAACTGTTGTTTTATCTCACACCCTTGTTTTACGACCTGAAAAGTGTACCGGAAAATCTACGTTTGGTTTATCACCTCAATCCAATTGTGCTTTTGGTGGAATCCTACCGAGATATTTTGATCCAGGGCGTACAACCAGACTGGATGGCGCTAGGAATTTTGAGTGCGTTGAGTGTGGTGCTGCTTCCCATTGGACACCAGATTTTCAGACGGCAGAGCGATCGCTTTGTGGAGGAGTTGTAAATGCGTTATGCAGTCTCGGTCCAGGGTTTAGGCAAGCAGTATTGCCGATATCATGGCGATCGTCCACTAACCCTTCAAGAAGCAGTTCTATCTGGCTTGCGCCGCATGCAACCCGTTGAGAAGTTCTGGGCTTTACGGGATATCAGCTTCAACGTTCTGCCTGGACAAATGCTGGGAATTATTGGCAGAAATGGAGCCGGAAAATCTACCTTGCTCCAGCTAATTGGAGGGGTGGGCCGACCGGATGAAGGCAAAGTAAAAATCAATGGTCGGATTGGAGCCTTGCTAGATCTAGGAGCTGGCTTTCACTCGGATCTAACGGGACGCGAGAATGTTTTTGTCAGTGGGGTAGTCGCAGGATTAACTCGGCGGGAAGTGGCACGCCGCTTTGATGCCATTGTTGAGTTTGCCGAACTAGCTCCCTTTATTGACAGTCCCCTCAGAACCTACAGCACTGGTATGCAGATGCGGCTTGCCTTTGCAGTTGCGGTGCATACTGACCCACAAGTTTTACTAGTAGATGAATTTTTATCGGTTGGGGATATCTCCTTTCAAGCAAAATGCTTGGATCGCATTGCTCAGTTGAAAGAGCAGGGCTGCGCCATTATCCTAATTTCGCATAGCGCAGAACAAATTCAAGAACTGTGTGACCAAGCAATCTGGCTACGCGATGGCCAAATTATCGCCTATGGTGAGCCAGGAATTGTTGCAGGCCAGTACGTAGCTGAAATGCGATCCGAAACCCAGCGCCGAACTCCTACACGTCCTCCCAAACTCACTGATTCAGGGATTGAATTACGAGTCAATGAAAACCGTTTCGGTTCTTTAGAAGCTGAGATTACCAATGTACGCTTGCTACCCAAAGGTGAAATTGAGAGTGGAGCTCCCTTAGCTATCGAGATTCATTACCAAGCTGAGCAGCCAGTGGAATCTCCAATCATTAGCGTGACGATCAGCCGAGAAGACGGCCAAGCTTGTTTTGATATCAGTACCGAAACTTTAGGGCGATCGCTACCTCTGCTCGACGGCAAAAACCAAATCACACTACATCTCGATCGCCTTGATTTAGTGGGGGGAGACTACTTTGTGGATGTGGGCATCTATGAACAGAACTGGGCTTATGCCTACGACTACCATTGGCATGCCTATCCTTTATCGGTTCGCTCACCCATTCAGCAAAAGGGAATTCTGTCTTCTCCTCATCGCTGGCGGCTTAGCCCTGCCCAAGTGCCAGCTTTAGGAACACGCTACTAGGCGATCGCGACTCGGCAACCTAAATCTGGCTCTTCTTTTATTCTCTCAGACTAAGCCAGCCGAGCATCCTAAGAGGAGCAAATCAGCCATGAGAATCCAAAGAGGGTCGCAGTACTGCCTACTTGCTCTATGGTTAGCTTGGACGGTGGGGCTACTTCTGATTTATTACCGCCAAGTCTGGTTGTCACCCACAGAAAATTTAGCCTTAGTTTGGTCCAATCTAGTCGATCTACTGCCACTGTTGGGGATCGGCTTGGGAGCAGCATTACTACTGTTTTTAGCGCAGCGGGTTGGCAGAAAAATTAGTCAACTGCTACGACAGGAAAAATTCACCCAACCATCCCAACTGCTTTATGGCACTTTGCTTGAATTTGGTGGACTGACAATTTATGTGGCTCTCTCTTATCTCTTGATCCGCCGGGTTTTATTACCAGGGTTACCTTACTTTCATGAAGCCGTTGGGCGTAGTGTCATAGGAATCGTAGGAGCTGGCTTGACGGTGGTAGCGGCTCAATTTCTGGGACTAGGAGTTTGTCGATTGCTGTTGCGTTGGCAGTTTCAGGACTGGCGCGATCGCTGGCTCTACCACAGTGCAATTGGCTTAGGTGCGCTGGCTTATCTCTCTCTAGGACTCGCGTTCCTAGGGATTTACTATCGTTTGAGTATTCAAATTTTAGTCGCAACTGTCTTGGCAGCAGGTAGTTTGTGGCTGGGCTACTGTTTCAAGTCTGACAATTCATTGCAACTTCGCTCAGCTGCTCAACCCCGCCTCACTTCCACCGTGGCCCCTGCTGATCGAATTTGGCAAGGAGTTACTCTGATCGCGATCGCCATTGCATTTGTGTGTGCCTTAGCTCCAGAGCAAGAGTTTGATGCACTCAGTTACCACCTCAGTTTTCCAGAAATGTGGCTGGAAGCAGGATATTTAGTAGACTTGCCAGCTCAGTATGTTTCGCTTTACCCAATGACTTGGGAGTTGATTTTTGGGGCAGGTTTGGCCCTAGGCGGACCGATCGCTGCCAAATTACTCCATTTTGTTTCTTTACCCCTGACCGTTCTTCTGACTTACCAGCTCACACGCCGCTTTGTTGCTGGAGTTTCTCCGTGGCTCGCTAGTGCTTTCTTAGTAACTGTTCCAATTGTTTTGTGGGAGGCCACCAGCGCTTATGTTGATTTAGCCTTGGCGTTGCATGTAGGGCTTGTGTTATATGCTCTGTGGCAATATGTACAAGAGCGACATTGGCAGTGGTTAGTCTTAGCAGCACTGAACCTAGGCTTGGCATTGGCTAGTAAACACTTGGCGCTCTTTGTGCTGGCACTAGCAGCGATAGGGCTATTTCTACAGCTTTGGTTCCAGACGAAAAACTTTCGACAAGCTGTCATCCCCGCGATCGCTCTTAGTGTAGGCAGCCTAGTGTTACCGTTTCCTTGGTATCTCCGCAGCTGGCTCGCTTCAGGAAATCCAGTTTTTCCAGAACTGTTCAGTCTGTTTGGTGCCCCTGCCGATCGCTGGGATGCAGTTTCCGAAAGAGGATTAGATCATTTCTTAGAGCAATTTGGGCGTCCCGACTCTGTCTTAAATCTGCTCACCTTGCCTTGGGATATGACGGTGAATGCGGCTGATTACGGTGGTACCCTCGGCCCTTTGTTTCTCTTGTTTCTACCTGGATGGGTTTTTATCCGTCGCTACTCTTCAGCTGCGTCCTGGTTTGCAGGCTTCGTCTTGTTGTACTTTGTCCTTTGGGCTTCTCCTTTTTGCAGCTTCCAAATGCGCTTTTTAGTGCCGATTACTCCGCTTCTGGCAATTCTGGCAGCAGCATCTTGTGAAGGGCTTGCCCATTGGCTCAACTCTTTTGCGAGAGGGGGTGGTCTAGCTTTGTACACAGGCTTAGCTGTGCTTCTTCCACTCAACTTGCCGCCATTTCTACCCTTCCACGAAGGTAATCGCGTCGGTTGGACTGGTTGGTTAACCCATGTGATTCGTGAGCTACCTTTGCCAGTAGTAGTAGGACAAACATCAGAAGCCGCTTATTTACAGAAAACAGTCCCTTCCTATTCGGCTTGGCAATATATCAATGCTCACTTACCCAAAACAGCTAGAATTCTCACCTTTAGTGATGGTGACCAATTCTACAGCGATCGCGATCGCTTGTGGAGTGACGCCACGATCGCCCGCCCAGCGACTTGGGGAGCAGCACGAGGACAGGAAAAACAAGCCTTTCAGTCCTTACAGAAGTCAGAAATCTCCCACATTCTTTTCGATAAGCAACAGCTCAAGTCACTGCCTCCAGATACTCTGGCAATCGCCCAACCCGAAGTAGTAAAAACTTGGTATGAGGAAGTATATGAGGATAGCCGTTATATTCTTTACCGAGTGCAGTGGGAGAAATCAGCGCTTTAATTAAAAATCACCCTCACTCCGCTCTGAGTCTCACCCTTTTGATAGTAATTGAGGTGGTAACTGCAAAGGTAGCCTGATACAGCGGATAAAAACCGTACTGGATTACAAGACGCAGCTCAGGTTGACTCAATGCTTGAAACAGTTAAAAAGCCCCAACTTCCCCAAGAACAGCCACCTCAACTGTGGTCGCTGGGCAGAGTGATACAGATGGGCTTAGCTGGATTTGCCTTCCTATACTTATTGGGCTATGGCTTTGCAGGTCAGATGATGCTCTCCCCCTCGCCTGCTCAGCAAGTAACTTCTAACGTGACTGATACTGACGATGCGCTTACGATGGTTCCCTAGCATCAACTTGAGCCATTATTCAGGTCAGATTGATTTAGCAGTTAATTAGGTTGGCATCTACCACGGCTTGTTGTAGTTTTTTCAGAGTACCCTGAGCTTTACGGCGATTAAGTAGATCACCGCGATCGCTAAATAATTGTTCTGCCTGCTGTAAATCGGCGATCGCTCTTGGGTTATCACCTAGCTTTGCACGGGCTAGACCGCGATAGAGGTAAGCAGTGGCGTCTTCAGGATGGAGTCCAATCGCCTGCGTGTAATCTTCAATTGCGCCTAACTTGTTGCCGATGCGGGTTCGAGCCACTCCCCGGTAGAAGTAAGTAGTCGCATCATCGGGAGACAGTGCGATCGCCTGGCTGTAGTCTTCAATTGCGCCTAGCTTGTCGCCTAACTCAGCACAGATAAAGCCACGATTGCAGTAAGCGACACTGTTGTCAGGATTTCGCTGAATTGCTTGGTCAAAGTCTGTCATGGCTTCTGCTGAGTCGCCTAAGTCATAACGAGCCACGCCCCGGTTGGTATAGGCGACATCGTTATGTGGATCAATCTGTAAGACTTGGGTGTAATCGGCGATCGCCCCTGATTTATCGCCAATTTCGTATCGGGTAGCCGCCCGCTGAAAATAAGCCGTAGCATCATTAACATCTAACAGCGGTTGCTCAAAGCGATCGATTAACCCTTGGATGGTTTGAGCATCAGTGGTGCGGAGTCCGAGTTCTAGTTCTGGAAAGACGGTGCTAGAGACGGGTAGGTTAGGAATTTTGAGAATGGCTAAGCGGCGATCGCAAACTAAGAAATTCTCATCTGCTCCCAAGATTTTGAACTTAAATTGTTGAGGAAACTCCTGCTTCAGTTGCGCTAGTTGCTTCAGCGTGTTGTGGAGCCAACTTCTTTCGGGGGGTGATATGGGCGATCGCGGACTGATATAGCGAGGGGCGTAGCTTTGGTGGGTCATGCCTAAATGACTCCACCCCATCGATAGGCAACCGCCGCGCTGTAAGAACGCTCGAAACTTCTCTAGCAAGGCAGCATCTAAACTAAACGGGTTGGGCCACGGCCAAACTACAATCACTTGATTTTCCGCTTGGTCGAGTAATTCTTCTAAAAAGGCTCGGCTACCTGCTAGTGGTTCCGGGCGATCGCTGGATGCTGGCAAGGTAGAACGCAGCGCGATGACTAGCTCATGGTTTGGCATTCCCGGCAAAGCTTGCAATTGCTGATTGATGCCGCCCAACCGCTTTTGCAACGTTGCTTCTAGCTCGCCCCGGACTTCTACCATGTTGCCTTCCACACCTTCCAGGCGAGCCGCTAAGCTTTGGAGTTGGCTTTGCAGGGCACTGTTGTCTAACAGCTGCGGTAAACGATGAATCCAGTCGCGCAGGGCTTTGTGCTGTTGGTATAGCGCTTCCGTATTGCGTTGTACGGTGCTCATTTGTTGGCGGAGCTGAGCGACCTCAGGGCCTAAACTTGCCTGAGCTTGAATCTGGTCTTGCAAATCCGCCAAGTCAGGCAAGGTTGGCAATTGGCTCAGCCGAGCTTCCATTGCAGCGACCGTTTGGCTCAACTCCTCAAGGAGGTGGGCTTCGCCAGGGGCATGAACTTTACTGTGGAGGACATCTAGTTGTTTGCGAAAAATAGTGATTGCCAACCGCAAAGGGGCGACAGACTGCTCTAGGCCTTGATACTTGTGCTGTAGATTTTCTAAATCCACTAAGGCGCGAGTAAATTCTCGCCGGGGTACTAGCCCTGCAATGACTCGGATTAGGGATTCTACATCTTGCTTGAGGGAACTGGCATCAAAGGGAGTGGGCAAATGATTCAGGCGACGGTTGATGTGGTTAACCTGATCTTGCAACCCCTTCACCTGGCTCATAGGCTCGTTGCTGAGGAGTTTCAGATCAGCCTGGGCTTGTGCCATGTCTGCTTGTAATCGGGCGATCGCGGCTTCTGTCTGCTCTGCTTGAGGATGCGCGGTCAACTGAGCTAATTGGTCTGTTACCTGTTCTAAGGCGGTGGCAACTTGAGTATGCTGGATTTGCATTTGCTCTAAGTCCTGACGCAGCCCTGCAACATCTTGGGCTTTCAGGGGAGCCAGTTGGCGCTGCATTTCCCATTGCAGTGTTTGTACCTGTTCTGAGAGTCTGTTCAAAGACTCACGGTGCCGCCGAAAGAAGTTTTGCTTGAGGCTGTCTAGCTCTACGACGCTGGGTAAGCCTTCAATGTGCTCTTGGAGGTAGGCTATTTCTCTAGTAACGCGACTGTCCAATCGGGTGATGGTCAACTTGGTCAGTTGCTTGGTTTCTTGCTCAAACCGCTGTCGGTTGACTAGATTGAGAGCCAGCAAGCAAGAAATCGGGGCAGCCGCAAACAGAAATTGCTGCGAGACAGCCGCCGCAACTGCTCCAACCCCTGAGCTTGCAAGCATGAAATATTCGGCAGTTTCGCGCCAGCGACGATGATTCACAGCGTTTCCAGATAGCTGAGGTGAACAAGTCAGAAGGGTCTGCCTAAACTGGGTGGCCTAAACCTGGTTATAAGAGTAGATTGCACCGTGACAGAACAGCACCTTATTTCGCTCTTCAGCTCGGCTCAAGTGAATCAGGAACGTCTACGCATGGCGATGGTGATATAAAGCACGAGTTGCGGTGACACGGTGCAGCTCTCTAAACCAGCGATCGCTCTGCATCTTTGAGTAGCAGCTTGCTACGGCTGACTCAGCTTCTCCGTACCTCGCTTTTTAAAGATTGATTGAAGTAAAAAACTGTCAGCAGAGTTAAATATTTGGCTAAGCCTTTGGCGATCGCACCTTCGCTAAAAAGGTTGACAACTCCTGTGCCAACCACTTTTGCTCTGTATGAGTCAGCGCCGAGCCAAATTGGTGAGTGCGCACTCCCTCGATTAAGGCACAGGTATACACAGGCTGATCGTTGATTCGTAGTTGGCTATCGAACCATTGAATTGTTTCTAAATCCTCCGTGTTGCCTTCTACTTGACGGTACCGCCAACCCAAGCACTGCTGCTGGAGCCGAAAACGATGGCGATTGATTTCTACATACGTCTGGATGGTAATAGGAGCTAAGGCATGGCCTAGTAAAGTTAAACCTGCCATCCAGAAGGGAATGGAGAAGAGAGGAAAAAAGATGGGCGCACCCATCGCGATCGCAGAGCTTGTCCAAAAAAAGATAAAACCATTCCAAACCAACGCAAAACCGAATAAACCAAGATTGCGAGATAGAAAACGTTGGGGTGGGATGTCAACTAGCACCTCCTGGGCTGTACGCTTTAGCTGAATGCGACTGCCAGCAGGTTGCCGATCAATCTGGAACTCGGAGCTTGCTAACTCAACCTGATGACGAGGTGGCGCTTGTAATGCAGCCAAAGCTTCCTTGGCAGACGGAAAGCGATCCTCCATCGCAGGCTCTAGCATCTGGTCGAGCCAATCAGCGAAGCTCAGGGAGAGTTGAGTACAGGCACGAATATCGATTTTGAGGCGACGCTGAGGTAGATCAGCGGGAGATTGGTGAGTGAGCAAAAATAATAGCGTGGCCCCCAAGCCGTACAGATCGGTAGCGAGAACGGCTTTACCCCGAAACTGCTCTGGGGCCATATAGCCATAGGTGCCCACAACTGTACTGCCCTGAGTTAGCGTGTCTCGGTAGGTATCCTGAACCGCTCCAAAATCTACCAAGAAAATTTGCCCGTCAGCGTGTCGTAGGATGTTTTGGGGTTTGATGTCGCGGTGAATCACAGGTGGGGTGAGCGAGTGCAGGTAACTCAGCACCTCTAGGACTTGTATCGCTAGCTGCTTAGCTTCGGCCTCTCCAATCCGCCAGCCTTCCTTGACCCACTGCGACAGCGATCGCCCCTCTGCTAATTCTTGCACCAGATAAAACCAGCGATTCTCTGGCGTATCTACCTGGAAGTAGTTGAGATAGCGCGGAATAGCGGGATGTTGTAGGTAAGACAGCACTCTGGCTTCTCGCTCAAACAGTTCCAGCACTTTCCAGTCAGTGACGCGTCGAAGAGAGAGGGCTTTTAGGGCTACCTGCTGCTGGGTTTGTAAATCTGTGGCTTTGTAAGTGGTGCCAATGCCACCCTGACCCAGGACTTCTAGGATGCGGTAGCGATCGCCAATCACATCCTGCGGTTGATGTAGTGCCTCCATCCACCCTGCTCCTCAAGCTGCGGTTCTGCTTTAATTGTGGCCTATCGGCTAGAGCGAGTCAGAGGCTTGAGGCGGTTCTGTCACAGGGGTCGCAGGAGGTGTGGGTTTTTGCCAGCGGTGGTAAGCGATCGCCCCTAATCCGCCAACTAGCAAGAGATAAGGGCTGTAGACAAACAGCCAAATACTTAGGTTCAGCAACCCAACGGTTAGCTTGCCCATCGAATGAGTGGCTTGGCCCCAGGTTTCCTGCATGCGTAAACCGACTGGGCTTTCGGCTGGCGGCGAGGCGGCGATCGGCTCGGCCAAACTCAGGTTAATTGTAGAAAAGGCGACTTGACTTTGGAGGCTTTTGAGTTGTCCATCTATTTGCTCAATTGATTGCCGCACGTTACTTAACTCTTGGGTTACACGCAGCACATCATTCATCGAGCCAGAGCGCTCCATAATCTTGAGCAGCATTTCCTCAGAGCGACGGAGATTGCGTAACCGAGACTGAAAATCTACGAGCTGAGTGGAAACATCTTCTACGGTGATGGCGCGAGACTGCACATTGCCCAATTCCGCCAATGCCGCTAGCGTTGCTTCCAGGCGCTCTTGGGGCACCTGAATTTGCATCGAAGCGGTGTGGCGAGTACTGGTATCCTGCGGTTTTTGGTCTTGTAGACCGACAACATCGCCTTGCTGACGTTGAGCGATCGCCGCAACTGACTTTAAGCTCGCGTCAATTGATTTGACCACCACGCTCAGCTCTGCCCGCTTGATCAATTGGGGTCGAGCTTGGGGAACTGCGGCGATCGCTTGTCCTGATGTTGCTTCTGCTCCAGAGCCGCTGGTGTTGCTATCGCTGCCAGGATTACCACTGTTAGAGTCGGTGGCCGTTTGTTTTTGGGCCATCATTGGCGCTGAAGCCGACTCCATCGTCTGGTTAGGTGCTGAAGCACAACTAACAACCAAAACGCTGCTAAACAAGGTACTCAACAGCAACGAAGGCTTAAGTTTTAGGTGAGATAAGCGGTTCACAGCCTACCCTCTCAGTAATTTTTGTTACTGCTAGTATGGCTCCGACTTTAGCTCACTCAGGATTGTGTAGCAATTTGTGTAACAGGGTGATGTTACGCCTGCTCATGCTCGATGAGAATTCTATGTTCTACCTGCTCCGCTCGTCGCTGTTCTAAATTTTCCTGGGCGACAGCGAGATAAGCTTTGACGGCTGCTACATGTTCCTCAACCGCTTTTCCATGCTCACTCGTAGCCATGACATAAGCTTCGGTAGAGGCAGCTTTGTTGATTTGGGCGAGCTTAGCATACTCCTTAGACGCTTGGGCATGCTCCTGAATCCACTGCCCCCGCTCCTCAATGACCTGTCCTACGTCTGCGCTCGCACCCTCTTGGCCTTGCAAAATCTTGCCGACCGTCTCGATTGATTCCCCATGCTTTTGAGAAATTTCTGCATGTCTCAATGCAGCTTCTGCACTTTGTGGTGATATTTCATGCATAGATTGCCATTCTCCTCTTGGCGGTGGGGCTCTTTGAGCGCTCAGTCTCGATCATAGAAACATTACAGCTCATTCTCACCTATCCTGAGACCCAGGCTAAATATGTGATGAGCAGCACTTTAGTACCTTAAACAATTTCAGGCTGATAGAGCGATCGCCATTGAAATCAGACAGGTTTCCAGCGGCGTAAATATTGGCAGAATTGGCAGACTCTTTCACGCAACAAATAGACTAACAGAACGAGATCTAAGGTCTGCTCAAACCAGTGAAATTCGTGGCCGTAATAGCGAGGGTCCCAATAGCTGATGGCACTGTGAAAGCGAACAGTCCAGTTCAGCGGGAAGAACAACAGCGGTCCATCATCCACATGGGTCAAGATGTCTACGGTCGTGTGAAAGAGACAGGCGAGCAGAAACCAAAACAGCCAGCGAGTGCGAGAGCCAATGTTCCGTCTCCGTGGCCATACATAAGCTAGCCCCAGCAGCAACAGCACTGGAGCGTGCAAGGTATTGTGAGCCGCGATCCAAAACGGGTTGTGGAAATACAGCTCGTCAAACAGGAGATGAGCCGTATCCGCCAAACTCCAACCTTTGATGAAGTGATAGTAGACAATGCCCCCGATCGACAGCAGCCACAGAGGCAAATCGGGAGCTACAGAACCCAGCCAGAAGGCTCGCTTAACGATGGGCACTCGTGGCAGCGCTTTGTCTAAGGCAGCCGTCATCAAAAAGTGAGAATAGGTGTTCATAGGGGCGATCGCACTACATCAGGATCCGGTTGTTACAGTGAGAAGGAATTTTGTCAGCAAACCAATCCGTTGTAGCAACTCAGGGAGCCCACATGGAGACGCGATCGCTCGGTAACTCTGACATCCAAATTTCGCCCGTTCTCATGGGTACCTGGCAAGCAGGCAAGCGCATGTGGGTGGGGATTGAGGATGCAGACACAATTAAAGCAATTCGAGCGGCATTTGAGGCAGGCATCACCACCATTGACACCGCTGAAGTTTATGGAGAAGGCCACTCAGAGCAAGTCGTCGCAGAAGCCCTCTCCGATGTGCGAGGTCAAGCGGTCTATGCCACCAAAGTTTTTGCCAACCACCTCAAATATGACCAAGTGATCGAAGCTTGCGATCGCTCCCTCAAAAACCTCAAAACCGACTACATCGACCTGTACCAAATCCATTGGCCCTGTGGAGCTTTCAACAGCGAGCTAGTGCCGATTGAGGAAACCATGCGGGCGCTAAATGACCTGAAGCAACAAGGCAAAATTCGGGCGATCGGGGTGTCGAATTTCTCTCGCGCTCAGCTAGAAGAAGCCTCCCAGTATGGCCGCATTGACAGCTTGCAACCGCCTTACTCGCTGTTTTGGCGCTATGTCGAAACTGATGCTGTGCCCTACTGCATTGAGCACAACATCTCGATCCTGGCCTACTCTCCCTTAGCTCAAGGCTTACTCACTGGCAAGTTTGGGCCAGGCCACACCTTTGACTCCGCCGATAATCGCGCCAAGAATAAGCTATTTCAGGGCGAGAACTACGAACGCGCCCAAACCGCATTGGACAAACTCCGCCCGATCGCCGAACGGCACCAATGCACACTAGCGAACCTTGCCTTAGCTTGGTTAATCGCTCAACCCCAAGCCAACGCGATCGCGGGTGCCCGCAACGCCGAGCAGTCGGTACAAAATGCTCAAGCCGCAGAAGTGAAGCTCTCGGCGGAAGAATTGCAAGAAATTGACGCGATCGGTCGAATCGTCACCGATCAACTAGCCAACGAAGGCCCCGTGATGTGGAGTTGGGGTTAGTGCCACCTACTGCCTTACATGCACAGGCCAGACTCCAAAGCCAATGATCCGAGGTGGCAGATCCCGCAAAAATGGCCACTGGAGGAAGGCGGGTGGCTGGAAGGGCTGGCTCGTATCCAGGGCCCGCGCAATCAGTCGTTTTTGAATCAACGCTTGCAGCGCTTGGATGATCCGAGTGGGCCATTCCCGTCGCGCTTGCACTTTTGCCAGATGCCGCACCTCTAAATGCTTTGTCAGCAACGGCTGGGTCAGGATATTAGCTGCCACCACAGCATCTTGGATGGCGTAGTTGATGCCCACGCCGCCCACCGGGGACATGACATGAGCCGCATCGCCAATCAGCAGCAATCCGGGGCGATACCAACGAGTTAAGCGACTAGACTCCACTGAAAGAAACGCCACCTGAGACCACTCTTGCAAGTGATGGACGCGATCGCTCAATTCTGGCACCACTTCCGCGATCGACTGGCGCAACGCTTCCAAACCTGCTGCCCGTAACTGCTGATACCCGCCTTTAGGAAAAATGTAAGCAGCTTGCCAAGTTTCAAAGCGGTTGAGCAAGGCCATCATCTTGCCTCGGCCAACTTTGGCAACCACGCCTTCCGGTTCATCTGCGTGTCGAGGCAGGCGAAACCACAGTACATCCATAGGTGGTGAGGTGCCGACAGCGGTAAAGCCTGCCAACTCACGAAGGCGAGAGTGACGACCATCTGCACCCACCGTCAGCATGGCTCGGACCTCGTGCCAGCCTCCCTGACCTCTATACCGCACCCCTCTAATCTCACCGTTCTCCTCAATCAGCTCTTGGACATTCGCACCTAAGACAAGCTGGAAGTTAGGGTACTGTTTCGCTTCATCCGTAATAAATTCTAGAAACCGTGCTTGCGGCATCATCGTGATATACGGATAGTGAGTTTTGAGGCGGCTAAAGTCCAGCGTCAGGAAGGCTTGCCCTTGCGCCGTAAACGTTCCCGTTCGCATCTTAGTATGGGGCAGTTGTAACAAGCGTTCTGCCAAGCCCAGTTCTTCCATAATTTCCATCACTGAAGGGTGCAACGTATCACCCCGGAAGTCGCGATCGAAATCTCGATGGGCTTCTAGCAGCGTCACAGCAATGCCTCGACGTGCCAAAAGTAAGCCGAGTAAAGCACCCCCAGGCCCACCGCCCACAATGCAGCAATCTGTGGGTCGCACATCTAAGATTTCGTGAGTTCCCGGCGCTGGGAGAGCAACCGGGACTTCTGAAGTCGCATTTGTCATGCTCAGCACTCCTGCAATCTGCAAATAGTTGAGGCGCGATCGCCGACTACAGGGCATTTGGTTCAGTGGCTGCTCTCTGGCTCAGCCATAAGCCTGAGAGGTCAAGTTGCCTGATCTGAAGCGGCTTGAACTCACCCTAACTCAGGCAACTTGAGAGGTTCTGTAGATGTAAGAAAAAGTTTCTTTCCTTGGGGGGAGTTTAAGCCAGCGCAACTTCTAGCTCAAGGATGACTCCCAAACCCGTTAAAACTCTTAATGTTCTACGAGAGGTGTGTCCTGAACTGATTCAAGCGGACCTCAAAGAATTCAGAGCAAGGATTCAGAGTTTGTCCAGACTGTAAACGCTTTACAAAAAAAAGGAACTTTAAGATGAAATCTTCAGGCTTATCCAAGGTTGTTGGGGCAGGTGTGCTCACCCTCAGTTTGGCAGTACTCCCCATCACTCTTCCTGCTGCGGCTCAGGATGCAACAGGCGGAGCGACTGGTACCGCTGGCACCACGGGCACGACCGGAACTGGAACCGATGCGACTGGTACTGCTGGTACCACTGGCACAGGTACTGATGCAACTGGCACAGGCACCACCGGCACCACCGGAACTGGCACGGGTCTCGGTACTGATACGACTGGTACTACCGGAACTGGCACCACTGGAACTGGCACAGGTCTCGGCACTGACACGACTGGTACCACCGGAACTGGCACAGGCCTCGGCACTGATACCACCACTGGTACAACTGGCACGGGCACCACAGGTACCACCGGAACTGGAACCGATGCGACTGGTACTGCTGGTACCACTGGTACAGGCACGACTGGCACCACAGGCACTACCGGAACTGGAACAGATACCACTACTGGTACAACTGGCACCACTGGTACTACTACCTCTCCCAGCACCACGACCACGACCACAACCACAGATACAGCTGGCGATCGCGACTTCGACTGGGGTTGGTTAGGCCTGCTCGGTCTGCTCGGTTTGGCTGGTCTAACTCGCAAGCCTGAAACCACCACGACCTACCGTGATCCTGCTGAGACCACTCGCACTCGTTACTAAGCTTTGATATAGCACCGTTCTAGGTGCATACAAGCTAGAAACCAACTGGAGTCGGAGCCTTGGGTGAATACCTGAGGCTTTTGTTTATTGGGTCCTTATTGGGGCGATCGCATTGCCAACCGTAAGTTTTCCGATAAGCGGGGTACGAGTTGTGAAGCTTTAATTAGCCAACTCAGGCGCGATCGCATTCAGCAGGGAAGAGAGCCCCATGAACGAAACAGCCAACAGCCCCAACTTGGAAAAGATTGCCAGCTTAGAACAACAAAATGCTGAACTGCGCCAAGAACTAAAAACCCTCACTGAAGAAATCTATCCCTACCGTCTTTACGTTGAAGCTCGTAACAAACTCTCTGGCCTCATGGTTGGATTAGTGACCGTGGTAGGCTTATTCGGGTTCGTCTCAGTTCAAGCCTTAGTGCAAGAAATTGAGCAGCATATTAAGGAAAAAGAAATTCAGAATATTAGTCGAGAAGTTAAAGATGGTTTGATCATCAATGAAGATTTTCGAGAAAAAATTTCGACAGATACACGAGAAGCGATCAAGCAAGAAGTCCTACGAGATCAAGTTTTTAAGGACAGGATCGCCAAAGAGGTCATTACGTCATTAAATCAAGATCAGGCATTTCAAGACAAAGTTGCTAAAGCTACGATTGATAACCCTAGAATTCAGTCCTTGATTGAGGAATCTGTTCGAGCTTCCCTACTTCCCGTGGCAACCAAAGCTCAACAAGCGGCTACGACTGAGAGTGGGTCTCAATTCGCGCAAGCCTTAACCCAGTCTTATGAAGACAAGCGCTACTTCGTAATTGCAGCCTCCTCGCTGAGAGCTAAAGATGTGCAAAACGAACTGGGCCGCGTCCAGAAACTGGTTGGTGAGTCATTTAATCAACAGTTTCCCAATGCTAGAACTTGCGTACCCAAAGCTAGCAATTCTAGACATGCCTTAGTAGTAGGTAGTAATCTATCTTTTTCCGAGGCAGAAGCACTTAAAAAGAAGGCGATCGCTAATAAGTTTCAGAGTGACACTTATGTTCTACCTGCCAACAAAATCTTTTTTAATTGCAGCTAACCTGTCTTAGCTTTGGCACCCTAGCGGGGAGCAACCACTCAGACGGAGTATCACTCATCGGTTTTCAGGACAGGCAGTGGGTAAAATCAAGTTCGACTGCCTGTAATGGATTAAACGGTGAAAGCGATGGGAATGCCCTGTGAAGTGAACAGTATTTTGAAACTCAACTCAAATCAGGGCTATCCCGCGGAACTGGTGCCGCGATCGCAACATCAAACCGTCAAGTCAGGGTATCGCATTCTGCCAATGGATGTGCCGCTACCGTTGGTAGATGACCAGTGGGTTGCTCATGCTGATATTGTGGTTCGTCAGCTAACCTGGGAAAACGGTGAAACGAAGCTTATGTTTGAGATTCATCGAGTCTATGAAAGCCCGTTTAATCTGAAGGGTTAGCTGCCGAAAGTGCGAATTCACGTCGAAACCTTTACTGTTCACAAGCGTTTTCCGCTCACCATTAGCCGAGGCACAACGGCTCAAACGACCAATGCCTGGGTGCGAGTGGAAGCAGATGCCATTGAAGGCTGGGGGGAAGGGTCTCCTTTTTCGGTAGGAGAAACGCCGCAAACCACAGAAGCGATCGCGCAACAGTTACAGCAAATAGCACCTACCTTAGAACCGCTTCATCCCCTCGATCGCCAGAAAATTGAAAAAGTTTTACAGGAAGCTCAACTTTCTTCCGCTGCTCATGCTGCGTTAGATATCGCCTTGCTAGATTGGCTGGGTCAAAAAGCGCAGTTACCGCTATGGCGGTTATGGGGCCTCAATCGCGATCGCATTGTCCCGACCTCGGTGACGATTGGCATTAATCCACCAGAAGTAGCTCAGCAACGAGTGAAAGATTGGCTACAGTTCACCGCTGCTAGGGCTTTGAAAATCAAACTGGGCAGTCCGGATGGGATTGCTGCCGATCAAGCTATGTTGCTAGCTATCCGTGAAGTTGCTCCCCCCCAGGTGAAGCTCAGCATTGATGCCAATGGGGGTTGGAGCCTGACTGATGCGATCAAAATGAGCCAGTGGCTGGAGCAGCAAGGCGTGACCTACATAGAGCAACCGCTGCGTCGGGGGCAAGAGCAAGACTTACCCAAACTGTACGAGCGATCGCCTTTGCCGATTTTTGTCGATGAAAGTTGCTTTACCAGCCGAGATATTCCCGCTCTCAGCGATCGCGTCCACGGCATTAATATCAAGCTGATGAAGTCGGGTGGGTTAAGTGAGGCAATGCGGATGGTGCATACAGCGCGTGCTTGTGGCCTCCAGATTATGTTTGGTTGCTATTCTGACAGTGGCTTGCTGAATACTGCTGCTGCTCAGCTCTCACCTCTGGCGGATCACTTGGATCTTGATAGCCACTTGAATCTACTCGACGGTCCTTTCTCCGGTGCCAGCTTGCAGGATGGCCGTTTGCTACCCAACGATTTGCCTGGTTTAGGAGTTTACTATGCGCCTCAGTCCTGAACATCGCGTCGCGATTCTGCTCCATGACGGGATTCGCGGTTCTCAGGGAAAAACAGGGCTATCCCTCCTACGCTACAGCGATGCCAATATCGTGGCCGTGATTGATCAGCAGTGCGCTGGAGAATCCCTGCTCGATTTGACTGGCATTCACCGCACCGCGCCCATCGTGGCCTCTGTGGCTGAATCGCTGACCTACAAACCAGATGTCTTAGCGATCGGGATTGCGCCTTCCGGTGGTGTGCTGCCAGAAGCTTGGCGACAAGAAATTCAACAGGCGATCGCGGCAGGCATTTCTGTAGCCAATGGCTTGCATACCCCCCTGACTCAAGACCCAGAACTCAAAGCTCTCCTTCGTCCAGAGCAATGGATTTGGGATATGCGCCAAGAACCCACAGGTTTAACGGTAGGTACTGGAGCGGCGCGATCGCTAGATTGCTTGCGGGTGCTGTTGGTGGGCACCGACATGAGCGTGGGCAAAATGTCTACTGCCTTAGAACTGCACCAAACTGCGCTACAACGGGGCTTGCGGGCTAGGTTCCTCGCTACAGGTCAGGCGGGCATGATGTTGGCAGGAGACGGCATTCCCCTAGACGCGATTCGGGTGGATTTTGCCTCTGGTGCAGTGGAACAGTTAGTGTTGCGCTTAGGGGCAGAGCAAGACATTGTGTTTGTGGAAGGTCAAGGTTCGTTGCTCAACCCTGCTTCTACTGCAACTTTGCCGTTGTTGCGTGGCTCTCAGCCGACTCATCTGGTGCTAGTACATCGGGCTGGCCAAACTCACATTCGCAACTTCGCGCATGTGCCGATTCCGCCTTTACGCCAAGTAGTTGAGTTATATGAAACTGTAGCAACCGCTGGAGGAGCCTTTGCCCCTGCCAAAGTAGTCGCGATCGCCCTCAACACGGCTCACCTAGACACAGCCAGTGCCAAACAAGCCATTGAGCAAACTCAACAAGAAACGAGTTTACCTTGTACCGATCCAGTGCGGTTCCGCGCCGACTTGCTTTTAGATGCGATTTTGGGCGATCGCTAATTTGCTAGCAATGCCGTTAATCCACCACTCGGATCAAACCCGTCTGCAAACCATCGAAAACGCGAGTAATTTGCTGTTGGTCTTCTGTACTCAAAGAATTTTTTGCGAGTAGTGCTGACATGAAGCGATTTTGGTCAGTACGGCTAATGCGACGGGATACCAAAATCCGATCGACGAGTTCCTGAATTGCCATGTTCACGAAATGACCCTGATGCAGATAACGATCTGAACTATTTTCTGCGTATAAGAATATTAGATTTTTCTTAATTTTTAGCAATTTTATTCCAAGAACTTTATTTACTCAACTCAGGCTCTTAAAGCCCAAAGCCCTAGTAACTTAAGCTACCCAAAAGAGCCTTACTTTATCTAACTCCCATCCCTTCATCCTTCTTCCCTCGCCCCTCATCCTTCCTAATCCGTAGGGATCACCATTGACTCAGCCCTACAGCATCTTATAGAGTCGCGAAAGCAGGTCTAGTTTCTCTGCCTTTAGAAGGTGGTGCAACCGTTACAGCACCAAGCTTTCAGGCTTAAAAGTTAAGATATTTAAAGATACTTTACAGCTTCCTCACCATGCAAGTTACCCAAGCCAGCAGCATCGCTCCCGTATCTGGTCAGTATTGGCAGTGGCGGGGCCAGCCAATCTACTATGTCCGAGCGGGCGATCGCCAGCCTCACCGTCCTCCGCTGCTGTTGATCCACGGCTTTGGAGCCTCAACCTTTCATTGGCGCAAAAATGTGGCAGGGTTGAGCAACGACTTTGAAGTTTGGGCGATCGATTTGCTGGGGTTTGGGCGATCGGCAAAACCCAACATGCAATACAGTGGCGAGCTGTGGCGGAACCAAATCCACGACTTCATTACCGAGGTGATCGGCCAGCCGACCGTTTTAGGGGGGAACTCCTTGGGAGGCTATGCTGCCTTGTCTGTTGCCGCCCAACACCCCGAAGATGCCGCAGGTTTGGTTTTGTTTAACAGTGCGGGGCCTTTCAGCGATGCTCAGCCTGCACCTAAGAAAGACCCGATCCGGGAAGTGTTCGGCAGTTTTGTGCAGTCGTTATTTCAGCAACCTTGGGCCAGCTATCTCGTGTTTCAATACACCCGCCAGCGTTCTGTGGTGCGCCAAACGTTGCAGAAAGTGTATCTCGATCAAACTGCCATCACCGATGATTTGGTCGATGATATTTTGCGAGCAGCCAGTGACCCTGGTGCCGCAGATGTGTTTGCGGCGGTCTTCAAAACGCCCCAAGGTGACAAGGTGGATGTCTTGTTGGGACAACTCCAGTGCCCTTTACTGATGCTCTGGGGCGAGCATGACCCTTGGATGAACGCCAGAGCCCGCAGCGTCAAGTTCCGTCAGTATTACCCGCAACTAACTGAGCACTTCCTGAATGCTGGGCATTGTCCCCATGATGAAGTGCCTGATCAGGTCAATGATCTAATTCGCTCTTGGGTCAATTCCATTGCGAGTTAAATCTCATTAAATTTCAATCGTGGCGATCGCTCTTTTTGTTCTCTTTTTGTTGTGACAGGGCGATCGCAGCATCTAGGCAGTCAACCAAAAGAGAGTAAAGAATTTATAGAAGTTCTCCTGCTGCTTCCACCCATTCCCTAATAATGAATTGGTTTTATGGATGGAGGAGTGGGTTTATGCAATGGAGAGAGATCGCGTATCAAGCTGCTACAGTGGTCAGCGCCTTGACCGCTTGGGGTTTACAACAGACCTCAGCGCAAGCTGCTTTGCTAGTAGGTAACACTGCCGGGAACAACGTTCTCATTTTTGATGAACGCACAGGCAAGCTGGGTGGTGAATTTATTGGCGCAGGTAGTGGGGGTCTGACTAGCCCAGATGATCTTACCTTTGGATTCAGATGGCGATCTCTATGTCAGCAGTGGCAACAACTTCTCAGGGGCAATTCTGCGCTATGACGGCAGAACGGGGCAGTTTCTAGGCCGCTTTGATCAAGGAGGAACGCTCATTCGTCCCTACGGTTCGGCGTTTGGGCCAGATGGCAAGCTGTATGTCAGCAGTTTCTTAAGCGATCAAATTCTCCGGTATGACGGCAAAACAGGAGCTTTTATCGATGTGTTTTCGACGGGAAATGGCCAAGCCAACAGCTTGAATGGGCCTAACGATTTGCTGTTTGATGCGGCTGGTAATCTCTATGTCACCACGCAGGGCAGTGTGGCCGTTTCAGGCGATGGTGATGGCGATGGCGTTGTAGAACCCGGTGAGGTTGCAGCTAACTTCCTTGGTTTGCCTAGCCAAGTATTGCGCTTCACCAATCAGAATGGCGTGCTAGACTCCACTCCAACTGTTTTTGCTGACCAGCCGCAACCGCTGCCACTCAGTTTTGGCTTTGTCAGTTTCTTAGGACTGGCGATCGCGCCTAACGGAGATCTGGTCACTACCGATTTTGCCAATGGTATCCGCAGCTACGACTTAGCTACAGGCACACTCAAATCAACGATTGCTACCAGCTACGCCACCTTCAACGACAACGGCCAACCCCGCAGCAGCAACTTCATTGGCAACCTCACCTTTTCTCCTGACAACAACCTCTACACGGTTGGTTTTGATTTCTTAAACAGCAACTTCGGAGCCATCCTCCGCTACGACGGCACCACAGGCCAACCGTTACCCAGTCCTGGCAATTCCAACGCTGTTTTTGTCTCCACAAACCCCAACCTCAAGCGCCCGATCGGCATCACCTATGCCCCGATTAGCGTCCCTGAACCCATTAGCACAGTTGGCTTATTGGCCTTCGGCGTTGCAGCAACAGCGTTATCCCTAAGGCGCGATCGCAAATCTTCTAATCCCTAAAACTAATCAGGCGATCGCTCTTTTTGTAAGGAGAAGGGCGATCGCATCATTAAACCTTTCTCAACTAAGTGAAGCGCTTGAATTGGCTAGAACTTACCAGCCTAAATTTGCTAAAAAACTATAACCTGAATCTGAAGAGCTACACTCCAACTCTCTAACTTGAAGTTTCCTCGGAAATAGTTGTGGCCCTCCCAGGGAGTCGTTCTGTCAGGACACGATCAACTGCTTCCTTGTACTTTGAGGAGATTTGTAGCTCTATGGGGGTAGATTTACCAGTTCCAAATAAGCGAAGCTTCAGACTATTTTTCTGCCAGCTATAAGATGCAATTTCGTTCCATCTTGCCACCTTAATTCTTCTACAACTGATACCCTGCGTCCTGAACTCCAACTTGCTTGATATCCATAAGCACAAGAAGAGGGCTTGAGACCACTGAAGCATTGGACTAAACACAGTGAGTACAGAAATGGGAACCGTGGGAAACCCTCGGATCATCATCCCCTCAATTGCTACCTGAGTTGAAAAAATTGCTATTCCTAGTACAAAAACTATCAATAACCCAAAAGTAACTCGATACCATAACGGAAAAAGCCAACTTGGTCTCAGAAGTAGAGATTCTGCATTTCTTCTGGGTGGTAAGAGCAAAACACTAATTGTCCAAAACAAGCCGTTGGCAAATCCAAACATTGATGCTTGCTCGAATGTTGCCACTAGCCAATTGGAATTTCCCTGCGAGGGTAGCAGGTTACTAGCAGCCCAGGTTGGGAGTGTTGATAGGAGCAAGAAGCCAAAAACGAGGCCCCAGAAGAGACCAATTCGCCTTTGAGGTACTTGGTGAACTCTAGTAACTGCACAAACTCCTATCGCAACCCCAACAGCCCCAAGGAAAATTAGGCAGGCGACTAAGTTCTTCATCATTGGCTCCATTCTTGGCCAGAATATGTGGCAATAATAGCCATACAGGGAACACTTTTTACACCGCTTAGCATGTCAGAGCACCTTCAAAGCAAGCGCGTGCCTATGGTCTTTAGGCCAAATGAGTGAAACCTCTTTATAGCCGTTAAGGAATTGTTACCACAATGGGCAAAATTGCCATTGCAGACCGCTTGCGCTACAGATTCGACAACTTTATGTCCAGAGGTACCGTATCCCTCATTAGTGGACTGGCGTTGGTGTCTCTGGCATTTATCCTGTTGATGGCATTCCTGGTTAGCTTGAGTGGGATTGCTCCAGAGGGTGGCGGTCGCCTTAGTCTCCCCGAAGCCATCTGGGGAGTTTTGATGCGAACCTTAGACTCAGGCACCGTAGGCGGTGATACAGGTTGGGTCTTCCGCTTCGCAATGCTGTTTGTCACCTTTGGCGGCATTTTTGTGGTCAGTACCCTGATTGGTTTGCTTAGTAGTGGTATCGACACCAAGCTAGAAGACCTCCGTAAAGGGCGATCGCGGGTAATTGAAACCGACCACATTGTGATTTTAGGCTGGTCGCTTCAAGTCTTCACACTCATTTCTGAACTAGCTCTAGCTAATGCCAATCGACCGGATACCTGCATTGTCGTCCTGAGTGAAGAAGACAAAATGCAGATGGATATTGCCTTAGCCGATACGTTGGGTAAGCTGCCCCGCATTCGCTTAGTCTGTCGTACCGGAAGCCCTAGCAGCATGGCAGACCTCGGTATGGTGAATATTCAAACCGCCCGCTCCATTATTATTCTTAGCCCCCACAACCAACGGGCCGATACCCAACTCGTCAAAACCTTGCTAGCTATTACTAGCATTCCGCGATCGCTACCTCAGCCCTATCACATCGTGGCTCAGGTCCAGAATCCCAAGAGCCTGGATGTGATTAACCTAGTAGGACAGAACGAAGTAGAGGTACTGCTGACAAACGACCTGATTTCCCGCATTGTTGTGCAAACCTGTCGGCAATCGGGTTTATCGATTGTCTATATGGACTTGCTAGATTTCAGCGGCAACGAAATCTACTTCAAAACAGAACCCACTTTACAGGGGAAGCCCTACGGTCAGGCACTGCTGGCTTATAACAATTCCACCGTCATCGGCATTCAGCACTCGAATGGCACGATTCAACTCAACCCACCTATAGAGAGGCCGCTACAAGCAAATGAGCAATTGATCTTAATTAGTGAAGATGATGACACGATGCAGCTATCTGCTCACTCGATACCACCCATCGATCATCAAGCGATTCGACTAGAGAAGCGAGAATCTGCCACAGCAGAAAACACCTTAATTCTTGGCTGGAGCGATCGCGTAACTGACATCATTCGGCAGCTTGATCAATACGTGGCTTCTGGTTCTTCTGTAACCGTAGTGGCGGCATTTCCTGAGGCAGAGGTGGATTTATCCCAGGAAACTTTAGGGTTACAACGACAAATCCTGGAATATCGACAGGGAGATCCCAGCGATCGCGAGGTACTGGAAAACCTCAATTTGACTCAATACGATCATGTTGTTGTGCTGTGCAATCCTGATGTGGAGCCTGAGCAATCTGACGCTGAAACTCTAGTAACTTTGCTGCACCTGCGAGATATTGCCAATCGGCATGATCACAATTTCCAAATCGTCACGGAAATTCTTGATGTGCGTAATCAAGCCCTCGCTCAGGTGGCTCGCCCAGACGATTTTGTCATTAGTGAGCAGATTATCAGCCGGATGCTGGCTCAAGTGGCAGAACAAAAAAGCTTAAATGCTGTATTTGCTGACCTATTCAACCCAGAAGGTTCTGAGATTTACCTGAAGCCAGTAGATGATTATGTGGCGATCGCTCAACCTGTGAGTTTCTACACGGTGGTTGAGGCTGCTAAACAACGCGGTGAATCCGCGATCGGCTATCGTTGCAAAGCCGATGCCAACAATGTAGCCAGGGCTTACGGTGTGGTGATCAATCCCAAGAAGGATCAGCCCATCACGTTTTCATCCCAAGACACGATCATTCTCTTGGCTGAGAGCTAGAAGTTATGTTGTTGGAGATTCAAGGGCGATCGCTTTCAGTGAATTGCAGAGTTTTTGACTCCATCTGAATAGGCTCGTGCTACTCTGTTGGACATTATTGTCATCTGGTGATTGTCATCTGGTACAGTAGTTAGTAAATTTGTACTTACTAGAAGCTTCGCTAGTGGTGTACGTCAAGCGGGTGGAACTCTCTAATTTCAAATCTTTTGGCGGCACGACCCCAGTTCCGTTGCTCCCTGGTTTTACTGTGGTTTCAGGGCCAAACGGATCGGGGAAATCTAATATTCTGGATGCGCTACTGTTTGCTCTGGGTTTGTCTAGTTCCAAGGGAATGCGGGCTGAGCGACTGCCTGACTTGGTGAACAACCAACAGACTGCACGTGGACGCTCTACCGTTGAAGCCAGCGTTACCGTCACTTTTGATCTCGAAGACGAACTCCCGAACCTAGCGGCTGAGAACCCCAACTCGGAGAACAAGTTTAAGCTGCAAAGTCCGGAGTCGAGTGACTGGACCGTAACGCGAAAGCTCCGGGTGACGCAGCAAGGCACCTACACTTCCAACTACTACATCAACGGGGAACCTTGCACCCTCACTGAACTGCATGAGCATCTAAATCGGCTACGGATTTACCCGGAAGGCTACAACGTGGTACTCCAAGGGGACGTAACCAGCATCATTTCGATGAACCCCCGCGAGCGTCGCGCCATCATTGATGAGTTAGCTGGGGTGGCATCCTTCGATCGCAAGATTATTCAAGCCAAAGACAAGCTGGATGCGGTTAAAGAGCGAGAAGACCGCTTTCGCATTGTCGAAAATGAATTGGTGGTACAGCGCGATCGCTTGGCCCAAGACCGTGTCAAAGCTGAGAAATATCAGAAATTACGCAAGGAACTGCAAGCCAAAGAACAGTGGGAAGGTGTGCTGGCTTGGCGCACGCAACAACGGCAGGCACAGCAACTACATCAGCAAATTGAAGCAGGCGATCGCCAGACTACAGAACTAGCTGCCCAACTAACCACGGTTGCGACTGAAGTGCAACAAGCCACGGCAGAACTAGAAGAACTCAACAGTCGAGTTAAAGCTTTGGGTGAGGAAGAACAACTCGCCCTCCAAGCTACCCTTGCTACCCGTGAAGCTGAGTTACGGCAACTGCAAAGACAAGAGCTAGATTTAACCAAAGCCAGTCAAGAAACGGCGGCAAATCTGACCAGAATGCAGCAGGAAATCCAGGAACATCTCAAGACTCTGGGAAACCTGGCTCAGCAACAAACCACAGAAACGCAAAGCCTAGCCCCTCTACAAAAAGCGCGAGATGAGGCGGAGAGTGCCTTAAATCAAAATCGTGAAGCGGCCAGTGCGATCGCCTCTGCCTCTGAAGTTTGGGTGCAGCAGCAAACCAGTCTGCACCAACAAATTGACACGCTGCTGCAAACCTTGGAACCGCAACGCACCGAGCAAGCAAGGTTACGGGAACGAACCACTCAACTAGAGCGGCAGATTCAAGAACAAACGCAGTTATTGCAATCGGTGACGCAAGAAATCGCGGAGAAGGAAGCGATCGCCATCCAGCAGAGCGAAACCCGCGATCGCTTAGCTCATCAGGTGCAAGAACTCGCCCAAGCCGTCGCAAGTACTGAGCAAAATCTACAAATCCAAAAAGAGACCGAAACTCGCTTATTACAAGAGCAACGAGAGAAGCATCGCCGCTTGGACAAACTAGAAGCCCAAGCTCAAGCCGCCCAGGAATCTCAGGGAACCCATGCGACTCGGCTGATTCTGCAAACGGGGATGCCCGGAGTCTGTGGTTTGGTGGCGCAACTGGGTCGAGTAGAGCCACAGTATCAGTTAGCGCTAGAAACTGCGGCGGGTGGTCGCTTAGGCCAGTTAGTCGTGGAAGATGATGCCGTAGCGGCGGCTGGAATTGAGCTACTGAAGCAAAAACGCGCCGGACGAGCCACTTTCCTACCGCTCAACAAAATCCAAGCCCCTCGGATTTCCAATGCGCCTTGGGAGCGGGTTGGCTCTGGCTTTGTGGACTACGCCGTAAACCTAATCGAATGCGATCCGCGCTATCTTGATGTGTTTGCCTATGTGTTTGGCTACACGATTGTCTTCGAGACTTTGAAGGATGCGCGGCGTCATTTAGGGAAGCACCGCATAGTGACGCTAGATGGCGAATTGCTAGAAGTTAGTGGTGCGATGAGCGGGGGCAGTAGCGATAGCCGTTATGCGATCCATTTCGGTAAGGCTGACCCCATAGAATCAGCAGAAATTGTTGAGCTGAAAAAACGCTTACAAGAGATTGATCGCATCCTCAACCGTTGCACCAATGAGATCGCCAAAGCCTCGGTTGCAGTGAAGCAGCGATCGCAAGAACTGATCGAAGCCCGCCAAGCTCACCGGGAAAACCAAATGCAAGTCGAGCAATTGCAAAAAGAGCTCAAGAGCCTTACCCAGCAGCGATCGCAACTAGAAACCCAACTTCAGCAAAACTCTCAAGAGTTAACCACAGCTCAAACACGGCTCCAGACTCTAGAAACTGAGATTCCCACGCAGGAAGCACAACTGCACGAGTGGCGGCAAACCTTGGCTGAGTTAGAGCAATCACAGACGCATAGCGAGTGGCAACAAATCCAGGTGGCAATCCGCGCTCAAGAAGCCCAATTGCATGAGCGAGAGTTAGCGTTGCGTGCTGCGGAACAGCGACTCAAAGATTTGGAAAATCAACAACAACGTTTGCAAGAAAAGGTGCAGCAAGGCCAAACCCGCCTGCAAGAGTATCGCACTCAGCAAACGACCCAAGTAAATCAGCAAGCTGGCCTAAGCGGACAACAAGCCACGCTCCAGCGACAGATTGCCCAAACCCAAACTGAACTCGCGACCTTAGAGAAAACGTTGGGGGTTTCTAAACAAGCCCGCGATCGCCTAGAGCGACAACTGCGCGAACGACAAACCGCGCAACAACAGCTAGAGTGGCAACGGCAGAAACTACAAGAAACCCTGCTAGCCCAGCGGCAACAGTTAGCAGAACTTCAGCAACAGCTCACCGAACAACAAGCAGACCTGCCCGATCCATTACCTGAACTTCCTGAAAATTTAGGTTTAGAGCAATTACAGCAGGAGTTGCGATCGCTGCAAAAGCGGATTCAGGCAATGGAGCCTGTCAACATGCTGGCTCTAGAAGAGTACGATCGCACCCAAGCCCGTCTAGAAGAACTGACGCAAAAGCTCACCATTCTGGAAGAAGAACGTACTGAACTGCTCCTGCGAATTGAGAACTTCACCACTCTGCGACAGCGAGCCTTCAAGGAAGCGTTCGATGCGGTGAATGCGAATTTCCAAGTGATCTTTGCCGAGCTCTCCGATGGCGACGGGCATTTGCAACTGGACGATCACCAAGATCCATTTAACAGTGGCCTAAATCTAGTCGCACACCCAAAAGGCAAACCTGTACAACGACTCGCCTCAATGTCCGGGGGTGAGAAATCCCTGACAGCGCTCAGTTTTATCTTTGCTCTACAGCGCTACCGTCCTTCCCCGTTCTATGCCTTTGATGAGGTGGACATGTTCTTGGATGGAGCAAACGTGGAGCGATTAGCTAGAATGATTAGGCAACAGGCCCAACAAGCGCAGTTTATTGTGGTGAGTCTTCGCCGTCCTATGATTGAGTCTGCTGAGCGCACGATTGGCGTTACCCAAGCTCGTGGGGCGCATACTCAAGTTATAGGCATTAAACTAGAGCCTCAAAGTGCCTCGGTATGATTTAGTAATATTGATACTTAATAGCTAGGATTCACGATCAGGACTCGGACATAATGACATCTGACAAAATCTGGCAACGCTCCGATCTCCTTGGCACTCAAGTGATTACCCGCGATACCGGTAAGCGTTTGGGAGTCGTCAGTCAGTTGTGGGTGGACGTGGATCGGCGGGAAGTCGTCGCGCTCGGCCTCCGAGAAAACCTGCTTTCCGGCGTCCTAGGCAACATGCCTCAGTTTATGAGCTTGAGCAGCATTCGTCAGATTGGCGATGTGGCCCTGGTTGATAACGACACCGTCCTTGATGACATCAATATTGATGGCTATAGCACCCTGATCAACAGTGAAGTGATTACAGAAACGGGTGAAATGCTGGGTCGGGTACGTGGTTTCCGCTTCAACGTTGAGGATGGCAAAGTTTATTCTTTGATTATTGCCACCTTAGGAGTGCCGCTGATTCCTGACCAAGTCGTTAGCACCTACGAGTTGCCGATTGAAGAAATTGTTAGCAGTGGTCCCGATCGCCTGATTGTGTTTGAAGGGGCAGAAGAGCGGGTGACTCAGCTCACCGTGGGTCTGCTAGAGCGCATCGGCATTGGTCGTGCCCCTTGGGAGCGCGAAGAAGAGGAAGACTACATTCTGCCCACCACTCCCGCCGAAAACCAGTTGGGTAGTGGCGTGCGTATTCCCACGATGCAGCAACCGCTGCGGACGCCTCAGCCCGTGGTAGAAGAAGCTTGGAGTGAAGACGACTGGGGAAGTCAACCCGCTCCGAAGCAACTGCGTCAGCAACGCCAAGTCGAGCCTGCTTACTACGATGAGGAAGACAACTGGAGCGAAGCTACCGATCGCGATCGCTATACCTCCAGCTACGATGATGATTACGAAGATGATTTTGCGGGCACCTACGAAGAAGAGATAGTAGAAGATGCCTGGGCTGATGACAAGCCCTACAAGCCTCAAAAGCTAAACATTCCTGAGAAGACCAAAGCGCCTGAGTACGAGGAAGAAGGATTCTAAGCCCTCGCTCCTTTTTCTCTTCAATTTATGAATGAAATGCCAAGGAAGCTAGCGATCGCTGGCTTCTTTTTGTGTGCGCCGTTTGGAAAACAAATTGGTCATGGGTAAGCCTGTTGCCAGCAATCCCAACAACCCCAAACCGTTCAGAATTGGGTAAATACCGCCTAAGCGAAATATCTCACCGTTATGCAGACTGAGAATAGTTGGCGCGATCGCTCCTTGCTGAAACCACTCCACCAAGATCGTGTAGGCCATCCCAGTTAGCACTGTCAAGAGCAGGGGTAAGGCCAGAACTAAAGCAATTTTGCGGTGATATTGCCGCACCAAACGATTTAAGCGATTCATAGAGTAGTTCCTGCTCTATAGGGTGGGAATGTTCAGCCTGCTTGTAATGTAACTTTCAGCAGGGACTAGTATCCAGCTACTAGGAATGCCAAAATGATCCATACGTTTTTTACCTTGAGATGGATCATGACCATTCTTCCCACGCTACAAAGCGCTTTCGAGCAAGGCCGTGCGCTCAAAATTATCAGCGGCTTGCATAATTTTGATGCAGAGAACGTTTTAGCAGTGGCTAAAGCGGCTGAGCTAGGTGGCGCGACGTTCGTTGATATCGCTGCTGATCCTGAACTCGTGCGCCAAGTGCGTCAAGCCATCAGCCTCCCTATCTGCGTTTCTGCGGTAGAACCTGAGCAATTTGTAGCCGCAGTCGAAGCGGGTGCTGACTTAATTGAAATTGGCAACTTTGATAGCTTCTACGCTCAAGGTCGTCGCTTTGAGGCGGAGGAAGTGTTGGCTCTGACTAAAGCCACCCGTGCGCTCCTACCCCATATCACCTTATCTGTGACCGTCCCCCACATTCTGCCCCTCGACCAGCAAGTACAGTTGGCAGAAGAATTGGTGAAAGCTGGCGCAGACATCATCCAGACCGAAGGCGGCACCAGCAGCGCTCCTGCTCACCCTGGCACTCTGGGCTTAATTGAGAAGGCGGCTCCTACCCTGGCAGCAGCAGCAGAAATTTCTCGTGCGGTTAGTGTCCCTGTCCTCTGTGCGTCTGGTTTGTCTAGCGTCACCGCACCTCTGGCGATCGCGGCTGGGGCGGCTGGTGTTGGCGTGGGTTCTGCGGTGAACCAACTCAACAGTGAAGTTGCCATGATTGCAGTGGTTCGCAGCTTGGTAGAAGCGCTAGCGACTGTGAGCCGTGCTCAAGTAACTGTGTAAGCGCGATCGCAACTTATCCTTAAAAATTGTAGCCAGAGAGGAGTATTTGCCAACTTCTTCTCTGGCTATGTTTTTGAAGCGATCGCTCCTTGGGTATTTGGAGAAGAGCGATCGCCACCGTTGCTCATCCATCTGCTTTGGACTGAGGAGGCAGAGACTTCAGCGAAGTTTTCAGCAGTACCCAATCAAGATAGAGAATCAGCAGTTGCATTTTCAGGTAGTTGCTGGAGTATTTGAGGTTGTGATCGTTAAATGCCCACTCCCAAAGTTTCTTGAGCAGTAGACCCAAAACAACTTCAGCAGATTTCCGTAGGGTTAGGTAAACAAAACTCTCAACCATTGCCGTGACCTCGACTAACTCGTTGAAGTCACTGTCTCAATTTCTTTTAGTAGCTATTCATTGCACATAAGCTGACTTGGGCTGACTTGGCGTGACTTAAGTCCAAACTTGCTAAGAGGCTTTGGCTACACTAGCCTTAATGTGATTGCAAAACCCGCAAATGCCGCTTCCTCGTGAATTTCTGGCCCAGATTGGCCGTGAGAAGGAACTGTCTTCAGGCGAAACCGAGGTATTAACTGAGCTGTTTGGGAGCAACAAGAGTCGACAGGAAGTTGCAGATAGCTTGCATATCTCTGACAGTGCGTTGAGTACCAGACTCGGTAAGATTTACGGGAAATTTGCGATAAAAGGAAGCGGCCCCGTCAAACTGCAAAAGCTACAAGACTATTTGGTTGGGCAACTTCAAAAATGGAAGCCTGCTGGTAATGCCCAACAAGATGAGGCAGGTAATGATATTGATGCTTTGGTGCAAGCGGTACGGGAGCAGATTAAGCCGCTAACTAAAGAGCGATGCGGGACAATGCGGGTGCTGGACATGACCCAGCCAGTCGCGCTAACCGGGAAGCAGGGGATTTATACCAACGTCAATATTTTGGAGAAGATTACGGGGCGCAGGCGGTTAGGAATTGAGGAACTACTGAAAGGGTGTGATCTCGAAGAGTTCGATCGCTTGGGTTTAAGCCGAGTCACTGAAAAACGCGTATCAGGCTTAACAGCAGTGGAGCGTTACTCGAAATTGATGGTGTTGGGCAAACCTGGAGCCGGGAAAACCACCTTTTTGAAATATCTGGCGATGCAGTGTATTGAGGGAAATTTCCAAGCCGATCGCATCCCCGTTTTTATAACCCTCAAGAGTTTTGCTGAAGACGAAAATCAACTAGAACTGTTGACCTACCTAGAGCGGTTGATGACAGGTAACCACGTTAGAACGAATCACCATTCATCTCCGAAATTTAGTTCGGAATCCTTTCAAGCAATTATTCAGAAGGGAAGATTGTTGATTTTGCTGGATGGATTGGATGAGGTACGAGAGGAAGATACTAATCGAGTTTTATGGCAGACTCGAGATTTTTCTGAGCAATTTCATGCAAATCAGTTTATTGTCACCTGTCGAATTGCTGCCAAAGAATATACATTTCAGCAGTTCACAGAGGTTGAAGTTGCAGATTTTGACGATGAGCAGATTTGTACTTTTGTGGGCAATTGGTTTAAGTGCCGAGAACCCCAAAATGCTGAGAAGCTCACCGAAAAGTTGATTGGGAGGCTGGAGGAAAATGAGGCTGTTAAAGAGTTAGCAACCAATCCGCTATTACTAACTCTTTTATGTTTGGAATTTGAAGAATTACTCGAATTCCCGACTAACCGAGCTGAGTTATATGACCGAGGACTTGCGGTTTTGTTGAGTAAGTGGGATAACAGCCGCCGGATTGAGAGGGAGCAAGTTTATAAACGGTTATCGTTGAAGCGAAAGGAAGATTTACTTAGCCAAGTCGCGCTCACGACTTTTGAACGGAAGGATTATTTCTTTAGGCAAAGAACTGTTGAGGGTTATATTGCTGATTACATTAGCAACTTACCCGATGCCCAAACTGATCCAGAGGCATTGCTGCTTAATAGCGAAGCAGTATTAAAGTCAATTGAGAGTCAGCATGGATTGTTGACAGAGCGAGCTAAAGGGATTTATTCCTTTTCTCATCTTACATTTCAAGAATACTTTAGTGCCAGGGAGATTAATTCTAGACTTAGTTACAAAGCATTGATGAACAGAATTACTGAAAAGCGTTGGCGAGAGGTTTTTCTGTTAACAGTGGATATGGCGCGAAGTGCTAATGATTTTCTCTACTTAATGAAGCAAAAAGTTGACGATTTGATTACTAATGAAGAAGAGGTACAACAGTTTCTAGGGTGGATAAACGAAAAGTCTTTATTACTGCAGGCTCCATATAAACCAGCAACAATAAGAGCATTTTACCTATTATCTAATTCCTCTCTTTGCTCTGCTCTAAAAATCGAGATTGAAGATGATATTTCACGTCTCAATTATCTACTTTATGATAGAGCTTCTCAATCTAAGATTGCTTCTCTAGTACGTTCTGGAAATAATTTAGTTACTGCTCTTTCATCTGACTTCAAGATTGAGTCAGAGCTAAAGTTCGATTTTGTCATTTCTCGTTTCTTAGTTTATCCTCGTATCTTTGAGATTGACAATGTTCTTTCTGTGGATTTTCCTTCTAATTTACAATATTTACGACCTGAGTTTCAGAGGTTAAAGGATGCAATAGCTGACCACTTTCATGACCTGTCTCAATGGTGGGAAGTTGAAGGAAAAATTAAATTTGAATGCCTTCACAGATCAATAAGGGAATATTGTAATCTTGGGTACAACTGGCAACTCAGCGAAGGGCAAGAAGAACTACTACGGCAGTACTATAGCGCTAATAAACTATTGGTTGATTGCCTCAACAGCGATTGCTACGTCAGCCGAGAAGTGCGGCAAGAAATTGAGGATACCTTACTTTTGCCGATCGCGGAAATTGAGAAATACAAAGCCGCAAAAGTTGTTCAACAAAGTGACTAAGGGTACAGGCTCGCTTCATGCCAGCAGCCCCTGTGATTAACGCGATCGCCTAGACCTTACCTCTTAATGCCTCTAATTCTTCGCGCAGAGACAACGGCGCATAGCCTAGCGAAAAGGCCAGCGAGCTATCGAGAGAAACATCGGGCGGTCTAGGGGCGGCCATTTTTACATCTTGTTGGCGGCCAGCTTTGAGTCCGGTTTCTGGTAATCCCAGCACTTCTACTAGTAAGCGGCCAAACTCATAACGGGAGATGCGTTCTTTCCCGCCTAAATGCACATAGCCTTGCACCTTTTCTAGAGCGAGTAGGAGTCCTTGAGCGGCTGTCGTCCCGCTGGCAGGGGTGCGAAACTCATCAGTAAACAGGCATAGCTCCTGCTCATCCCGAAGCATTTGAATAAAGGGTTGCATGAAGCTGGTAGCAGTGGGGCTAGCCGCGCCAAACATCAGGGGCATACGGCAAATAGCAGTTTGGGGGTAGCGCGATCGCATCCCTGCCTCCGCTAATACTTTTTGCTCCCCATACAGATTCACCGGATTAACTGGATCAGTTTCGCGGTAAGGCGGATTGAGGCCATCAAACACCAAGTCAGTAGAAGAGAACACACAAGGAATGGCGCGATCGCTACAAAGCCCCGCAATGTTGCAGGAAGCTGTAACGTTAATTGCATGTGAAGCCTCAGGATGGGTTTGGCAATAGTTGGGGCTAGACTGCGCTGCTAAATGGATGACTGCATCCGGTTGAACTGTTTCAAACAAGTGCTTCAGGGATACAAAATCGCTGATATCGACTTTGAGAGCCGTGACTCCAGCCATTGCGATCGCTTGGGAACAGTAAGTGCCATAGACATCCCACTGGCGCTGAGCAATTTGGCACAGGTGCCACCCTAAAAAACCGCTGGCTCCGGTGATTAACAGTTTTTTCAAGGTTTATTTCTCAGTAATTTCGTACGTCTTACCACTAATTACTACACTAATTTTCTTTGTTTCTTTGGGTGGTTTGTAAGTCGCAATTTGTAAAGCAATAACAGTAGCTGCTGCGATTAGCGCACCTAATAAAGGGTCCATAATCTTCCCTGATGTTTGACTTAAGCTGTTTTATATTCTGGCTCGAGAAATTAAGTTATGCCAAACATTACTAGTGTTTCTTGATACAACCTCTTGCTATGTGTTGTTTGCATGAGTTGGTATCAGAAATGTTAATAATCCTGGAATGGCGACGTGACAAGATAGCAGGATTCTAGTACTCTAAATTGCCAACCTAATTGGCTACCTCCCATGCGTCTCGATTCAGATGCCAAAACTGCTCGGCTTAAGCGAATTCGTAGCCTGAGCCACCTGCTCGACAACTCTATTACGATTCCGGGGACTCGCTACCGTTTTGGACTAGACCCCATCCTAGGGCTTTTACCCGGTGGCGGAGATTTAGCGAGCTTCTTATTCTCGGCCTACATTATTTGGGAAGGTGCCAAACTGGGCGTGTCTCAAGAAACCTTAACCCGCATGGTATCGAACGTGCTATTTGATACGGTGGCTGGCACGGTGCCTGTACTGGGGGATTTCCTAGACGTAACTTGGAAAGCCAATACCAAAAACGTCGCATTGCTTGAAGATCACCTAAGGGTTGCTCCCGCTAATGCCCGCTCAGTGAACCGCTGGGTTGTCGTTGCAGCTCTGCTAGGACTGCTCATTGTATTTATTGGCGTGGTGACACTGAGCTTTTTAGTCTTCAGTTGGCTCTTCCGACAACTAACGGGTAGCTGAGGTTAAGTGAAAAGTTGGTGATGGGCCTGAGCGATCGCAGACTCATCAACTTTGGTCAGTTTTTCTCATGGCAACCCCTTGTAGGCATGTCATAATGATCCGGCTGTTTTCTGCATATGGTTTCTCATGGTTCAAGCTCCTCAATTTCCCACCGACCTTGCCGCTGCTGCCTTAGAAGGTGGACTAGAACTCAATTTCGAGCTGCCTGATCCAGAAGATGAGCAGATTCCAGATTTAGAATTTCAGCAACGGGTAGAAGCCGCTTGGCAAGTTTGCGATCGCTTTGACCTGCAAACCGACATTTGGCGAGGTCGAATTTTGCGAACCGTCCGCGATCGCGAAAAGCGGGGAGGTGAAGGACGCGGCACCGGATTCCTCAAGTGGCTGCAAGACCGAGAAATCAGCAAAAGCCAAGCCTACTCCTTGATTGAGGTGGCCGATAGCGCTGACACTCTACTAGAAGGTGGCTATCTCGACACCGACTCCGTCGAGCGCTTTAGCAAACGCGCCTTTGTCGAAACTGCTCAATCAGCGCCAGAAGTGCAACAGATGGTCAGTGATGCAGCCCGCAGAGGCGATCGCATTACCCGGCGCGAAGTGCGGCAGCTCTCCGACGAATGGACCGCCATGACCTCCGATTTGCTACCAGAAGTCATCAAAGAAAAAGCCGCCGCCAACTCCATCCCCTCGCGTTATCTAGCGCCATTCGTGCGGGAAATGGAAAAACTGCCAGAGTCGCACCAGGCAGAACTCCGCGAAACCGTAGCCGAAAGCCCAGACGTAGACACCCTCAAGCAAGTCACCTCTGAAGCCAAGTATCTAGCCAAATATCTAGAAGCCGCCACCAACGTCCAAGCCCTCAACAACGAGTCCCTAGATCTAGAAGCCGCTTTAGAAGAAGCTCTCCGCATTGGCTCCCTTAGCTCCACCGCTGATTTAGTCAACCAAGCCGCTCAGCTCGAACAAACGATCGCCAAGCTATACACCACCTGGAAACGAGTCACAGGCTTAGTCGATCGCCTCTACGTAGACAGCGGAGCCAGCACCCCCCACCTGCGATCGCTCCTCAGTTGCCTCAACCACCTCTCCGGAGAAGTCGTCGAAACCCAAATCGGTAGCCTAGAATCCTCCCGAACCATCCGCCTCACTATTCAAACAGACTTGAAGGATGAGGAAGGGGAAGGGGTGAGGAGTGAGGAGTGAGAAGCAAGACACAGAAAGAGCAAGAGCATCGAAACACTCATACTTAGATTCATTTGGAGGGGGCCTGGGGGACGCAACCGTCCCTCAGCGGGCTTTGGGGGCGAGTGCCCCCAAGGATCGGATTACCTCAAACTGCGCCCCAATCGATTAATCCCCCGCTTCAGCGATCGCCACACAGCCTTGAAATTAAAAAACTGTTTATAGCGCTGCGCCGCCTCCTTCCCCACAATCAGCAGCCCCAGCCAAAACAAAATCTCTGCTAATACCAGCAGTGCAGGGATCAGTAAGGTTTTTTGCGTTGTCGTGATTGGTAGTCGGGGTAAGACCAACGCGATCGCAGCCCAAGGTAAAAACGACACCCCAATTAAAACCAAGCCCAACTTCTGCATGATTTGACCCCTGCAACCCCAGTCTTTCAGTATAAAGGCCGCTTTATGCACTGTTGAGGATTCAAGTCTGTAGTAGAAACTACCATCTAGTTTTTGATTCCTGTAGTGGCAATACCTTGGATGAACTGCCGCTGCCCCACCAAAAACAGCAGCACCACTGGAACAGTTGCGATTACCACCGCTGCCATCATCAAAGGCCAATTGTTTGTAAATTGCTCTTGAAAACTGGCCAAAGATAACTGGACAGTCTGTAATTCTGGACGAGTCGTAAACACGAGCGGCTTGAATAAATCATTCCACTCACCAATAAAAGTAAACAGGAATAGCGTCACTAAGGCTGGACGAGCCAACGGCAGCATCACTCGCCACAAAATTTGCCAACGAGTCGCTCCGTCTAAAGCTGCAGCTTCTTCTAGTTCCACCGGAATCGTTTGGAAATACTGTCGCAGCAAAAAAATGCCAAATCCGTTGGCTGCTGTGGGTAGAATCAGCGCTCCGTAGGTATTAATTAAGTGACCCCACTTCAAAATCAGGAAAACCGGAATCACCAACAGTTGAAACGGAATCACGAGTGTAGCCAAGACGAGCAAGAGAATTGCCTGCCGCCCCCAAAACTGGAAGCGAGCCAAAGCGTAACCTGCCAAAGCGGATGTGAGAGTCTGCAACCCTGTTACGGCGATCGCCACCAGCGTCGAATTGGCGAAAGCCAACAAAAAGTTGCCTCGCTGCCAAGCTTCCCGATAACTGTCCCAAGACCATCTTGAGGCAAAGTTTTCACCTACGTTGCTGAGTGCGGGAGTCGGTGTCAAGGAAGTCCAGAAAACGATGGCAAGGGGAGACAAAACAACCGCAGCCCCAACGAGCAGCAGCAGGCCATTCAACCACGCCAAAGTCCGCTCCCAACTCCAGACAGGTTTGACAGAGGGAGAGACTGGGACATTAAGTTTTGCGGGTAAATTCTGACTCACGCTCGGTTCGCCTCGTGCGCTGGTTTAGTAATCTTGTACGCTGATAGTTATGGTAAATATGACCATTGGGTGAGTTTTCTTACTTATTCATGCTGTAAGGTCATAGATAGACAGTAGCGTGAGTCTCGATGCAACTGCTTAGTGATCGACTCACGGGTCAACTTGTGATATTCCCACTTTCTGCTTGGTCGATCCGCCATTAAAAAAGGTTAAAGTAACTTAAGGTTGTAAATTAATAATTTACATTCTGCCGTCACAATCTTTAGTCCATAGTTCTACCAAGTCGAACTATCACCGACTGATTCATGATGAGGAGACAAGAGATCCATGCCGCAGCTTGAGGCCAGTCTAGAAATTGACTTCCATAGCGCAGCCTACAAAGATGCCTACAGTCGGATTAACGCGATTGTGATTGAAGGCGAACAAGAGGCTCACGAAAATTACCTGAAGCTGGCTGAAATGCTGCCGGACAATCACGATCAATTGGTGAGTCTAGCCAGAATGGAGAATCGCCATAAGAAAGGCTTTGAAGCCTGTGGTCGTAATCTTCAAGTCACGCCAGATATGGAGTTTGCTCGTCAGTTCTTCTCTGACCTGCATGGTAATTTTCAGGTCGCAGCGGCAAACAACCAGATTGTGACTTGCTTGCTGATTCAATCCCTCATTATTGAGTGCTTTGCGATCGCAGCTTACAACATCTATATTCCCGTCGCTGACGACTTCGCGCGTAAAATCACCGAAGGCGTGGTGAAAGATGAGTACAGTCATCTGAACTACGGAGAAGAATGGCTCAAAGCTAACTTTGAAACTGCTAAAGCTGAGCTGGAAGTAGCGAATCGGCAGAACCTACCTTTGGTTTGGCGCATGTTGAACCAAGTCGCAGAAGACGCTCAGGTTTTGGGCATGGAAAAAGAAGCTCTAGTAGAAGACTTCATGATCCAGTATGGTGAAGCGCTGAGCAACATTGGTTTTAGCACTCGCGATATCATGCGTATGTCTGCTTACGGTCTTGCTGCTGCCTAAGTTAGGAACATTCAGGCAACCTCAAGAGTCTGATGAGGCAACCCACTGCAAATCTTTCCTTTTGATCAGAGTCAGTTGTTTTCTACTGAGCGATCGCTATTTAGTACATGCACGAATTTGCCGATCAGAACCTACCAACTGATCGGCAAATTTATGTAGTATTTTTGAGTGCTTTGAGCAATCACCCGTTTCAATTACTACTAACCTAAAGCTAGCCTGAATCGTAGGCTCCCCAACCGTCCATGTTTGGTCTTATCGGTCACCTCACTAGTTTAGAACACGCCCAATCTGTTGCCAGAGAGCTAGGCTACCCAGAGTACGCTGATCAAGGATTAGATTTTTGGTGTAGTGCTCCCCCGCAAATTGTTGACACTATCACGGTCACTAGCCTGACGGGCCAAAAGATTGAAGGCAAGTACGTTGAATCTTGCTTCTTGCCTGAAATGTTGGCCACACGACGCATCAAGGCAGCTACTCGCAAAGTAATTAATGCCATGGCCCACGCTCAAAAGCATGGCCTTAACATCACAGCTCTAGGTGGATTCTCTTCAATCATTTTTGAGAATTTTAATCTAAATCAAATTCAGCAGGTCCGGAATATCAAGCTGGAGTTTGAGCGCTTTACCACTGGTAATACTCACACGGCCTATATTATTTGTCGTCAAGTTGAACAGGCAGCAAAACAATTAGGGATTGAACTCTCGAAAGCGACAGTTGCGGTTTGTGGAGCTACTGGAGATATTGGCAGTGCCGTGTGCCGCTGGCTAGATGCTCGGACAGATGTGGCAGAACTGTTGCTCATTGCCCGCAATCAAGAGCGCTTATTCGATTTGCAAGCAGAATTGGGTCGTGGCAAAGTCATGGAGCTGGACGAAGCCTTACCCTTAGCGGATATTGTCGTTTGGGTGGCTAGTATGCCCAAAGGTGTAGAGATTGATCCGTCTGCCTTAAAGCAGCCTTGTTTGCTGATTGATGGTGGCTACCCGAAAAACTTAGGGACTAAGATTCAGCATCCTGGTGTGCATGTTTTGAACGGCGGCATTGTGGAGCACTCCCTCGACATTGATTGGCGAATTATGCAGATCGTCAGTATGGACGCTCCTGCACGTCAACTGTTTGCCTGCTTTGCAGAATCTATGCTTCTAGAATTCGAGAAATGGCATACCAATTTTTCCTGGGGGCGCAACCAAATTACGGTTGACAAAATGGATCAGATTGGAAATGCCTCAGTGAAACATGGATTTCGCCCTTTATTACTTTAAATTGAATAATTGGCTCAGATCTTGAGATAATTGATGCGCTGTTTGATGTTTTTTGCCTTCCCAAAAAGCATCAAAATATCCTGGGAGAAATGCTCTCTAAAATTATGAGTGAACCCTTTTTAGAGCCTATACTGCGATGGATGCGGCTTCAGAGAGTCGTTTCTCGAATTGCTCCAAACTCCACGGTTCTGGATGTAGGATGTGGCAGAGCAGCAGTTTTCTTAAAAGCGATCGCTCCTCGTATTGCCCAAGGCTTTGGAGTAGACTTCAAAGTAGACACTGTAGAGTTCAAAAACATCAAAACTCTACAGTTCAAGTTTGATGGTTCCCTGCCTTTCGCGGATGCCAGTTTTGACGTAGTAACGATGCTAGCTGTGCTAGAGCATATTGAACACGAGCATCAAATCTTGCAAGAAATTCATCGGGTTTTAAAGCCTGACGGTAAGCTAATAATCACTGTACCCTCCATTTGGGCACAACCCATTCTGGAGTTCTTAGCCTATAAATTAAAAATTGTATCTGAAGCAGAGATTAGAGATCATAAAAGGTACTATAACCGACAAAAGTTGAGGAAGGTGCTTGTGGGAGAAACTAACTTTCGTAGCTTCCATCACCAATATTTTCAGCTTTGGATGAACAACTTCTGCACTGTTGTTAAATAGAACTGTCAACAGATGAAGCTAACTGTAGTAATCCCTTGCTTTAACGAATTAGGCAGTATTGAGCAGATCGTTAAAGCAGTCAAGGCCTCTCCAATCAAAGACTTAGAAATCATCATTGTGGATGATTGTTCTACAGACGGCACTAGGAATCTATTAGCTTCCGCTATAGAGGCGCAAGTTGATCAGGTGCTCTACCACAAGAAGAATTATGGCAAAGGAGCCGCCCTACGTAGTGGTATTCAAGCGGCTACTGGAGACATCGTCATTGTGCAAGACGCAGACTTGGAGTATGACCCTCAAGAATATCCTTTGATGATCCAACCCATCCTAGACGGCAAAGCAGATGTAGTTTTTGGATCTCGTTTTATGGGAGGCCGACCCCACCGAGTTGTCTACTACTGGCATATGTTAGGGAATAAGTTTTTAACTACTCTCTCTAATATGCTGACTAATATTAATCTCACTGATATGGAAACTTGTTATAAAGCTTTCAAACGTGAGGTAATTCAAGCGGTCAAGATTGAAGAGAATCGCTTTGGCTTTGAGCCTGAAGTGACTGCAAAGGTTGCTAAGATGGACTGCCGAATTTACGAAGTTGGCATATCCTACTATGGTAGAACCTATAAAGAAGGTAAAAAAATTGGCTGGAAGGATGGATTTCGAGCCATTTACTGTATTTTGAAGTACAACCTATTTCCTTGATTCTAGCTCTGAGCTAGTCAGAAGATGCAGGCTGAAAAATCAAAGAATATTTTATATATTGAGTGCCTTCTTGTTTTTACGCTTTGTTGTGTCGTTTATCTAGCCAATAAAAAATTAATAAGTACTGGAGATTCTTTACCTAACTCATTACTAGCGTTGAATTGGCTAAAGAACCATACTCTTTACTTTGATTCTTTTAGAAATAACTATTTTTTTGAAGGCTACGATGGTCTACCGTATTTTTTTGCAGAGTCTAAAAGCAATCATCTAGTTTCTGTCTACCCAATTGGCACTGCTATTGTTAGTTTGCCAATTTATTTAGTTTTTTCGATTTACTTAGATGTAATAGCTTTTATAAAAACTAACATTACAGGTATTCCCTTTGATTTTAATTTAACTAATGCAAGCTTTGAGCCTTATAGACAAGCTTTTGAAAAACTTGCGGCAACACTAGCTACTTCCCTGTCAGTTGTCATCTTTTATATATCTAGTCGTCTGAAATTTCCTCTTGCCACCTCTCTTGTTTCTACTTTCATATATGCTTTTGCCACAAACACTTGGATGACTAGTTCTCAAGCTTTATGGCAGCATACTGCGACTAACTTAGTGCTGGCAAGTCTGCTCTTATGCTTGCTAAAAGCTAATCGAACCGAAAAAAACCACCTCAGATTCCTGCTGTTTTTAGCAGGTTTTTTTTGTGGGTTGTTACCTATTATTCGACCTACTAACTTACTTTTCTCTATTGCGGCGATATTGTATTTAGTCTCAATATATAGAAGAACAGCATTATTTCTGCTTTTGGGTCTTCCTATTAGCCTCTTGGGGATGGCTTGGAACTTCTACAATTTTGGTGATTTCCTAGGTGGGTATACAGCTTTAGGAAGTGCTTACGAGGTGACATTTTATAGATTTAGTTTTGATCAGTTTCTACAAGGGTTTTTGGGATTGCTATTTAGCCCTAGTAGAGGTATTTTTGTCTTCTCACCTATAGTCATATTTTGTATTCCTGGCTTCTGGCAAGTTTTCAAGAAATCCAAAAATTGTCAAGATGAAAGACTAATTGCATCTTTAGCTATTGCTGGGATAATTTTGTTTTTTAGTTATTGCTTTTATACAATTTGGTGGGCTGGAGGTTCATATGGCCCGAGATTTATTAGTGATATAAATCCAATACTTTGCTACTTGATAGGATATTTTATTGATAGCCAATTCAACTTTGTGTCAAGCAATCGAAAAATATTCATTTCAAGTCTAACTGTTTTTCTAATTTTTTTGGTGATTTCTACTTTCTCTCAAGTGCTAGGTGCTTTTAGTAAAGCAGAATGGAATGGATTGCCGATTAATGTTGACACTTATCCTGTAAGACTTTGGGACTTGAAAGACACTCAGTTATCTAGACATGCCAAAAGTTTGTTCTTTCAGATTGCTAAACCCATTGAAAACATAGCAATATATTCTCAGAAGCTAGCAGGAATGATTGAAGAAGTTGAGAAAATTGATACGCAACAGTTAAATAAATATGTTCCCATACCAGATATTTCCGCTCCAGGTGAGCTGATAATTTTAAGGGCTAAGCTGAGAAATACTGGACCATCTAGATGGCTTGGTTATGAAAGCGGGGTTATACCAGGGGAGACAAGAGTTCGCTTAAGAGTATTTGATCATATTAATACCCAGGTGCTCGAGACTCGCCTTTTTGTGAGTGGTATCGTAGAGCAAAACCATATCGCTGAGGCGATCGGTGCTTTAGCATTACCTAAAGAACTAGGTTCATATCGACTAGTTTTTGATCTGATTGCAGAGGGAATTGGAGAATTTCCAAGCAGCTCAAAATATGAATCTTATGAAGCCAAGATTATAATTAAATGTCAAATCACTGAAGAAGCTTTAAAGGAATTTTGTGCAAAGCGTTGATTGATTTCTACTGTACTTCTAAATAGGTAGGCCTTAAACTGTGAATCATTTACTAGTGTTCTATAGAAGGATGATTTCCTTCCTTCCTTACGGCATAGGAATAGTTTTTGGTGTTCTTACAACTTTTTATCCAACACTCATAAGCAGATTTTCACGCTTGCAGCCTGACCCAGGCGATACTCGATTCGTTAACTATGTGTTGGAGCATTCTTTTCAGCTGTTAGTGAACAAAGATTACGTTGGGGAATTATGGTCTCCTCCTTTCTTTTTTCCCTTGAAAAATGTTCTTGCTTTTTCAGAGAATATGTTTGGTTCAGCACCTATTTATTGGTTATTCAGAGCCTTGTTTGACTCTGTATTAGCATTTCAATGGTGGATGATTGCAGTTTTAACACTGTGCTTCGTTTGCTTTGCATTATTAATGCAGCATTATAAGGTGAACTCTTGGTTGTCAGCTTTTGGAGCTTTCTTATTTACTTTTGGTATGCCAAGAGTTTCCCAGCTAGGTCACCAACAGCTACTACCTCAATTTTTTACACCCCTGGCTTTCTGGTTTTGTTGGGATTTTATTCGTCAACCAACTAACAAACGTTTAATTTTAACGCTATTATTTATTTACTTTCAATTATTGGCTTCAGTTTATTTAGGTTGGTTTCTATTATTTAGTTTGGCTTTCGTTTTTTTGGTTGCCTGGTTTCTAGATAAAAATATTAAACAGAATTTATTTGAATATCTTAGAAAAAATTACAAAGTCTTTATTGCCGCAGTTTTAGCTTGGTTTATCTTGATTGTTGGGCTATTCGCCCCTTATCTAGAAACGAAAAAGCTAATTGGTGGAAGACCTTATTCAGAAGTAGCAGATATATTGCCCAAGTTTACTTCTTGGCTACGTCCTGCTCCTGGTAGTTTATGGTGGCCTTTATTATCTTCCCAGCCTGAGAATTTTCTGCCTTGGCCTGTTGAGCATCATCTATTTTTAGGTTTTGCAGCTGTCCTATTAACAGGGCTTTCACTTTATATTCTTTGGCGAAAGAAAGAATTGCTGACTTTCGAAAGGGAATTGCTAATTAAGACCTGCTTGGTAGTCGTCGCTATTCTCTTTATTCTGTCGCTCAAAATTGGTCATTTCTCTCTTTGGCGAACTGTCTATGAAATTGTGCCTGGAGGCTCTGCAATTCGAGCAGTAACTCGAATATCGCTTGTTCTTTACTTCTATCTATTGATTGCGGTAATTGTCTGCTTTGATTCGTACATCAAAAAAGCAAATCAATCTCGAAGATGGCGAGTATTGCTAGCGGGTGTGGTTTGTCTTTTGGGCTTGTCTGAGCAAGTCACCTTAAGCTTAATGAGCTATGAAAAGACTCCTTTTACCCAAGTGGAACTAGAAATGCAGGAGGTGATGAAAAAAGGATGTGATGTTGCTTATGTCTCAGCTACGACTGCAGACCCTAGTTTTTGGTCGCAACAGATGTTTGCGATGGCAGCAGGTATTCGAGCTAATGTCCCTGTGATTAATGGATATTCAGGCTGGACGCCTCCTGGCTATGACGGTTCTATGGCGAATGAACCTCGTAAGAATTTAGACCAGGTTGCCAAATTGCTACCCAAAAACTTTAAGGGGCAGTTGTGCGTTATTCTTCCAACAGCTTACACAGAAGCGGAATCTGTTGTTGCCCCCCATGGAAAAATTCAATACCGGAGTTTTGCGGGCAATTTTACTTCTTATTCAGCTCAGCTCCCGTTTCAAATCTTTGCGCAAGCTATAGAAGTGCTTAATCCTCCTAATAGTCTGAAACTGGGTTCAGTGGTGACGCTGCCGGTTAGGGTCAAAAATACCAGTAACTTCCTTTGGTTAGCTAGAGGCTTAAAGCCTGTGCGTTTTGCCTACCACTGGATTGGACTGGATGGCAAAGTAGCAGTATGGGATGGAGAGCGAACTGAACTGCCTTTGGAGGTTTCGCCTCAAGAATCCATTCTCCTGAGTGCAAAAATTAAAGCTCCTGACGTTCCTGGAAAATATATATTGCGTTTGACAATGGTGCAGGAGGGAGTAGCTTGGTTTGATGATAAAGGTGCTAAAACTGAAGATCTTGCCGTGAATGTTGCTGCGCAGTAAGGTGATTCTGATATGCCAGTCATGTAAAGTAGCTGGTTTCCCTTGTCGATGTTTACGAGTACCCTTTTGCATCCACAAGAATGGAATCTAGCAATAATTTCAGAGCCAGGAAACTCAAAGACCCTAAGTAGTAGATATTTCGCTACTGAACTGTATTTAAAGGTGATTGGGAAGTGCGAACCACATTTAATTAAGGGTGCAAGAGGGTGTAGCCTGGTTTGAGAGGCAGGGTAGCGAAGCCTCAGGATCTTTCTGTAACTGTTACTTCGGAGTAGTGTGGCGCTGGCATGGCAACGACTGAACGCAGACCTATTCTTTTAGATTTCGAAAAGCCCTTGGCAGAGCTAGAGGCACGAATTCATCAGATTCGTGAACTTGCGGAAGAAAATGACGTCGATGTGTCTGATCAGATCCGTCAGCTTGAGGCGCGAGCTTTGCAACTTCGCCAAGAAATTTTCAGCAGTTTGTCTCCTGCCCAAAGGCTTCAAGTAGCACGTCATCCTCGTCGGCCTAGCACCCTCGATTACATTCAAGCGATTAGTGACGAGTGGATGGAGTTACATGGCGATCGCGGAGGCACCGATGACCCTGCTTTGGTCGGGGGCATAGCTCGGTTTGCGGGTCGGCCTGTGGTGATTTTGGGGCATCAGAAGGGGCGAGACACTAAAGACAACGTGGCTCGCAACTTTGGTCAGGCAGCACCGGGTGGCTATCGCAAAGCCATGCGATTGATGGAGCATGCCGATCGCTTTGGGATGCCAATTTTGACCTTTATTAATACGCCTGGGGCTTGGGCTGGATTGGATGCTGAGCGGTTTGGGCAAGGGGAAGCGATCGCCTATAACCTGCGGGAAATGTTTCGGCTAGACGTGCCAATTATTTGTACCGTGATTGGCGAAGGCGGATCTGGTGGTGCTCTGGGAATTGGCGTCGGCGATCGCCTGTTAATGTTCGAGCATTCTGTGTATTACGTGGCTAGCCCTGAAGCCTGTGCTTCAATCCTGTGGCGGGATGCTAGTAAAGCTCCTCAAGCCGCAGAAGCCCTAAAAATTACGGCCTGGGACTTAAAGAGCTTAGGCATTTTGGACCAACTCTTGCCAGAACCAATTGGGGGCGCGCACTCTAGCCCCTTGGAAGCGGCGGCAACTTTAAAGCAGGCTCTCCTACAGCATTTGGAAGATTTGAGCCAAATGACGAATCAGCAACGGCGAGAACTGCGTTATCAAAAATTCCGTAATATTGGTGTTTTCTTAGAGGCCACGGCATAGTTGATTCCAGATTGATTAGCTCAACCTTGATTCTGAATTTAAGGCACAAATCTGCCCTAACCACTACCTAGCTAGGGAGCTTAGATCGCCTACGAGTAGGCGGCCTTGATTCTGAGTGATATAATTCACGAGGTAACATTTTTTTACATTTCCTCGGTGGCCTCTAAATGCTTCACCATGGAAGTGCTCGTTCTGGTCGCGACCTGCAACCACTAACTGCTTAAAGACAAGAGAGAGATTCTCAAAATTCAACGGGAGTGAAATGGTCTCAAACAGGGAATCCCTTCGGTTGGTTTTAAAGCTGTGGTTGTGCTGCGGCAACGATTAACTTGCTTACTAACTACTTAAAAATTGCATCAGCGAATCTCAAGTTTCCGATAGCTTAGATTGCTGGAATTGATGAGAGCGAATCAGGATATTTCATGGCTTCTCTAATAGAACGGCACGCTCTGATTACAGGAGCGAGCAGTGGAATTGGCAAAGCAACGGCCTTAGCGTTTGCCGAAGCTGGGATTCATTTGGCGTTAGTCAGCCGCTCTGAATCGAAGTTGGCGGCGGTCGCCGATGAGGCGAGACAGGCAGGCGTTACAGTGAAAACTTATCCGCTGGACTTGTCTCAAGTAGACCAAGTGAAAGAGCGCATGAGTGCGATCGCAGCAGATTTTGGTCCACTAGACATCCTGATTAACAATGCTGGCATTGCCTACACCGGCAGTCTAATGGAAACTCCATTAAATGACTGGCAACAAGTGCTGGATCTCAACCTGACAAGTGTGTTTCAGTGCATCCAAGGTATTTTGCCTAGCATGCGCGATCGCCAACAGGGAACCATCATTAATGTGGTGTCCATTGGAGGGCAGCAAGTTTTTCCCAACTGGGGAGCTTACTGCGTCAGTAAGTTTGGCCTCATGGCCCTCTCCAAAGCCCTAGCGGCTGAAGAACGAGCTAACGGTATTCGTGTCTCTGCTATTTGTCCAGGCTCAGTTAACACACCGCTTTGGGATACTGAGAGTGTTCAGGCTGACTTCGACCGCTCGGCGATGTTAACACCAGAAGTTGTGGCTCAAGTAATTCTACAAGCCGTGCTTTTACCCAAGCAGGCTGTGATGGAAGAGTTAACCTTGATGCCCAACGCAGGAGTGTTTTAAGTTTTTCCCACTCCTGATTCAGCAACACCCACTTTGCAGCTACAAAATCTCTAACTTATGACTACTGCTTCTTCCAACAGTGCTACCGGCTCTAACGTACCTACTGTGTCTGATTCCATAACCCCTGAAGTTCGGCCCGATCGCAATACACTTCATGGTCAAGAGGCCAAAGTAGTTCCTCCTGCGGATAACGAACTCAAGGATGAGATGGCAGATGCCGTCCGGACTCTTTTGCTAGGGGTTGGAGAAGATCCGGAGCGAGAGGGATTGCTGAAAACTCCCAAGCGAGTGGCAGATGCTATGCGCTTTCTTACGAGTGGCTATACCCAGTCTTTAGAGCAACTGGTGAATGGTGCCATTTTTGATGAAGGCCACAACGAAATGGTCTTGGTGCGAGACATTGATGTTTTCAGTCTCTGCGAACATCACATGTTACCGTTTATGGGCAAAGCGCATGTTGCTTACATCCCCAACCAAAAGGTGGTAGGTCTGAGCAAATTAGCTCGGATCGTTGAGATGTATGGCCGTCGCTTACAAGTGCAAGAGCGCCTAACTCGTCAGATCGCTGAAGCGGTACAACAGATTTTGGATCCCAAAGGTGTGGCTGTTGTCATAGAAGCGACTCATATGTGTATGGTGATGCGGGGTGTGCAGAAGCCAGGCTCTTGGACAGTCACCAGCGCGATGGTCGGTGTGTTTCAGGATGACCAGAAAACTCGTGAAGAGTTTCTCAACCTGATTCGTCATCGTCCTTCTTTCTTCTAAAGCACCATTCTGGGTGACCTAACCCCCAGCCCTTCCCTAGCAGGGAAGGGGAGCAAAATAAAAAAGGTAGGGGTGAGTCTAACTGACCCCTATTTTTTGTGTTTGTTGAAGTTGGTGAAAGAGTTGAGCCACCTGGGCTAAATCCTTGTCGCCGGGCGATCGCTCAACTCCACTTGAGAGGTCGATACCGTCGGGTTGTAGTTGAGCGAGTGCTTGAATAATATTGTCTGGGTTTAAGCCGCCAGCTAAAAACCAAGGACAAGCGGGCGCAAATTGTTGCAAGCTTTGCCAGTCCAGGGTGACACCTGTGCCTCCTAGCATTCCAGGGTGATAAGCATCCAGTAGAAGGGTATGAACGTGACTATAGTAAGCGGCGGCTTCCTGGAGTGCTGCTGCCGTTTTGATTCTGAGCGCTTTAATCACTTCTGTGTCTGGTAATGTCTCACGTACCTGAGCACAGAATTCTGGGGTTTCTGCGCCATGCAGTTGAACAGCGTTCAAGCCAGCGATCGCGACGACTTGACTAATCTCAGCTAACGTTGCGTTGGCAAACACACCGATCCGATCTACTAAGTGACCTGTTTGGGGATTAAGGGGTAACTGCTCTACTACCTGACGAATTTGGTCAGCCGAAACATAGCGAGGGGAAGCTGGAACACAGATAAACCCTAAAGCCGTAGCTCCCAGTTCTGCGATCGCTCGTCCTTGGTCTGGTTTGGTAATGCCGCAAATTTTAACCCGCATGCTGACTTGTAAACTCGTTAAGTAGGTCGTCGGTAAGATATTTAACCAAGGTTCAGGATTGATCGAGGTGGTTGCGATCGCGAACGGTTGCCGAAACTGTTGCGGATTTGTAGCAAAAGTTTAGTGGACTGTTAACTCTTAAGACAAATCCTAATTATTTAGAAGGCTCTTTTTATAATCCTTCTTGTTTGTATAAGTTTATCAATGCAGGAGACGAAATCTTGCTTTATCCGACCTTACTAGCGCTACAGGTAGCCTCGGCTCGCTCCACTGATTGGAGTCCCACTATCGGGCTAATTATGACTGCTTGCTGCTTATTTGCAGTTGCGATCGGTCGCTTTGCGATCAGAAAGAAGGGTGTAGGTCCAAAACTTCCTGTCGAAACCCCTGCTCTCTTTAGCAATTTTGGCGTTCCTGAGTTACTCGCCACCATGAGTTTTGGTCATATCTTAGGTGCAGGTGTCATCCTGGGGCTCACCAACGCAGGTGTTCTCTAGACTCCGCACTTTTTGAAACTCTCAATCTAGTTCAGGTAGTAGCGCTCAGCCTTGCGAAGTTTCTTGACAGGCTAGCACTACTACTTTTTTTTGCCTATTTTCTAGCTGCTGATTATCTACGGCACCGCTAGCCTGATGTTTCCGTGAGCCATTGTCTATGCTAGTAGGGAGAGGGCTCTAGCTAGATGGTTGTTTCATAAAATTAGTACCGCATACATCGGCTGAGCCTGACTTAGCTGCACCTTTAGGAAAGGCAGCGCAGAACAATGGGGCTGGGTTTTGGCCGCATTGATCAACCTCAATTTAGGAAATTCCTATGCAGGCAGGCTGGCGAATCGGATCTGTATTTGGTATTCCCCTCTTTATCGACCCCAATTGGTTGTATGTTCTCGCGTTCTTTTCGATCCTCAACAGCGAGAACTACCTCAAACAACAATCCTGGAATCCAGCTTTTGCTTGGGCTGCGGGTTTCATGCTCGCTCTGTTGCTGTTTACCTCGGTACTGCTACACGAATTGGGTCATAGCCTGGTAGCACAGTCGCAGGGAATCAAAGTTAACTCGATTACGCTGTTCTTGTTTGGAGGGATTGCCTCCATCGATCAGGAATCTAAAACTCCAGGCAAAGCGTTTCAGGTTGCCGTTGCGGGGCCTGCGGTTAGCCTCAGCTTATACCTGCTGTTGCGAGCGATCGCGCATATTCTGCCAGCTCAGAGCGTGGTTGCAGTCGTCACCGCTGATCTATACCGCATCAACTTAGTTTTAGCCTTATTCAATTTGATTCCTGGATTGCCACTGGATGGAGGCCAAATCTTTAAGGCGGCAGTGTGGAAGGCGACAGGCAACCGATTTCAAGGTGTGCGTTGGGCAGTACGATCTGGACAAACTTTGGGCTGGTTTGCCATTATCCTCGGAATGTTCGTTGTCTTTTTGGACTCAGACTATTTCATTAGTGGATTGTGGGTAGCCTTTCTGGGTTGGTTTATCTTGCGAAATGCTAGCGCTTACGATCGCATGACTGACTTGCAAGAAGCCTTGATGCAGATCAAAGCCGCAGATGCGATGACCCGAGAATTTCGGGTAGTGGATGCCAATCTCACCTTGCGTCAGTTTGCGGATGACTATTTGCTAGAAGTTGCTCGACCTCCCACTTACTTTGCCGCTTCAGAGGGGCGCTATCGCGGGATGGTGGCAGCTGATGACTTACGCCAAGTGGAGCGGAGCCAATGGGAAAACCAAGCCCTACAAGCGGTGCTGCATCCACTGACCGCAATTCCTGCGGTCCAGGAGTCTACTACTTTGATTGAGGTGATCAATCAAATGGAGACTCAGCAGCTCAACCGGATTACCGTATTGTCTCCAGCTGGTACTGTTGCAGGCGTGATCGATCGCGGTGATATTGTCCGAGCAGTTGGCAATAAACTGAATATTCAAGTGTCTGAAGCGGCCATTAAGCGCATTAAGGAAGAAGGCAGTTACCCTCCAGGCTTGCCCTTGCCTGCGATCGCTAGAACTACCGCAGAATCATTTTCTCTAGAAGCTAACTAACCGCTACTGGCCCAGAGCCAACGGGTGATCGGCTCAGCTCTGCTTGGGCCATGACGGCTTGCCACTCCGCGTCTGAGAGCGGTTGCGGCACTAGTTGCACTCCAAAGCAGCGTTGCAATGCTGTAGCTAAGGCTTCTATAAGCGTTTGAGTCAGGGCTGCTCCCTGTAAAGATAAAGGCAACTTCGGCAAACGCAGGTTATCGGGGCCAAACACTTGGGTAAAGAGAATAGCATCAGGTTCTAAGCGCATAGAGCCATGCTGTAGAATTACAGACCCTCGGCGTAGCTGGGCACTACCAATCAGTTTTTCGCCGTTCGGCAGAACTAAATCTGCGCTAGTGGCTGTGCCAAAGCAGTTGGGATTGTGAATGTAGCCTCGGCCCGCCTCGCCATATTGCAACTCAACGCCAAGCGATCGCCAGCCCTGAATTAAAAACTCGCAAATGGCTTGGTATGCTTGCGTGCGGTTGCCTGGAAAACTGGAAGTAATCACGGCATAGGTTAAGTCGCCTTGATGCAGAACAGCGCGACCGCCAGTCGGTCGTTGCACCAACGCTAATGGCCTTTCCTGCCAAGTAATTTCTTGCCACTCAGCAGGCCACTGCCGCTGATGGAAGCCCAAGGAAATTGCTGCTGGAGCCCAAGTGTAAAACCGTAAGGTGGGTGGGTGAAGTCCTAAGCAATGCTGACGAAACAGCCAAGCATCCAAGGCCATCTGCACTCGGCCTGGCGCTTGGAATGGGGGAATGAAGCGCCACGGAGTTGCTAGACTCAAGCGGCACTAAACTCAGCTTGAAGGGCATCGTCGTTGTCATCGGCAATAGAGGCGACCACAGTAATGGCACGGGAGATTTCCCCCGGCGATAACTCTGCAACGGTGCGGGTGGCCACAACGACAACTTGCTCATCAATCAGAGCAAAACGCGCTTCAAAGGTGTCGCTCCAGTTCATCTCCAGCAATTTGCGTAAAAGCTGGGCTTCATTTTGCACAGGTAGCTTCAAAATCTGCGCCCAAGTGGTAAAAGTATCGTCGTCTGTGTTGCCCGTGAGTTGGACAAAGACTTCAACGCTGCCGTACTTAAACTTCCACAGATGGCCGCTCTCGGTATGGTTGACCATCGCGCTTTGGTCTTGATCCAAACTAGAAATCACTGTTTCAATCACATCTGCGTGATTGTTCTGAGTAGAATTCTCGATTAGCTCGTTAACCAGCTGATTGCTAGATAAACTCTGGGTTGAGACAGCTTCCGCATCGGGTTGATAGTTAGTCATAGGAGTTCCTGCTCAGTAGAGTAGATCGGCGTGACGCAAGTACCAATCTACCTCACGTCTCGTCGGTTGTCGCTACCCCAACTGTAGCTTGTGAGGGATTTTTCAATCACGGAATAATTCAAGTAAGGGCAGGTCTTGTGCCCACCCTGTCACCCAGCAGGGCAACCACAAAGAATTGCCCCTACGGGCAGCATTTCATAATGTGCAATGCCATTATGTGCGTTTAGGCGATCGCCAGACCGCTAGGCGGTGGCTTTGGCGTTTTCTGGCTTGCTGGTGCTTGGTTTGCTGATGCCACTGATAAACATGGGGACAAATTTTTGTAAAAAAGCTTGAGGGTCACGCTTCCAAGCCCGTTGCACCACGTCAATCCGGGTTTGTTGCAGATCGGGCGCCAGTAGGGTTTGGGGCAACCGCTCCATCAGGTATTGAGGGCGTTGCCACAATGGCATGGTCTCCGCGATCGCCATCAGTTTCTCAACCCGACGAATTTCAGCCCCAAGCGTAATGTCCATACCTGATTCAAAGGCAGCTTGCTCTACAGCCCCATACTTGCGCTTGGCTAAATCTACTTTCTGAGCGTGTTCTGGACTCTTGCGAGCCAGTTCTGCTAGCCAGCGGTTGCCCCAGCGTACATGCCCCGCTTCCTCAGGCAAAATCCGCTCAATGGTTTCCCGGATTTTGATATTTTCCTCAGTTTGCGGCGCTTTTTTCAAAGCATGAATGTGAGCTGAAAAATACTCACAACCGCGCTTTTCAGTGACATTAATGGCTGCTAGAACTGAAATCAAGAATTCATCGCGATCGCGTCCTAGATCCACAGCCTCGCTATCAAGTAAGCGCTCAAACTCTTGAATATAAGAAGAACCAGGTGGCAAGCCGACATTGGCACCCAAATCCACCAAGAGATCCGTCAGCCACATGGCGTGCCGAGCTTCATCAGAAATATGTCGAGAAAGATCACGGATTAGCTCCGGAGGCTGCCCATCCAACTGTTCGATTAAATCAGTTAAGTCTTTGCAACTGCGCTGCTCACTATAGCGGTAGCGGTTGAGAGTGACTAAATGTAGCTCGCGATCGCGCACTACTTGGCTCAAAATCTCGCGTGCGCCCAGCGTGTTGAGCAGCTTGCGAGGATAAGCAACAGTCATACTTTTTATGTGGTTTTGTAAAGCAACTCTCTCATCCTAGCGTAGTCATTCCTGGCTTAGCCTAGAAAATTGATGCGCTATGCGAGCCATAAAAAAGCCACCCCGTAGAGTGGCTTGCAAACTACCCTGAGCGGTAGCTAAAAAACTAGATGTTCAGGGCATTCAGGAGATTAGACATCGTAGTAGAGCGCAAACTCGTAGGGGTGAGGCCGTAACCGCATGGGGTTGACTTCGTTGTCGAGCTTGTACTCAATCCAGGTATTGATAAAGTCTTCGGTGAAGACGCCACCCACAGTCAGGAACTCATGGTCTTCTTCCAGAGCCTTTAGGGCATCGAGCAGAGAGCCAGGGGTGGAAGGAATCTTCGACAGCTCTTCAGGGCTGAGGTCGTAGATATCCACATCCAAAGGCTCACCCGGATCGATTTGATTCTTAATTCCATCGATACCTGCACAGAGCATGGCTGCGAAAGCGAGGTAGGGGTTAGAAGTCGCATCAGGACAACGGAACTCCAAGCGCTTCGCTTTGGGGTTAGTGCCAGACAGCGGAATCCGGATAGAAGCAGAGCGGTTGCCTTGGGAGTAAGCCAAGTTTACAGGCGCTTCAAATCCAGGCACTAAGCGCTTGTAGGAGTTGGTGGTGGGGTTGGTGAGAGCCAACAGAGCAGGAGCATGCTTGAGGATGCCACCAATGTAGTGGAGAGCCATCTGGCTCAGGTTGGCGTAGCCATCACCCCAGAATAGAGGCTGACCACCTTTCCAAATGGATTGGTGAGTGTGCATACCAGAACCGTTGTCGTTAAACAAAGGCTTAGGCATGAAAGTAACAGTTTTGCCGTGACGCTTGGCAACGTTCTTGATCACATACTTATAGGTCATCAAGTGGTCTGCGGCACGAACCAAGGTGTCAAAGCGGAAGCCCAGTTCGCACTGACCGCCCGTAGCAACTTCGTGGTGATGCTTCTCAATGGGCACGCCGCACTCAGCCATCACCAGCAGCATTTCGGTCCGGATGTCTTGCAGCGTGTCGGTGGGCGCAACGGGGAAATAGCCTTCCTTGTAGCGAGGCTTGTAGCCCAAGTTGCCGCCTTCTTCTTTGCGACCAGAGTTCCAGCGACCTTCTACCGAATCCACATGGTAGTAGCCTTCGTTCTCGGTTTGGTCAAACCGTACATCTTCAAAGACGAAAAATTCTGCTTCAGGACCTAAGTAAGCGGTGTCACCAAGGCCCGTGGAGGTGAGGTAATCGACTGCTTTTTGAGCAATGGTGCGGGGACAACGGCTGTAAGGCTCACCCGTTCTAGGCTCTTGAATACTGCAAATAATGCTGAGAGTAGGCTCAGCCATGAACGGATCAATCCAAGCGGTGTTTGGATCGAGCACCATTGACATGTCTGATTCATTGATGGCTTTCCAGCCCCGGATGCTGGAACCGTCGAAGGGCACCCCGTCGGTGAAGCTGCTCTCATCGATTTGGTCATGATAGACCGTGAGGTGCTGCCAGGTTCCTGGCATGTCAATGAATTTAAGATCAATCATCTTGATCTGTTTTTCTTTGATCAGATTCAAGATGTCTTGTGCAGTCGCCATGAATTACTCCTTAATGTCTGGGCAAATCTAGGAAGGGAGAGGTCTGCGAGCGATGGAGGTCAGCCAGGTGATATAGATGGAGCACAACCTGATTCAGAACTGCACTGCCTCAACAGTGTGACAAAGGTAGAGCCGAGACATGAGCAGTCAGCCAATCCCAAAGTCACTAGCGGTTGATGGGTGATCAGTCACAACTTTTACTTGATGATTCCTGCGACTCGTTATTTCTAGAGGCACTTTGCATTTTGCAATGTTTGCGGCGTCTTTTAGCACACACTCATCGGCAGGGTTGGTTATACCTGAATCATCCTAAAAATAGGGTTGGGGATAGTTTGTATCCTTTGCTACCAAACTCTCTTGAAGCTTACCAAAATACGGACGAAATTAATCTTGATCGTTGTCCTCCTTCAGCCTTCTCTTGAAAAATGAAAAATTGTAGCGGAATTGACAGTTTTTCATTTTTAGGCTGAGTTGGCCCTTAAAATAGTATCAGAAGCTACAGTTCCGTATTTCTAATCACTATGATTTTTGAAACTGATTTTGACCAACAAGAGGCCCTGAAATATCGGCCAGGCCAGAAGGTTGAGCTGAAGCATCAGCCAGGTATGGTGGACGTGATTGCCAGTTACGACCCGATGATGGTACCGCCCATTTCTCTGGTGAGTGACCCTATGCCTCGCTACCCAGAAGAATTGCACGTTTTGCCAGCTCCAGCCCTGAGCCGCAATTGGCTGAGTTTCTCTGGACAAACTCAGTATCCAGCTTGTTCGTTGGGCGATCGCGAAGCATCACGGCGGGTGAATCGTGAAGTGTCACGTCAAGCGAACCGTCGAAGTCAGCAGTCAACATTTGGTCAGCGCTCTAAGGACAAAGTTTTCTCTTAAATCTTTAACCCTACTAATTCCTACTATTTCTAAATGTTGAGAATAGTAGAAAATAAGGCACATAAAACTTAACAGATTAGAAGCCATTCAGCTCGAATTCAGCGCCAATTACGCTGATCTTGCCGTGGTAAACTTAACCCTAAATCCTAATGCACCAGCCCGACTCACGGTTGAAGTCAGCGCTGCGCTAGGGGTACAGAGTCATTTTGTGCAGTAAGCTGTAGCAATTGCATGGGCCATCTTCAACCTATTAAAACGTCAGCGTTTAGTAGCTAGAATGACTGACTATTGACAGGTTGACGCGGGTCAAAAATAGCAAACACGTATAGGAACCACTTAGGAGAGTCATTTCATGCGGGACGCAGTGACAAGCCTGATTAGAAACTACGACATTACGGGCCGATATCTTGATCGGGACGCCCTTGACTCACTGAAATCCTACTTTGGCAGTGGCACAGCTAGAGTTCAGGCCGCAGCAGTCATTAATGCGAATGCTGCCACCATCGTCAAGCAAGCAGGATCGCGCCTGTTTGACGAACTTCCGGAATTGATTCGTCCTGGTGGTAATGCTTATACCACTCGTCGCTATGCAGCCTGCCTGCGGGATATGGACTACTACCTGCGTTATGCCAGCTATGCTCTGGTCGCAGGAGATATGGACGTTTTGGATGAGCGAGTTTTGGAAGGTCTACGGGAAACCTACAACTCTCTAGGAGTTCCCATCGGCCCCACAGTACGTGGCATACAATTAATGAAGGACATTGTCAAAGAGCAAGCAACCGCCGCTGGTATTGCTGATCCTGCCTTTGTGGATCAACCCTTTGACTACATGACTCGTGAACTCAGTGAGCAGGACGTTTAATTGCTCGATTAACCCCTAGGTTTTGGGGTGAGTCTTGGCATTCAGGTTTGAGTTAGATAGGGGTAGGTTTGGGAGCAAGATTTGCGAGTGGGCAAAGGTTGTTGCTGAGCTTACCCCTATTAGTTTTGCCCTTACTACTTTTTAAGTTTTGGCATTTGCTGCCAGGATTAAAGGTGCCGGAAGTCTAACTCAGCATCCAGTTCTAATACCCAAACCACATCTCCCTTAACGCTGCTAGTAATAACAGTTTGATCACCACGACGACTCAGCCTAGCAGCAACCTCAAGTGCTTGGGCTCGGTCTTTAACAACTTTGAAGAAGCTGTAATACTGTCCCTCGACTGCAATGGCTGACAATCGGTGCTCCAAATCCGGGACTCGGATATGGCAGGGACGATATTGGTTGCGAGATTCCAAGACTTTAGCTGTTGCTGGGCTTGTTTTGATGCCCGTTGCCTGTGCCGTGGGTGCTGAATCAGTCTGAGCCGGAAGATCTAGATAAGCCTCTCGCTCCAAGACCCAAATTGCATCCCCTTTGATGGTCGCCGTTATTACGGCTTCTTCACCTTTGTTGGCGAGGCGGTTGGCGATCTCTAGAGCTTGCTGTCGCTCTTTCACTAGCTTAAGTAGGCTGTAGAACTTACCATTCACACGAATTGCAGCAACGCGAGCGTCTAAGTCGGGTACGCGGATGTGGCAAGGCTGATATTGAGTTCGAGACTCTAAAATGCGAGGAGGAGGATTCACGGTCGTCTGCGAAGAACCTTCGGTGGCATGGTGGAAGATGAGATGGCCTCAAAAGCTTTATTTTATAGGTGTTCCTTCATTTTAATTTTTTAGTGCAGTTCCTTGGCTAAGCAACGACTCGATACCTTACTAGTAGACCTAAGACTCTGTGATTCTCGACAGCAGGCCCAGCGCTTGATTCGAGCTGGAGAAGTTAGAGTGAATCAGCAGGTCGTGGATAAACCGGGTACCGAGATTGACCCTACGGCTCAGATTGCCGTGAAGCAGCGATCGCCCTACGTCTCTAGAGGCGGCGAAAAACTAGCCAAAGCCCTAGAAGCCTTTCCCATTGAAATCACTGGACGCACTTGCTTAGATGGCGGCATTTCTACAGGTGGCTTTACCGATTGTCTGTTGCAGTCAGGAGCGCAGAAAGTCTACGGCATTGATGTTGGCTATGGGCAAGTAGCCTGGACCTTGCGTCAAGACCCCCGTGTGGTCCTCCGAGAGCGCACCAATCTCAGGCACTTAAAACCAGAAGAGCTGTACGAGCAAGGTCAGCCCGATGCTGATCTAGGAGTTGCCGATGTCTCCTTTATCTCCTTAACGAAAGTATTACCCGCCCTGTGGCAATTGCTCAAAGAACCGCGAGAAGCAATTTTGCTTGTGAAGCCACAATTTGAAGTGGGGCGATCGCGCGTTGGCAAGAACGGCGTAGTCCGCGACCCCAAAGACCAAGCAGAAGCGATCGCCCAAGTGATCCAAACTGCCCAAGCCCTCGGCTGGCACTACCAAGGCTTAACTTGGTCCCCCCTACAAGGCCCAGCCGGAAACATCGAATACCTTTTATGGCTGAGCATGAGTGCTTCTGCTCCTACCCCGGATCTAGGCGCGATCGTCCAGATCACCAAAGCGGCTCAGCAAGCACTTACAGGAATGAAGGATGAGGGATGAAGGGGTTAAGCGGCAAGTGTCGGAGGGCGGCGAGAAAAGTTCAAGATATCGAAATACTTCTACTAAAGCTCGTTTGGAGGGGGTCTGGGGGACGCAACCGTCCCTCAGCGGGGGTTTGGGGGCGAGTGCCCCCAAGCCTTGGTAACTCAGCTTCACTAGCTACCCCAAAAACTCCCCAATCTCCTGCCGCAAGCGATAAACAATCGTATTCGGCTCAATTTGGCTCAAAATATCTTGAATCACCGTATTTGGCCCTTGTGGTCCCCAAGTACAACCTTGCTCCAAATACACCTGAGCTGCCCGTCCGATCGCGTAGGCTCCATACCCAGCCGCCGCTGCTTGCACCACAGCTACCCCAGCATAGGCAGAAAAGTTAGCGGGATTCTCACCCGAAGCGATCGCCGCCGTACTCTTGCCTAAACCCAACAAGACTCCACTGCCCAACTCACTCAGCAGCAAACTACCAGAACTGAGCAAAATGGTTTTCCAAAGCTTCCCAGCTTCATAGCGAGTCATCGGTAGGCCATAGAGCCGCGCCAACTCTCGAATTAGCGCTAAATCCGCCACCACACCTCCCGCTAAATCCAAAAACGCGATTGGATTTAAGGCGATCGCCATTGCTTTATAGCGCGTAAACTTCCAGATCAGCGCCTCCGCTTCCGGACTGCACAGCTCAATCGTCGTTTGGGCAATCTTGGTTTCGGCCTCCCGCGCTTGCCGCAGGGCATTCAACGCTAGGAGCGATCGCCCTTCCCGGTTCAACAACGTCAGCAGCTTATCTTGCAACGGCTCAATCTGGGGTGGGGGCGATTCCCACTCATAGGTGACACGACCATCGGGCCACTCTACCCGCACTTGCAACGGGGCAGGCTCAGCCGCCACCATGACAATCTCCTCAGTCGAGAGCAATTGCTGGAGGCGTCGGCTGTCTCTGGTGTTGGCTCCTAGTTGCTGTAGGTTTTTATAAATCGCTTGGCGATCGCGATCAGGATACAGATCAATTTTGTTAAACACCAAAAGCAGCGGTTTTTGAGCATCCCGCAATTCGCACAGCGCTTGATACTCAGTGCGAGTAATATCACCAGAGACCACGAACAAAATCAGATCTGCTTGGCGCGCCACATCGCGAGCCATTTTGGCCCGAGCCTGTCCTTGCACCTCATCCAAGCCAGGCGTGTCAATTAACTCAACTTGCACCTTGCTGTCTGCATTCGGCACCCAACGCACCGAGCGGGGCCATTGCGTGACCCCATTCAGCGGACCCGTTTGCAAAACTTTTTGGCCTAACAGAGCATTCAATACGGCTGACTTCCCGCGACTTACCAACCCAAAGGTAGCAATCCGGATCACTCCTTGGTCCAGCTTATTCAGGGTGGCAGCTAAGCTCTCTAGCTCTGTTTGCAAAGCCGCTTGTAACTCTAAATTGTTAGGCAGCTTAAATTGCCGCAAACGGTGGGTATGCCGTGCCAAGATTTCCCGTAGGCTGGCTCTAGCTCGACTAAAATGTGATTCTTGAGCAGTAGAACGAGCGGAACTGGAGACAGACGGAGAGGTAGCAGAAGCGTTAGGTTGAGAGGAGGGAGGATGACTCAAGGCTAGTACTGGAAAGACTGACCGCAGATCTATTCTCCTCTACCAGCTCCAATTCGTGGCTAGCCAGCTGTAGGTTTGGCAACGGGATAGATGCCAATGGTAAGGCTGGCTCTGTGGCCGCGATTAATTGCAATTGAGGTTGTGGCTGAGGAGAGGGATTGGGAGTAAAGCGCTCTGTCACCTGCTTTACTAGAGCCTGGAAGAGACTCAGTTGCTGGTTTTGCTGGAATACGGTTTTGAGAACTTGAGTCAGGCGATCGAGACTGAGGGGATTTTCTGCCTCTGAGCGAATCGAGGCACTTTGTTCCTCAAAATATTCACTCAAACTCAATCCGGCTAAGCGAGTTAAATAAGCAGCACTAGCACCTTGCACAGCTCCACCTGCCACATAGGTAATGGCATGGCTCTTGAGCACGGTACCGATCGCCTGGGTAGATAGCTCGACTAAACCTAATTTCAGCAGCAAACCCGCCATTGTCTTAGCAATGGTCTGCGCCTGTTGTAAGGAAAACTTTTGCTGATAAATGGCACTCAGGTCTAGAACTAGCTGAGCATTAATGGCGCTAGTGGCTAAGAGATCTAGAGCAGGGACGGGGCTGGCAAAAGCCGTAGCTGCGGCAATCCATTGGTATTGCTCAATCAGCGGCAAGGCCCGATCGCGGCGAACCTGATTTAGAACTGCCTGCACCTCTGCCTTCAATGCGATTGCGCTGCGCCAAGTGGTTGCCCAAACCAATTGCTGACTCTCCTGAGCTAACAACTGCTGCAACCGCTCGGAGAGTAAATTAATTTCGGGTTGGGGCTGTTCCATCCATTCCTGCACTGACCCATCGGCTTGGTGTTGGCGCACTTTCAAAGGGCTAGGAACTGCCGCGATCGCGACTACATCGGCACTACTTAAATAATCTTGAGTGCGCGTTTGCAGTTGCTTGAGCACCAGCGATCGCTCAGTGGGTAAATACTGATCTTGCTTGTTCAGAACTAGAAGTAAGCGCTGATTGGCCGTAGCCAGTTGTTGCACCACCTGCAACTCTGACGCAGTCAAATCTCCTGCCACCACAAAGATAACTGCGTCTGCGGTTTGCGCCTCAGCGATCGTATCGGCATCGAGGGTGGAAGTTTCTGCTGCGAGCAGGGCGGGTAGATCTTGCCAAGAAACAGATGGCGATAAAGACAACCCTTGCGCTTGCAGGACGTGAACTAAAGAAGTTTTGCCCACCGCTTGTCCCCCTACCACGGCAACTCGAAGTACCTGCCGCTCTAATTCCGGAGTTAAGGCTTGAAGCTGCGCTTTTAGGGTTGGAATCCGGGCAATGGTTTCCGGGCGCACCTTGTCTAAGGTGGCTACTTCAGCTTGTAACCGCTGAATTCTGTCTTCAACTTCCGTGAGGCTTTGCTCAACCTGTAGACGGCTCACAGGAGACGCTGGAGCAGAAATGGGAGCAATTTGAGCGTTAGGTTTCTGCAGAAACCAAAGACCTGTCCCTGCTGCGATCGCTCCTAGGGTGACTAAACCGCTGACCTCTGCCAACGAGTGTGCCATACTCTCTAGAAACCACAGCCCAAAGGTAAGCCCTACTCCCCCGACTAAAACAGGTCGCCGCCACAGGACAGTCATAGAATTACCAGCAATTGATAAAAAGTTTTTGTTAGCAGTTCTAGCCTGACTAGTATCACTTCTGCGGCGAAAAATTCCACGCCTGACCAAAAGTGTTACTTGCCCAGCTTCACATTGCCCTTGATACCTCTATTCTACGGGTAGGACTCTGCTTCTAGAGGGTGTAGTCGGGTGGCTGACAAATTCAAGACAAAAATAAAGCTCTGTAGCGATTAACTACAGAGCTTTATTTTTATTTGGTGGCGGGGCATGGATTTGAACCATGGACCTTCGGGTTATGAGCCCGACGAGCTACCAGACTGCTCTACCCCGCGTCGGCTTTATTAATATAACCAAAAGCTTCTGAGATTGCAACCCCCAATTTCTAAATTAGGGATAATTCACCCAAAACGTCTAAACGCTTGAATGAACTCAGGGTAATAAAGCTCTCGGTTAGAGTCTCTGCGATCGCCGGTGTCACCCAACCCAGCTGCTTCAGAATGTGAATTGCTGCTGCGTATTTAGCTCGCTTAGCTCCATCCACCACCTTAATGGCTAGCCCTAAGCCTTCACCCACTCGACCAATGCACTGCACGCCTTCAGCACCCGATTTGCTGACCAACTCGCCTTGAGTCAGACGCATGACCTCGGTGTCAAACTCGCCCTCTCCCGCCACCATATTTGGGTGATGGGTCATGGCTCGGACAATTCGCTCCATATCTAAACTGCTGCCAGAGGCAAGCTGGGCATAGAGGGTCGCCATTTGTCCCAACTGCAAGAAATAAGTAGGAGCACCGCAGTCATCGCGTGCACCTATAAATTCCTCGGCTGGCATGCGGAGCAGCTCGGCAACCTTAGCCAAAATCAACTTCTGAACTGGATGATTGCGTTGTAAATAATTAGACAGCGGCCAGTTGCGTTGTTGACAGACTGCTAGCATCCCAGCATGTTTGCCAGAGCAGTTGTACTCCAATGGGCTGCGCTTGCCTTCAGGAGTTGGGCATTGCAGCGCCGATGGATCAATGTCGCTCCGCCACAGGATATTAAAAGCCTGCCGCACTTGCTCAATCGTGCCCTTGTGCGAGCTACAAATAATCGCTAAATCTCGATCGGTCAGGTTGTAGCGCTCTAATGTGCCCGTTGTGGTTATAGATAGCGCCTGAAACGGCTTGAGTGCAGAACGCACAAAGGTAGCAGTTTCTGCATTGCCTGCAACTGACAACACCCGCCCTCGGTCATCACAGGCGACAGCTTGGACGTGATGGCTGGACTCGACCAAACCTTCACGCAGTAATCTAACTTCTAGCTCAGCGGCTTGAGTTCGTTTTCCCCTAGTCATGGCTAAGACTTTGACATACTCCAGTTCCCAAGGCAAGCCTAGCTTACAGAGCTATAACACTTGCAATATTTTGGTTAATTTTTGTGGGACTAATTTTGTCGGCTAATGTTCTGGGGCTTAGATTTGGGGCTTAGAGGTATTGCCAAACAATGCCACCACAACAGAAAAGCGCGATGAGACCTCCGAAGCTGCGCTGTAAACGCCGTAAAACCGGTTGAATTTCGTAGCTGACAATTAAGCGATCGCGCGTCAGCACTTCCGGCGGCTTGGGCCAATATTGACCGTCATACCAACCAGACTCTTCGTAGAAGACAGTTTCGTTGAGGAGGCGATCGCGAATATAACTCCAGCCCAAATATAGGCGGAGTAAAGGCAGCGCCACCATCAAGCTGGCCCCTGCTGCACCGCTGAGCGCAAACTGCACTGGATGCTTCACCCAGGAAAAGCTGTAGGTTGCCACTGGCCCAACCACAACCCAACTGCAAACCCAAATCCAGAGCATTGTGGTGAAGTAAGTTTGCAGAGGTAACGTAGCCCAACGGAAAAACCAAGACTCCTTCAAGTCTTGGTATTCGTTGAGCGGTTGCTGCTCAGAAGGAACGGGACAAATAGGGGTAGAAATATCCATAGGCAACACTAGCAAGTGCAGAGGCTACCCGAGAGCCATCTAGTCCCTTTAATTTACCTAATCCTTTGCCAACGTGGAAAATTCAATTTTTTCCGCATGGCCCCAAAAGGCTTCAAGATTATAAAATTCTCGCTGCTCTGGCATAAAGATGTGGGCAATAACATCGCCGTAGTCTTGCACCATCCAGGTACCATCGCCTTGGCCTTCTGTGCGGAGTGGGAAGCGTTGGGATTCTTCCTCTACCTTGTCCTCAATGGAGCGTGCGATCGCCCGCACTTGGACACTGGAGAAACCTGTGACTAGGACAAAATAATCTGCTAAGTAGGAAACCTCAGAGACTTTGAGGATGACAATGTCAGCTCCCTTGCGATCGTCGGCCGCTTCAGCAACCATCAAAGCCAATTGCTTACTAGTATCTTGCTTCGCCACATCAGCCGGTTGAGATGAAGTAGCAACCGCTGGGTAAGAACGTACTTTGAAATCGGTCATTATTTAGTTCTCAATTCCTTGTGTAATAACAGAATTCGTGGGATGCGATCGTTTCAAGAACCAATTGCGCGTGAGAACAGTTCGAGGATGAATTAGCCGATGGGTATTGAGAAAATACTTCAAAGAATAGTCACAAGTTAAGTAAACTGCTTGGTGTAAATCCTGCAAACTGCTTTGTCGCAAGGCCTCTAATTCAGGATTCTCTCCTCGCCCTGGCTCTAAACTATCTGCTAAAAAGACAACACAACTCAATAAACCCATTCCAGGTCTACCTAATGTGTGGTCACAGATAGCTTGCAAGACTTCTTCGTCTTCAATCCCAAACTCATCTCTAGCTACAATGGCACTTGCGGGTGCATGAAGTAAATGAGGATGGGCCGCCTCTACAGGGTCTATCTCCAAACCCTCAGCTTCAGCCATTTCCAGGAGACGTTGGGGCTTGAAATACTTTGCGAGATCATGCATCAAGCCTGCCTGGGCCGCTCTCTCTACATCTAAACCATGATGCTGAGCTAGCTCTACAGCAGTTTGCTCCACTCTCAAAATATGCTTGAGCCGCGCGTCAGGCACATTTTCTGCTAGCCAACTCAACACCCGTTCGCGTTCTACTATACCTGGCTGATGGTCAATGCCAGGAGGGCGAGGGCCAGAAGCATTTGGAGAGTGATTAGAAGGACGATTGCCCAAACTAGAAGATGGTTTGACCTGCAAAATTTTTGAGGAAAGATTTATTCAATCTGTCTCCCATTTTAGCCGAATTATTTGTAGCAGCACCTAAAGTTAGGGGTTTGTAAACCGTACAAAAATGCCCAGATACCACGATACCTGGGCTAGCTCTGGTTTTCAGTGTGAAGTTTCTCTCCCAGAAGAATTAGAGATCAACCAAAGATTTTTCAGTCACAAGTTCTGGTAAAACAGGGCGCTTATTAGAAGCGTTTGCTGCCACAGTCTTAAACAGAGCTTCATACTGGTTAAGTGCTTGGTCAAAGGCATAGCGCTCAACCGCAAACTGTCTACCTTTCTGGCCTAGCAGTTGGGCTTTAGCAGGATTGGCGTGCAGTTCTAAGATGGCAGCGGCCAGTGCTTCAGGACTTTCTGGCTCAACCACAACACCCCCCCCACTTTGCTGGACTGCTCTAGCAGCCGTTCCAGTGTCAGGAACGGAGGCAATAATGGGGCGACCACTCGCCAATAGCACCTGGGTTTTGGATGGCATATTGAAAGAGATCACATTGCTCTTTTGCACAATCAAGCCAATGTCCGAGGCGGCGAGCATTTCCGGCAATTTCTCTCGTGGTGCAAAAGGCAAGAGCAGTACATTATCTGCCCCTCGAGATTGGCAGTAGTTTCGCAAGCCTTGCAGCGCTTTTTCCTCACCTACAATCACTACAGCGATTTCGGGAATGTGGCGTAGGCGGGTAGCGGCTTCAACGACTGTTTCTAGTCCTTGGGTCAGCGCGATATTGCCAGAGTAGAGGACGACAAACTTGTTTTCGAGTTTATGGGCGACTCGAAAGGCATTGTTTTCTTTAGGCAGGGGTCGGATGAAGTTGACATCCACCCAGTTGGGAATGCAGACCATCTTGTCTGGATCAACTCCCTTCGCGGTGAGGTTGTCCACGAACCCCTCCGTAATCACGCTGATTTTGGTAGCGGTGCGATAAGCAAATTTTTCTAAGGCTGAGAAGACACGAATCATAGTCTTACTCTTCAACAGCCCGACATGCACCGCTGCATCAGGCAAAATATCTTGTAGATTCAGTACCACTGGGCAGCGTCGTATCCAGCCGAGTAGCGCAGCAGGAACACTAACGGGTAAAGGTGGAACCGTGAGCAAGATGACATCAGGCCGCCAACCGCGCATGGCTTGCAGGAAGCTGGTCAAGACAAAGCTGCCATCTAGGAGAATGCGATCGAGTAAACCAGGCTTTGGCTTCACCCAAACAAAACTGCGTTGGATTGTAACTCCGTTTTTTTCTTCAGTGACATACCACTTCCCTTGATATTCGTCGTAAATGCGACGTTGGGGGTAGTTGGGCATGCCAGTGACGACGCGAACTTCGTGGCCTCGTTGCACCAATCCTTCTGCCAATTCGGTCATTAAGGGGGCAATCCCGATTGGCTCTGGATGGTAATTATAGGAATAAATTAGAATTCGCATAGTCGCTAAACTTAGATCGTTCTACGGAGCTGCGAGTCCAACGCACACCTTCAGAGTTTGCCTATATTGCATAGGACTCTAGAATGTTGCTGCGTCCTCACTAGCAACTTAGCGATAGATCACATACTTAAGAAACTTTAATGGTTATGCTTCAGCGAATCTTTTTGTAGGATTTTGTTCTTTTAAAGATCCGATGAACCTTTCCTCTAAAAGCGGCTGTTTTTCTGAGTAGGGCCACTGAACCTAGAGACACCCCGAATTTTGCGCTGTTTGGTCGTCTACAATGGGTTTTCCCTGCTAACGGCAATTGTTGAGATGACCGCTGACACCGCCACAGCTCGCTTGGTTGAAGTCTTTTCAGCTATCCAAGGCGAAGGACTAAATGTAGGCACGCGCCAACTTTTTATTCGGTTTGCTTTCTGCGATTTACGTTGCCACTTCTGTGATAGCGCTCATACCTGGACTGCCCCTGCTACTTGTCAAGTTGAGCGATCGCCTGGACTACGAGATTTTGAGACGCATCCTAATCCAGTGACTTTACCCACTTTATTGGAGTGGGTGCAGCGGCAAAATCAGCCAGGGCTACACGACAGTATTAGCCTGACAGGAGGCGAACCTTTGCTGCACGCAGCATTTTTAGCCGAATTTTTACCTCAAGTGCGTCAGCAAACAGGACTGCCCATTTACCTCGAAAGTGGTGGGCATCGCCCTGAGCAGTTGGCAATGATTTTGCCGTATCTAGATGCGGTGGGCATGGATGTGAAGCTACCTAGCGTCAGTGGTGAGACTTTGTGGCAAGCTCATGCCGAGTTTCTTCAACGCTGTCATGATGCCTCGGTAGAAGTGTTTGTCAAGGCGATCGCCTCCCAAGCCACCAAACTAGAAGATTTAGAGCAGACGGCTGAATTAGTAGCTACGGTGGATCCAGCGATTCCAGTCTTTCTTCAACCTGTAACTCCCCTAGATGCTGCTCACTCCCTGGGTCATGATTTTTCGCCACCCACTCCCGCTCAAGTCCTGACCTGGCAAACTCTGATGAAGCGCTATTTAAAACAAGTTCGGGTTGTCCCCCAAACTCATAAAATGTTGGGCCAACGGTAGGGGTGAACGCCATTCGCCCCTACAAGAATCTGTAAGGCAGAGTTAGGGAGTTGGTATAAGTTAAAACGGAGCTGAGTGTTTCCCCAACTCCGTTTAAGTCAGCCAAAAAGTCTCGGCAACGGGGCGTAATGATGAATTTGTTACAGTTCCGGACGGCTACCCTTGGCTTTGGCTTTAGCTTTCGCTGCACTGCGCTTCAAAGCTTCCAAACGGGCTTCGTATTTGCCTCGTTGCCGCTTCTTGGGAGTTTGATCAATTAAAGCTTTGAGGGCACTACCTAAACTCTTGTAAGCATTGGGTAAGCTGTAGCCGAATCGAGTTGCTAGGGCGATCGCCTTCTCATCGGCATCGATCGCTTCTCGGACTGTACGCTCGTTATTGTTCTTCTGGAACAAGCGGTAGCCCGAAACCCCGCACAATCCTAGGGCCAGCAACAACAGCAACCCATCTTGGACCCAAAGTTCTCCTACAGCGCCACCCAGACCAATGGCTAAAGCTGCCATTTCCCAACCATCTTTGGGGATTGTATCGTTCTGGATGCGAGCGACTTCGTGCCAAAACAGTAAGTTACGCTGATCGATCGCTAGTTGCTCCCAGCGAATTAAGTCAATCTGAATTTCAACTTGATCCTTGCCAATCTCTTCAGCCGTAATCAGGGGAGGGTTAACAGTTGTGGCTCCCTCCACCATGACCCAACTTTGCAGTTCAGGGGGTAGCAAGGCTTTTAAACGCCGGAGTTCGCTCATCTCGGCTCTGGTCGTGGAGGTTGCATACGATGTCATAGTCCGGGCCTTGGCAACTCGCAACAAGAAAAGATACTACTTTGGAGTATAGCCGTCTTTCTATGCCAATAATTCTCTGCTTATCTAGTTAATCTAGGGCATTAGACGAGAATTACATCAGCAAGAATAAACTAGCGATCGCCTCCGCCTTATTTATTATTTACTCAGAAGGAAACGTGCCTCGCCGCTTCCGGGCCTCCATTGCTCGCTCTAACAGCTCTAAAAGTCCCGGTGCTTGTTCTTGCAGCGCCAGTAATAGTCTTTCTCCTTCTTCTTCGTAGCCTGGGTCTTGCCCAGTCTCCATCACAGCTTGCAATCGTGGCATCGCAACTTCATCTACGATTTGCACTAAGCCTGCTAAACAGCGGTTAAATTGGCGCTCTGTCAGTAGAGAATCTTCGAGAGGGAATTCAATAATGGCTCGAATTTCACCATCAGACGGATCATATTCCCATTGCAGCATCTTAGTTTCCCAAGAGATGCACAACATGGTTTGCAGGATGGCATTTTTATAGGGGTGATTTTGGATGTCCGAAAGGACTTGAGGGGCAAATAGCTTAAAGAATTTGCCCTCCTCGTCTAGCTGAACCACAATGACGAAGTTTTCTACATTATCCGCCTCAACACCTGTAACGATACGGTAGTCTGCTTCATCAAGATCGTAAGTCCAACCTTTGTTATCTAAATATTTGGCAATCTGTTGCAATGTCGCGCCCATAGGTGCCTCATCGGTGATTCGCTAAGCAAGCGGGTGAAATCAAAATGCTTAATCCTCTGCCCTATTGAATTTATCTGAGAAGAGGTAATCAGACAAAACCCCCACCAAGGGTGGGGGCAGAGCAGAGGCATAGATCACAGGAGGTAGATGCTGACAGACTAGAGTTTGGCTTCTTCTCGGACCAGCTTATCCCAACCCAGGTCTTTCAGATTATTGTTCCGACGGAGGGGCCGAGTCACTAGTTCTAGGATGTCGCGGGAGTTGGTAAAGCCGTGAATCTGGGCGAAAGTAAACTCCACAGACCATTTGGTATTGATGCCCCGCGCTTCCAGAGGATTGGCGTGGGCCATACCAGTGATCACTAAGTCTGGTTTGAGTTCGTGAATCCGTTGAATTTGGTTGTAATTGTCAGGCTTTTCGACAATTCGTGGAGTCGGCACTCCCATTTCGTGACAAGTCTTCTCTAGTAGCGCCAGTTCAGCCGCTTGGTAGCGCTTGTCCATATAAGGGATGCCGATCTCTGGACAACTCATGCCACAGCGAATCAAGAAGCGAGCCAGAGAAATTTCTAGCAAATTGTCTCCCATAAAGAAGACAGATTTGCCCCGAATTAACTGGAGGTAATCTTCCAAGCTGGCCCAAATCTGAGCTTCCCGCTCGGCTAAACCTTGGGGTTCAATGCCGAAGACTGAGCAGATTTTTTCTAGCCAAGCCCTGGTGCCATCGGGACCGATGGGGAAGGGAGCACCAATCAGCTTGCATTTGCGACGACGCATGAGTGTAGTAGCAGTGCGGCTGAGGAAAGGATTTACCCCAGACACATAGTAGTTTTCTTCGATTACGGGTAGCTCGGTGTAACGTTTGGCAGGTAGCCAGCCACTGACTTTAATCCCTTGCCGCTTCAACTCCAGGGTGAGTTGTGTAACGACAGGGTCAGGCAATGAGCCAAACAGAACGAGAGGAGGATGCTCGGCGTATTCCGATTCTTCGGCGGCGACTTCTTCTTTCTTGCGGCCAAAGTTGAGCAATTTAGCGATCGCATTTTGCTCATTTTTACCTGCTTCGGTCGTCGCAGGCTTGTCTGGGCAACGCTGAGCCATGGCCGCTAGAACGGTGTCTTCTCCTTGAGTAAAGGCGTAGTCCAACCCATTAGCGCGGGCTACTACAATCGGAATTCCGATTTCTGACTCTAGCCTAGGAGCCAAGCCTTCCAAGTCCATTTTGATGATTTCGGTGGTGCAAGTGCCGATCCAAACAATCACGCTGGGGTTGCGATCGCGCTTAATCTGATCGCACAAGCGCTTGAGTTCTTCGTAGTCGTTGAGCTGGGCCGAGATATCTCCTTCTTCTAGCTCTGCCATCGCATAACGAGGTTCGGCAAAGATCATCACACCCATCGCGTTCTGTAGGAAGTAGCCGCAGGTCTTGGTGCCAATGACCAGAAAGAAGCTATCTTCAATTTTTTGGTATAGCCAAGCCACGCAACTAATCGGGCAGAAGGTGTGATAGTTACCAGTTTCACACTCAAAATTGAGGGCTTGGGGCTGAGTATCAGCAAGGGTCATGAACGGTGTTCCTCTCCAGGGTTCTATTAATTTGGGGCGGCTGGTGCTTAAACCATCATTAGATCTAGTTCTTCGTCTTCTCTCTTGGGCGCTGGGGCGGGGTTGAGATAGAAATCGGACAATAGAGCAAACAGATCCCGATCAGGAGTATCGGTGGGTACGACACCTTCGGGTTGAGCCAAGATCTGGTCAGCAATGTTGAGGTAGTAGTCGCAGACAACGTTCAAGGAAGGATCGGACTCGGCCATCTCGAACAAAGTTTTGCCCTTGACTCGGGAAACCCGGATGTCTTCGATCAGAGGTAGCACTTCGAGTACAGGCATGGGCACTTCTTCAATGTACTTGTCAATCAAGTCGCGCTTGGAAGTCCGGTTGCCGATCAAGCCAGCGAGGCGCAGAGGGTGAGTTCTAGCTTTTTCTCGGACAGAAGCCGCAATCCGGTTTGCTGCAAATAAAGCGTCGAAGCCGTTGTCGGTCACGATTAGACAGTAGTCGGCATAGTTGAGAGGTGCCGCAAAGCCACCACAAACGACGTCGCCCAAGACATCAAACAAAATCACATCGTACTCATCAAAGGCGTTGAGTTCTTTCAACAGCTTGACGGTTTCACCTACGACGTAGCCACCGCAACCTGCCCCAGCGGGTGGACCACCAGCTTCCACGCAATCTACGCCACCATAGCCTTTGTAGATGACATCTTCTGGCCAAACATCTTCGTAGTGGTAGTCTTTGGCTTGCAGTGTGTCAATGATGGTGGGAATCAAAAAGCCCGTGAGGGTAAACGTGCTGTCGTGCTTTGGGTCGCAGCCAATTTGTAAAACCTTTTTACCGCGCTTGGCTAGAGCGGCTGAAATATTGCAGCTCGTTGTCGATTTGCCAATTCCGCCTTTGCCATAAACTGCTAGTTTCACGCCAGTCTCTCCTATAGCTTCGTATCAAAATCTGGGGGACGCATTAGCTGCACGGCGCTTGGTGTGACCGTGGAATGCGCTTTAGTCAACCTGTTGAATGCATTATTGTTGAACCTCCAAGGAAAAGAAAGGGGGTGTGGAGACGTTTGGAGGCGCATAACGATGCTAGGGAGTCTTTAAAGTTCTGTAAGAGCGTTGAATCTGACAGAACCCACTTCAAGGTTATAAAACCCCAACCAGACAATTTTATTAAACTATATTTATATAAATTGGAACAAAAAACAAAAAATTGTTCTGACTCAATTCTTATGTGGAGAGGATTTGGACTCTTTCAAACCGCGATCGCTCTCAACCCAATCAATCTCTCACCTAAAGCCTCAGAAATGATTAAGCGGCGATCGCGACACTCTAGGCTCCCTTTATCTCTGCTGTAATGGTTCGAACCTGAGAACGCTTGAATACTCAGCAGTTTTAGTCAGCAGTGAACAATTGAGTGAAGGGCGATCGCCAACTTGAAATCAACCTGCGATAAGTACATATCCTCAGGCGAAAAAGGCAAGACCAGGCAGTTTCAAGAGTTTTGTTAAATATGGTGAATTTTGCCCTGATCAGCCCCAAAGCTTTATCAAACGTCACATCGCATCTAATTCTCCAACAATATCCACAAAAAATTGGGGCGAGATTCACTCACCCCAACTCGTAAAGATGACAAAGATGGTGATTACTTTTGTTCTGGGTGCTCGGTGTTGGGAGAAGGCAGACCCAGGCGATTAATGGCAGCAATCAGTTGGTACAAGCGGCCTAAATCGCGTTGATTGAAATACAAGGCCAATCTAGGTAAATCGATTGTCTCGTCTGGAGCTTCTTGTGGCAGAGTTTTGCTTCTTTCGATCCGACCCTTCACCAAAATGTCGCCGAACTCTTCATTCAGCTTTTCTATATCTTTATCCATTAACTCGGATTTGAGCCGAATGATCAGTAGACTGCCGACATAACGACTAGAGTGAAACACTCGATAGAAACTCGCGATCGCCTCGCAAGCTAAATCTAGATCATCAGTAACCGTATACAAGCTGGGGTCTTCTGGACTAATTAAGCCTCGCTGTAGCAACTGCTTGTCAATGTATTCAGCCCAGCTCCGCCAATAATCTCCACCTGGGCGATCGATCAATACCAGAGGGACAGGAGCAGATTTACCCGTCTGACTGAGCGTTAAAGACTCAAAAGCTTCATCTTGTGTCCCAAAACCACCCGGAAATAGCGCTAGAGCGTCACTTTCCTTTAAGAACACAAGCTTACGAGTAAAGAAATACTTGAAATAGACCAGCTTGGGATCGCCTTGGATGAAAGGGTTGGCTCCTTGCTCAAAAGGCAAATGAATGTTGAGGCCGAAAGATTGACCTACTCCCGCTCCTTCATTGCCTGCCTGCATAATGCCGCCGCCTGCTCCGGTGATCACCATGAAGCCTTGTTCTGTGATGCGACGGGCAAACTCAGCAGCCATTTGATACTCAACACTGTCAGGTTGAATCCGGGCAGACCCAAACATAGAAATTTTGCGAACGTGGCGGTAAGGATAGAAAGCCTTAAAGGCTCGCTCCATATCCTGTAAGGAAGCAGTCACAATCTTCCAATCCAAGCGGTCTACTTCACCCTCGGCCATCCGTATAATAGTGACCAAAGCTTGTTGAATTAACTCTCCCTGCTCATGTGTCGGCAGACGATTAATTAATTCAGTGAGATTGGTCTGGAGCGATGCAAGCTCGTTGAAAGATGACGAGGAGACCATGAATGCTTCTCAACTGGCGGCATTCTATTCTACCGAGATTCCCAGACGATTTGTACGTTCCAGAAGGAAGCTGAGGCCTGAGGGATCACGATAGGGATCAACGCTGGAGGCATAAAAATTAGCAAGAACACACTAAAACTTTGTGTAGTCGTTAAGGCTGAAAAATATAAAAAAATGCAAAAAGCGCTTCGGCATTTACATCCCAAGCGCTGATATTAAGAGAAGGCTTAAGTTCTAAGACATTAAAGCAGACAAAGCTTCGTAAACCAGGCTATTGAATCAATTAAGACCTGAGATACAAAAGATTTCTCAACAAAATGGTTTGGCCCGATCAACTTAAAGATACTTTTCTAAAGTGTTCGCTAGGGTGGTCTTTGGTACAGCGCCAACTACCATATCCACTCGCTGCCCTCCCTTAAAAATCATTAGCGTTGGGATGCTGCGGATACCATATTGGCTAGCAACGCTAGGATTTTCATCGGTATTGACTTTGACGACCTTGATTTGCCCGTCGTACTGTTGGGCAATTTCGTCAACGACAGGAGCGACCATCCGACAAGGACCGCACCAAGGAGCCCAAAAATCGACTAAAACTGGAACTTCACTCTCAAGTACTTCTTGCTTAAAACTAGAATCCGTAACTTGTGCGGCTGCTGACATGCTCGGAAATCCTTGCCTACGTTGTTTTCCAAAATTTTATCATAGACAAAACAGTCCCCTTGGCTCTTAAAGCTTATACATTTAGGTAGAGATTCCAGGGCTCCAATCCTCAGAAAATCTTCCTTTAAAATTAAGAACCGCCCGAACGGTAAGTCCAGGCGGAGTGTGGTGTGAGGAGTGAACGGAAACATGCGTCTCCGCTACTTCTATTGTAAGCGACAGCTTTATTTTTTCCAGGGTTCCTGGGTAGAGACCGGAAAAGTTTTAAGAATTTGTTGGGAAGTAAAATTACTTGCCCATTCCTAGCTGTTGCGCTTTCTGATAAACCTTGCCTTCGGTGAGCAAAGAGGGAGCAATTACGACTTCAACTTGCTGCATTTCCTTGATGTTTTTAGCGCCTAAGGTGCCCATGCTGGTTTGCAAAGCACCGAGGAAGTTGTGAGTACCGTCATCAAGTTGGGCAGGGCCACGGAGAATTTGCTCTAAGGTGCCTGTGGTACCGACTCGAATCCGGGTTCCGCGTGGCAGAACGGGGCTAGGAGTGGCCATCCCCCAGTGGAAACCGCGACCTGGTGCTTCGGCTGAGCGAGCAAAGGGAGAACCAATCATCACCCCATCTGCACCGCAAGCAATACACTTACAGATGTCGCCACCTGTTACCAGTCCGCCATCCGCGATCACGGGGACGTAGTTGCCCGTTTCTTGGTAGTAGTCATCCCGCGCTGCGGCACAGTCGGCGATCGCGGTAACTTGAGGCACGCCCACACCCAGGACTCCACGAGAAGTACAAGCCGCACCTGGGCCAATGCCGACCAATACACCTGCTGCTCCTGCTTTCATCAGGTTTAGGGCCACTTCATAGGTGACACAGTTGCCTAGAATCACAGGCATCGGCATTTCTTGGCAAAACTGAGCTAGATCCAGGGGCACAATGGACTCTGGAGATAGGTGGGCTGTAGAAACAACCGTTGCTTGAATAAAGAACAGATCAGCGCCTGCTTTAGCCACAATCGAACCAAACTTGGCCGCTCCAGCGGGAGTTGCGCTAACCGCAGCAATACCGCCTTGGCTCTTAATTTCTTGAATTCGCTGCTCGATCAGCTCTGGTTTAATCGGCTCTGCGTAAAGCTCTTGCATCAGGGGAACAAACTCGGTGGTTCCTACCGAAGCGATTCGATCCAGAATGGGGTTGGGGTCAGCATAGCGGGTTTGAATGCCCTCTAGGTTCAATACACCCAACGCTCCCAACTGAGATAGGAGCACAGCCATTTTGACATCTACAACCCCATCCATTGCACTCGCAATGATTGGGATTTGCCGTTCGATGCCACCAATCTTCCAGCTTGTATCGGCCAAGCTCGGATCAAGCGTCCGCTGACCGGGCACTAACGCAATTTCGTCGAATCCGTATGCTCTACGAGCCGTCTTACCCCGCCCAAGTTGAATTTCCACGCTTCTATTTCTTCACAAGACCATTTGGACTAGACTACCAAATTTGGGTGAAGGATGGGTCTTGTCAGCGTTAAGGATTTGGTCTTTTTCGATTAAGGGTGTGGCGATCGCGTAATTTTGTTTGTCTATCCGGGAAAGCACTAAGCGGTTTTTAGTTTAACCCTGGACTATCTATTTCTTTGTCAAAAGCTAAAAGAACTTAACGATCAGCCTGCTGGCCGAAATTCTCAATCTTCAAAAGACTCATCTTGCTGGGTATGGATGGTGGGCGATCGCAGGACAGAAGCAGCTCGTTAGCTCGTTACAATATAGATAGAAGCGTAGAGGTTCGATGATTCGGACTCGCTAAGTTTAAGATTATTTAATCAATTCCCAGTCACCCATTCGTTGAGACTCGGCACTCAGACTTTGATTCAAGCTGAAACTTTAGACCTTTTAGAATGGCCGCGCCTGTGCCAACATTTATCGACCTTTGCGGCTACCAAGTTGGGGGCGATCGCAGCGCGACACCTCACCATTCCCAATACATTAGATGAAAGTTTAGGGTTGCTGGCCCAAACCAAAGAAGTTTATCAACTAGAAAGTCGCCTCGCATCGGGGCTTTTGTTTGAGGGCATTAGTGATATTGGGGAGGCGCTAGAACGGGCAGAGCGCCAAGGGCTATTGACTGGAGAAGAATTATTTGCGATCGCGACGACATTGGCAGGAGCACGTAACCTCCGCCGCGTGATCGACAACCAGACGGATGTGCCCGTCTTAACTGAGTTAGTAGCAGAACTGCGAACTTATCCAGAGTTAGAGCAAGAAATTCACCGCTGCATTGACGAGCGCGGCAAGGTGATGGATCGAGCTAGCCCCAAATTGGGCGAAATTCGGGAGCAGCAAAAGCAGGTGCGCGATCGCGTCTATCAAATGTTGCAAAACATCCTGCAACGGCAATCAAATGCGGTGCAGGAACAGTTGATTACGCAGCGAAGCGATCGCTTTGTGCTGCCAGTGAAAGCGCCGCAGAAAGACGCGATTCCAGGCATTATTCATGACACCTCTATGAGTGGGGCGACGCTGTATGTCGAGCCTCATTCCACGGTGCAGTTAAATAACCAGTTGCGGCAACTTCTCCGGCGAGAACAAGCGGAAGAAGAAGCGGTACGTCAAGTGCTAACCGCTCAAGTGGCTGAAGTTAAGGCGGACTTGGAGCGGTTGTTGGCGATCGCGACGACGCTCGACTTAGCCACTGCCCGCGCCCGCTACAGCTTGTGGTTGCAAGCCAATCCGCCCCGCTTTGTGGATCGAGTGGCAGGGGAAAACGTGACGTTGCGAAACTTGCGCCATCCACTTCTGGTCTGGCAACAACAGCACGAACAAGGGCGAGCCGTAGTCCCCATCGATCTAATGATTCGGCCCCAAATTCGTGTGGTCGCCATCACCGGACCCAACACGGGCGGTAAGACCGTGACGCTGAAAACCTTGGGCCTGGCGGCTTTAATGGCGAAGGTCGGACTGTTTATCCCGGCTCGTGAACCTGTGGAAATCCCCTGGTTTGACCAAGTTCTGACTGACATTGGTGATGAGCAGTCAATTGAGCAGAGCCTTTCCACGTTTTCCGGGCACATTCGCCGGATTAGTCGCATCCTGGAAGCGATGACCGAGCGATCGCTGGTGCTGCTTGATGAAGTCGGCGCAGGTACCGATCCTTCGGAAGGTAGCGCCCTAGCAGTAGCTTTATTGAAGTACTTAGCAGATCAGGCTCAACTGGCGATCGCGACCACTCACTTCGGCGAACTCAAAGCTCTGAAGTACCAAGACGATCGGTTTGAAAATGCCGCCGTTGAGTTTGATGATGTATCGCTCTCACCCACGTACCGCTTACTGTGGGGCATTCCTGGCCGCTCGAATGCTTTGACGATCGCTCGCCGTCTCGGTTTAAAGGCAGAAATCACCACCCAAGCTCAGCAATATGTGGGTGGCGCTTCCGAAGAGGTAAACGAGGTAATTGCGGGCCTGGAAGCACAGCGCCGACAGCAAGAAACTAAAGCCCAAGAAGCCTCCCAACTGCTAGAGCAAGCGGAACGGTTGCATCGCCAAGTTTCTCAGAAAGCAACGGCACTCCAAGAGCGAGAGCGGGATTTGCAACTGGCACAAGAACGAGCGGTACAAGATGCGATCGCCCAAGCCAGAGGGGAAATTGCCCAGGTAATTCGGCAGTTGCAGCAAGGCCCCATGACCGCCCAGGAAGCGCAAAAAGCCACCAACGCGCTGAACGAAATTGCGGGTCGCCGTCTGCCGTCGAAACAGAAGCCAGCACCACCCAAGCCTGCTTTCCGTCCCCAAGTGGGCGATCGCATTCGGATTCCCCGCTTAGGTCAGACCGCCGACGTCCTTAGCGGTCCTGATGACGATGGCGAGCTGACCGTGCGGTTTGGCTTGATGAAAATGACAGTGAAGCTCCAGGATGTCGAATCGCTGGACGGGCAAAAGCCAGAAATAGTAGCCAAACCCAAACCAGCTCCAGAACCTGCTCCGGTAGAGGTAAAGCCTGCTCCGGTGATTCGCACCTCTCGCAATACCGTAGATATTCGAGGCAGTCGTGTAGCCGACTCGGAAGCCACCCTTGAAGCAGCGATTAGAGAGGCTCAAAGTCAGGGAACCGTGTGGATTATTCATGGTCATGGCACTGGCCGTTTACGCCAAGGCGTGCATGAGTTTCTCAAGCACCATCCCCAAGTCGAGCGGTTTGAACTAGCTGAACAAGCGGAAGGCGGTTCAGGCGTAACGGTTGCCTATCTCAAATGAAGGTGGACCATTGAGTTAGTAAAATTGCAACAGCTCAGGAGCATTTCTGCGATCGCGGCGGTCTATCTTAGGAAAGAGGCGGACTGGATCTGTCTCTATCCAAGAGGGTGATTGGATTGCGTCAGGCTACTCGTTAGACTAGCTAAAATGGCCCTTAAACCCTCGCATTCCTATTTTCTTCTGTTAGGTAAAAGTTAAGAGCTTTACCTGATGCCCCCAGTCTTGTTTCAAGACCTGTAACCGTCTGCTTGTGTCTTGCCCCGTTCTCTATCCTGAAGATATGCGCTCCACCGTTAAGCCGCCTGCTTCATCTCAATGGGAAGAGTTTCCCCTACCCTCCCAACCCGACTCTGGACAACTGGACAATATCAAAGCTCATCTGGACTTGATATTGCTGGCCCTAGAGGCATTGGCAGGAATTGGTTCTGAGGCCATGCTGCAAGCAGCCACAGATCTAAACCTAGAAGAGATGGTGAGCGATCGCGTGGCTCTATGGCGGTTGCGGCAGTCGAGTCCGCTACGTAAGGGCCAAGGGGGGCGCAAGAAGTTGGATGTTGAGGAGGCGCGATCGCTCGTTTTAATTAGTTGTCACCTGGCCAAACAGCACCAAGAATTAATTCGTCGAGCTGTGGCGCTACTCGAACAACTCACAGAACAAAACAAGGAACCTCACCAAGCAGCGCTTCTGGGAGATTATTTAGACAAATTCAATAACACCTATCAGGAGCGCATGGAAGAAGGGGAAGACACGCCACCCGACATCCTGACTCACTTGGCGCTCAAGCTGCTGATCGACCTCTTGTTCTACAGTGCGCCTGGTGGCCCTCGTCGTTTCTGGCTAGCCCTCTTGGATCGTTCACGGGATGGCGTAGCCGCTGTCTAACCCTGTGGGTTAGCACCCTTGCTTCACTCAGTTCCGATTGCCTAGCCTACTCCGACGCATTCCAGAACCACCCATGCCTTTTTTGTCTACCTCAGTCCTGCGACGGTATACTCCGCCCACCTGCACCCTAGAAATCGTTGCCAATGATTCGCCCTTGTCCCGTTGGGCAGGTCGTCCACTTCTGAGAAAACTGCGATTTCATCTAAGTTTGGATGACCCTCGTTTGACAGACTCTGAGCAGGTTTCTTTACGGGGCGATCGCTTTCAGCTAGATGAACTGTCTGATGCGGTGAGTGCCTACGTTCAAGACTTCCTCAATCAATCGCCCGCTTTGATCAGTGCCGGGGGGCGATCGTCAGTCGCAACCCTGGAAGCACCACCATTAGTTCCTCCTCCCATTGATCTCAATGCTGCCAGATCTGCGAGAACTGCGGCGCTGAGCGTCATCGAGCCAGAACCGGATGCTCTCTCAACTGAGCAATCTGGTGAGCTAGCCAGTGCGGCGGAGGCAGCGGCTCCCTCGGCTCCATTGGTGCTTGAGTCACCCAGAATTTTTCTGGAACCACAAGGGCTTCTATCCCACAGACTTCACCTAGGATCTCTAGCCAGTGGATTGTCTAGACCATTCATCACGTTAAGCGCCACTCAATTGGCTGACTTAGCCACTGCGTTAGATGAATATGCGGCAGATGCGATGGCGCTGCCTGAGCTGAATCAACGTAGCTGGGTTCCAGTTCTGCCAGCTTGGGCACCCACGGCTGCGGCTGTTTTGCTAACCGCTGGTGTGACTGCTGGAGTAGTCAAGAGCCTGGATCAACCGACGCCTGAACTAAAAACAGCGGTCTCCCTTTCGACCCCTCAAGCGACCGGGCAGCAAGCAATGGTGCCAGGACAAGTAGCAACTGGACCTTTAGGTGTTCCTGCTCCTCCTCAAATGGTGCCGCCACCGCCACCCGCAGGAGCGCTCAAGTCAGGATTGCCGATTGTGCCAGTACCAGATACGGCTGCTCCGAATGCGATCGCTCTGGCTCCAGTGCCGCCCGCTCCAGCAGGTGCTAGTTCAACTCCTGCACCTACTACCAATAAGCCGATCGCCTCAATTCCGGTAGAGTCTGGACCAGTGGCTCTAGCACCCCAAGCGGAATCCGCGCCACAGCTTGAACTGGAAAATGTGCCGGAGGCAGAACCTGTGCCGCCACCACCAGCAGCAAAGCTTCCAACCCTAGATGCAGCTCGCAATGCCGCAGCGCCAGAGGCAGCAGGTGAAACTGCTCGTTCGGGTGCAGAGGCGGCTCAAGCTCCTGCGGCTGACGAAGCTGCTGATTCTGCGTTTGATAGCATTCCTCAAGTAGCCGAAGTGAGGAGTTACTTTGAGGAGCGTTGGCAACCACCGGAAGGATTGACGCAGACGCTAGAGTACACGCTTCTGATTGGGGCAGATGGCTCAATTCAGCGCATCGTTCCTTTAGGCCAATCGGCAGGAGACTACATCGATCGCACGGGAATGCCTTTAGTCGGTGAGGCTTTTGTAACTCCGATTCAGGGAGGCCAACCTCCACGAGTTCGAGTGGTGCTAAGCCCAGATGGACAGGTCCGCACTTTCTTAGAATGAAGCTAAGCTATGGCTTGCGAAGTAAAGGCAGTGCTTTCCCTAACCCAGGCAGGCTAATACCGTCTATGCTTTTGTGTGCACTTCAGGAACTGCCCTTGTGATTCATGTAGCTGTTGTTTGAATTGATACATTGAGCCACAAAGCCAATTGAATTACAAGGGGCGATCAGTAAACTATGCAAGATATGGGACCTCAAGTTCACAGCCCAGGCTGGCTTATTCAGTCTTGGGCATCTTTTGCTCTCGCAATTTCTGCAACAGCCATCGGCATTGCTTATCTGCCCGTAGACAACTGGACTAAAGGGTTTATGGGCATGGGCCTAACCTTCTCGGTTGGCTCTACATTCAGCGTTGCTAAAACTACCCGTGACTCCCATGAGGCGAGAAAGCTAGCTTACAAACTAGATGAAGCAAGGGCAGAAAAGTTGCTCAAAGAACATCACCCTCTCGTTTAGGCTGAATGCTGCTCCAAGCCCAGATAAGCATAAAAAATAAGCAAGGGTGTCTAGTTCCCCTTGCTTATTTTTTAGCTCTCTCAGCGATCGCTCAATCAACGCTAACAAATCACTTACGGCGAATTCTCAGCTTTTGACGACGACGATTGGTAGCAATTACAGCTCGGTCAACTGGAAAACCTGGAAGTGGTATGACTTGATACTTCCGTTCTTCTTCTAGCTGCTTAAGTTCGGTGTAGTCTACCCAATGAATGCAGTCTACGGGACAAGTATCGATCGCTTCTTGAACAATGTCTTCCGGATCGCCATCCTGACGAATTACTCGCGATCGCCCATAATCTGGCTCGATATAGAAGGTATTTCGTGCCACATGAGCACAATGCTTACAGCCAATGCAGGTAATCTCATCAACGTAGACTCCCTTCTGCCTAAAACTGCCGCCCAGTTCTGGCTCCAGACCAGAGCGTTCAGCAGCGTCCCGCCAGTGACCACCGAGTTCTGGTTCAAAACCAGTTCGCAAGTCTGCTTGGCCTTCACCTCCCACATGCGAACTGTTAGGGTCTGCGAAAGGTGAAGGAAAGTCAGGCATTACGCACTCCAGCGCTGTAGCACTAAGCGAACTGAACCGTCTTCATTTTGTTGTTGCTCAGCAACTTGAAACCCCGATTGAGCGCCTTCTCTGACAATGGTGTGGTAGGCGTAGCGCTGCGTCACTTTGTTGAGGAAGCGATCGACAGACCAATTTTGTTGCCAAAACTGCAAATCTGCCACTAACTCGTAGGCACTGCCGTTCCAGCTAAAACCAATGTCGTAACCATTCTTCTGTTCAATAGTGAGATCAGCCGTGGTGGTTTGCCCACGATATCCTCTGACAGCCTGAGGACCAGACTTCCAGTCAACTCCTAGATCGCTCAATGCTGCTTGTAAGGAGGTGAGGTTGCGGATTTGAGTTTTAATTTGGCTAAAGTGTGACATAGTTTTTTGTCAAAAAATTAAACAAGGACAAAACTGAATAAACAACTTACCACTCACTAAAAGTAGCCTGAGTGGATACCGTCGTAGCCTGTTGCACCGTTGTAGCAAAAAACTCTGAGGTCGCCTCATGGCTGAGTACCTGCCCTAGCTGAGCTTCAATGGCTGCGGTAACTTCAGCACAAGAGGCACCGACAATCCCGGTTACTTTTTCCAGGACCCGACCATCTGGGTAAATCACAAACTCCAATGTTTCCATGCTTTGGCTGAGGGCTGTAGGGTGATTCTAGGTAGGAGCGCGTTCAGGGGTCACTAAAACGCTGCATTATTAAATGTTTATATGATTTTAAGAGAAGGGAACTCAGTTAGCCACTGGGCTGAATTTTTATTAACCGAGATATAAAGAGTTAAAGCTTAACGAAACTTGTTATTTGAAGTGAGTTTACTCCAGTAACTGTCAGTTTCGCTTAACTCTCCAAACCAGTCAAGGGAGAGCGAGACCGCAAAATTAAGGTTTACAAAAATATAAAATCATTTCTAATGTTTCTGCTCTTCCGCCTATGGGTTGATCTAACACCTAAATAACCCAGGATAATGAGAGTCTAATTTGATTCATGTAATCGGTAATGAGCGAAGCGCAAGCGACAAATTTGAACTATTCTCCATCCAGTTTTTCGTCTGTAAAGGCACCCATTCGAGTTGGAATCCTTGGCTTTGGTGGATTGGGTCAGGCAGCGGCTAGAGTTCTCGCTCCTAAACAAGAGATGCTCTGGGTCGCAGTAGCTGACCAAAAGGGATACGCCTATGCATCTGAAGGGTTATCTCCGCAGCAATGTATCACAACATATCAGGCCCAAGGTTCTATTGGATACTTAGAAACTGGAGGTGTGCTGAGTAATAGCAGCATTGCTGACTTGATTCAACAGGTAGGTAACGTCGACGGCTACTTCTTAGCGTTACCAAACTTGCCCAACACATTTATGGCTTCTGTGGCGCGGCAGTTTATCGAAGCAGGTTGGCAAGGCGTACTGGTGGATGCGATCAAGCGCACTAGTGCTGTGGAACAGCTTTTGGGTATGCAAGTGGAATTGCAAGCGGCAGGAATTACCTATATGACAGGGTGTGGAGCGACTCCTGGCTTGTTAACGGCGGGTGCGGCTTTAGCAGCCCAAAGTTATGCGGAAATTCACAGCGTCAAAATTACTTTTGGGGTAGGGATTGCTAACTGGGAAGCCTACCGAGCAACCGTGCGAGAAGACATCGCCCATCTGCCTGGCTACAACGTCGAAAAAGCGAGAGCCATGACCGATGCCGAGATAGAAATGCTGTTGGACCAAACCAATGGTCTAATTACGCTAGAAAATATGGAACATGCTGATGATGTGATGTTGGAGCTGGCAGGCATCTGCCCTCGCGATCGCGTTACTGTGGGAGGCGTAGTTGATACTCGTAACCCCAAAAAACCCCTCAGCACTAATGTCCAAGTGACGGGACGAACCTTTGAGGGCAAAATCTCAACTCACACCTTTACTTTAGGGGATGAAACCAGCATGGCTGCTAATGTCTGCGGTCCCGCCTTCGGTTATCTCAAAGCTGGGTTTAATCTGCGTCAGCGTGGGATCTACGGATTGTTGAGTGCTGCGGAAGTGATGCCGCAATTTGTGCGATAACAACTTCGGGTGATTACTTCAGTCTTTGAATCATTTACACTAGGAAAATTGATTTTTGCCATATACAAAGTCAATTTTTCTAGTTCTTTGCCGTAGCATTGCTCATCCCCTGGGGCTGAAAGCCTTGAGGGGTCTAACACCGTGGTAGTTCCAGCCTGAATACGTAAGAATCATTACCTTGGTGAGGACCTATGAGTTCTTGCCAAGTTGGGATGGTTTGGCAAAGAACTACAAATAGCAATGACGCCCCCTTCAATTCCTGTAGGAACGCTGTTACGGCAACGGTACGCAATTCAGCAAGTTTTAGGCCAAGGTGGATTTAGCCGCACTTATTTAGCGCTGGATGTGGAACGTTTTAATGAACCTTGCGTGTTGAAGGAGTTGGCGGTACCGCAGCAAGATGGAGCTTTATTGGCAAAAGCCGAGGCTCTGTTTCAGCGAGAAGCTACGGTACTCTACCAAATTCAGCACCCGCAAATTCCTCGGTTTCTAGCCGCTTTTGAGGATAATCAACGCTTGTTTTCTGTGCAAGAGTTTGTAGATGGTCAAACTTACCGTCATCTTTTGCAAGAGAGAAAAACGCAAGGAAAAGTGTTCTCAGAGCTAGAAGTCTTGCAGTTTCTCAGCCATCTGTTACCAGTTTTGACCTACATTCACGATCGCAACATTATTCATCGTGATATTTCTCTCGAAAACATTATTTTACGGCTGCGACCCAGTCGAGCTGAAGAGGTCGCTGCTAACTCTACTCTGGGTTTACCCATTCTGATTGATTTTGGGGCGGTCAAATCGGTTGCTAATTACCTCTATACTGCTTTTCCTTCGTTCTCCACGTCTTCTTATCCTTCGGAGATTACTTGTGTAGGCAAAGCAGGCTACGCACCTCCAGAGCAGTTACAAACGGGTAAGGTGCATCCTCATAGCGATTTATATGCTTTAGCTGCCACTAGCTTAGTTTTGTTAACTGGCAAAGAACCGAAGACTTTGCTGGATAGCGGCACCTTAAACTGGCAGTTGCGCCCCTATGCGCAGATTAGCGATCGCTTTGAAGCCATTTTGTCCAAGATGCTGTCGTTACGTCCAGGCGATCGGTACCAGTCTGCTCAAGCAGTGCTCACCGATCTGCAACCTCTGCTAGAAACGGCTGTACCGACGACCCAGCTAAATTCCGGGGCCAATGTTGCAGCTTCTGCCGCCGTTATTTCAGGCTTATCCATTCTGCCGTCCAAGTTAGGCCAGGCTGTTAGTGGCGATCGTTCCTTCATGCAATTTGGAGCCACTAACCAAAATAAAACTTTGAAAGGTTCCAGAAAATGGCACCGCTGGATCGGCGTGAGTGTTGGCATTGCCATCACGTTGCTGTTAGCGCTAACAGTACCAATGCTGTGGCGCTTGACCGTAGCAGGTGGACCACAGCGCAATGAGGTTTGGGTGTCTGGAGCCCGCATTCCTCAATCGGAAGCATCTCAAATCATTGGCTCTAAGCAAGATGCCAATGCCACTTCATCTAGAGCGAATCAGGCTGAACCGATTCAGTTTGACGCAGGAGCTATTTCCAGCGTCATCCAGGGCAACTTACAAAACCAACCGGTGAAATCTTATGTTCTTAGGGCCGCTCAAGGTCAAATTATGACGGTGGCTCTGACTGGACCTGAGGTGACAATGAACTTACTAAGGTCTGATCAACAAGGCATTGATGCGGCTGCTTACGCCACTCAGAACTGGACGGGTCAGTTGCCCAAAGATGACGACTACTTAATCCAAGTGGTTGGTGCTGGGGCTTACAAGCTAGAAGTAGCGATTACACCGCTAAGCCAGGCGATCGCAGTCTCTACCCAAGCGATCGCTCGCATTACAATTGCTCCTGGGGCAACGGGCGCTAAAGTTGCCGGAAGCGTTGTTCCAGAACAGCCCCGCCGATACTTATTAGCGGCTAGGCGAGGCCAAACAGGAGTAGTTAAGGTGATACAAGGGTCGGTTCGTATCCAGGCGATCGCACCCAATGGTCAGTCTATCGGTAACTTGAATGGGCAACAGCCGCAAGCTTGGCGCGGCAAATTTCCTGTCGATGGAGACTATACACTCGAAATTTCGTCTCTCAAGCCTGAAAAGTTTACGATCTCCCTGCAATTTCTCTAAGGTAGCCGCGAGCTGCAAACTCTCACTCATTCTTCCAGATTTAAGCTGCTAGAAGTTTCAGGCTCTCCTGCCTCCTCTACCTCATTCACGCTGCCAAGCGATTGATTCACGAAAGGTAGCGTAGCCCCTGTAAGGCCACGCTTGATTCTGGCTGGTGTTTCATCAAAAGTGATAAACAAAGGGTGAACAGCTTCCGCTCCCTCATTCAAAATATGTTCATAGCGTGGCGGCATGAGCCATTCATATCCACGATCGAGCCATACTTGAGTTTGTCGCCAACGTCCCAGTAAGGTAGAAAAGTCTTCTTGAGGGCGATGAATAAAGACTAAAATCTCAACTCCTGTTTTAATCTTCCATTCTGGATCACACATCATAATGGCTACCTCACAAGGCAGCCGAACTAATTCCTTAGCCCTAGGACGAGTCTGACTATAATCAGCAGCATTATGCTCTTGAAATCGCTCAGCTTGGTTTACCCTGACTAAGGGTAAAGGAATAGTAATAATGCTCTCTTCAGAACGGCGCATGCTAGGCACCATTTCTAAGTAAGGCCGATGCTGTTTTAATAGAGCGATCGCTGCTAGCTGGTTACTGTACTCAGCTAATAGCTCTTCGTAATGAGATGGTTTAATCGCCATAACTTTATTAAACTTTTGGAGTAAGCAATAGACCTTTTCTGTATTGTACCTAGGCTTAAAAGTTCAGAGTTCAATGTTTCGAAAGCAGCATTGTCTGAATTAACATTGCCTGAATCAACGCTAGTGAGAACTTGTACTAGCTGAACCATCCTTAACTCAGACTCTCCTACCTACAAAGAAACCCCCTACTAAAGAGCAGAGGGTTTAGAGAAACTGAAAGTCAAAGCCTTTTAATGTTTAGCCAATGCTTTCGAAAACCTTGAACATAGGCAGATACATGGAAAGCAGAATTGAACCCACCATGCCTCCTAAAAACATGATCATAATCGGTTCCATAATGCTAGTTAGAGCTTTTACTGCCTGCTCCACCTCATCCTCATAAAAATCGGCGACTTTCATCAGCATTTTGTCAACTTCCCCAGTTTCTTCCCCAATGCTAATCATCTGAATAGCCATGATTGGGAAGACTTGTTCTCTCTGGAGAGCAATGCTAATCATGCCGCCTGTCTGAATTTCTCTTCGGGCTTCATCAATCGCATTAGAAACGACTTGGTTACCCGCCGTATCTCTCACAATCTCTAGAGCTGTAAGGATGGGCACTCCAGAACGGGTTAAGGCTCCAAAAGTACGGCAAAAACGAGCAGTTGCGGTCTTCTGAATCAAGTCACCAAACAAAGGTGCTTTCAGGGACAAGCGATCGATAGTTTCGCGACCTGCCCGTGTTTTGTAGTACTGCTTATAGGCAAAACTAAGGCCAAAGAGAATCAGAATTAGGCCTACAACGTACTGGGGAGTTCTTAGGAATTTACTAATAGCGAGCATAGCTTGGGTAAAAGCTGGCAGCTCTGTTCCTAATTCCTCAAAGATAGAAGCAAAGGTTGGTAAGAGGAAAACGGTCATACCAATAAAAATAACCGTTGCCAAAACACCGACGGTTACAGGATAAGCCATTGCTGACTTAATCTGGTTTTGCAACCGAGCAATATCTTCTAAAAGTTTAGCTAGACGATTTAGTACCTCGTCGAGTACACCGCCTACCTCACCTGCTTGCACCATGCTGACGTACAACATATCAAAGCACTGGGGATGCTTGCGCATTGCATCCGATAGGTTAGTACCTTGCTGTACGTCTCCATTAATTTCTAGAAGTGATGCTTTGAGTTTAGGATTTGTGCATTGCTCAGATAGCACACCTAAACTACGAACCATTGCTACCCCAGCATTCACAAGCGCAGCAAACTGTCGGGAGAAAACGGCCTTATCTTTGACTGAAACGCTCGTGAAAGCAAGCTGAAACTTTTGAAGGTCAATCTTACTAAGGTCAAGGCTCTTGTCCTCCTTAAGGTCTTGGACCACAAAGCCTTGTTCTCTTAACGTAGAACGAGCTTCACCCGGAGAATTTGCAGTGATTTTTTGTTTCTTGGCATTTCCTCTGGCATCACGTGCACTGGCAATGTAAGTAGGCATAGTGCAAATCTGGCTGAAAGTGGTTAAATTGGCTCAAAATTGGTTTAGGGGAGCAGCGAAGCCTAACTTAGTATCCGCTGTCAAAAACAGCGATGCTACTTCTCCCCAGATATTTATTAACTTATCTGACCTGTAAAAATTACTCGAGACATGGCTAAATGGTAACGGTTTCTAGTTTCTGCTAATCAGCATGACTGATTCAATAAGTCATTATTAGTCAGAAACTAGAACTTGCTTACAACTTAACTAGTGTCTAGCGGCTGTACCTGCCTGGGCCGCAGCAGGTGCTCCACCAATCATCCGCTGCATCTCGTCAGGTCGTGAAGTCTTCGAGATGGCAGCCTCGAAAGAAATACTTCCAGCTTTATAGAGATCGGACAAAACTTTTTCCAAGGTTTGCATCCCTAATTTACCGCCTGTTTGAATCGCAGAATAGATTTGGGATGTTTTTCCTTCTCGAATCAAATTAGCAATAGCTGGGGTGACAACCATGATTTCCTGAGCCATGATTCGACCGTATTCACCCGGCTTGACGTTCTTTTTGGGAACGAGAGTCTGACTGAAGACGGCAACTAAGGAGTTGGATAATTGTACTCGTACTTGCATTTGCTGCTCCGGGGGAAACACGTCTACCATCCGGTCAACGGTTTGTGAAGCAGAACTGGTATGCAATGTACCAAATACTAAGTGGCCTGTTTCAGCGGCTGAGATGGCAAGCTGAATCGTTTCCAAGTCCCGCATTTCACCTACAAGGATGACGTCTGGGTCTTCCCGTAAAGCCGCTCTTAGCGCATTCGCGAAACTCTTGGTGTCTTCACCGACTTGGCGCTGGTGAATCACGCTCTTAACTGATTCATAGACAAATTCAATTGGGTCCTCAACCGTGAGAATATGCTCTGCGCGAGTCATATTGATGTTGTTGATCATGGAAGCCAAGGTGGTTGACTTACCCGATCCGGTTGGGCCAGTAACGAGCACCAAGCCTCTAGGCTTTTCTGACATTTCTCGGACAATGTCTGGCAACCCTAAGAGGTCCATGCTAGGAATTTTGGAACTTAAAGCTCTTAAACAAGCGGCGTAGGTTCCTCTGTCCTTATAAACGTTGACTCGGAAACGAGCCAATCCTTTAACACCATAAGAGCAATCTAGCTCCCAGTTCTGCTCCAAATTCTTCCGCTGGGTGTTGTTTAACATGCTGAAGATGAGTCTCTGGCAGCTCTCAGACGTCAGGACTTCGTGCTCTGTGGGAGTTAAGTGACCGCTGACGCGAATGTAGGGGGGCAGTCCAGAAGAAAGGTGCAGGTCTGAACCACCCCGCTCAATCACTTCTTCCATCAGGTCTTCAATCATTAATTCCATAGATTTCTCTCACAAATTTCAAGGTAGATGGGTAAGATTCGCCTATAGCTGGGGGCGATCGCAAAAGTAGTTAACTCAGTTTTCGTCAATCTTGGAAACGAGGAGTAGTGCAGTAAGGGCAGTCTATCCATTCTGGTTTAGCCTCAGCTCCGCAAACCCGACAAGTTAGGGAACTCTTGCGCTTAGCTTTAAGCTCAGCTTCCAAGCCTGTGTCAGTAAAGGTTACCCGTTCCACTTCTTCTAATGTCGTAGCACCTCGACGCACTAAGTTAAGACTGTAGGCGAGTAAGGTCTGCATGCCTTCTTCAACGGCAACCTCTTTGATCCGCTCCGTAGGTGCACCTTGGGCAATCAGAACTTGCAGTTGCTCCGTAATTCGCATCACTTCATAAACACCATTACGCCCTTTATAGCCAACGCCATTACAAACAGAGCAAAGCTGATTTTGCGCTCTAGCTTCCTGAATTTGCTCTGGCTGTAGTGTGTTCGCTTTATAGAAAGTGACTCCAGCGTCGTGAGTGCTAGACATCCCAAACTTGGCTAGTTCGTTAGGGTCAGGGTTATAAGGAATCCGACATTCGGGGCATACCCGTCGCATCAGACGTTGAGCCACAACTCCGAGCAGGGCACCGGAAACCATGAATGGTTCTACGCCCATTTCATCCAGACGGGCGATCGCGCCAGCAGCGTCATTGGTGTGAAGGGTGGTTAATACCAAGTGCCCAGTCAAGGCTGCCTCAATCGCCGTTTTCGCGGTTTCCTTGTCCCGGGTTTCACCCACCAGAATCACATCTGGGTCTTGTCGAAGGAACGCCCGCAGAATGGCCGCAAAGTCCATACCCTTTTCACGAATGACCTGGACTTGATTGATACCCGGTAAAGAGTACTCAATTGGGTCTTCTGCCGTACTGATATTGACGCCTGGATCGTTACGTTCTGCTAAAGCTGAGTACAAAGTAGTGGTTTTACCAGAACCAGTCGGCCCCGTCACCAGAATTAGGCCGAAGGGACGTTTAACCATCTCTTGGACAATCTGCAAGGAGTCTGGATCAGAGATCAACTTATCTAGGCCCAGTTGAGTCGCTGAGTTATCAAGGATTCGTAAAACTACCTTCTCGCCATAACGGCTAGGCAGGGTGTTGACCCGGAAGTCAATTTTGCGGTCCTGAAAAACCCGCCGAATCCGACCGTCTTGGGGAGCTCTACGCTCAGCAATGTCTAGTTCAGAAATAATCTTGAAGCGGGCTGTGACGGCTGGAATGATTTTTTTGGGTAGTGGATCAAATGCCTGACGTAGCACTCCATCCTTGCGGAAACGAATTCTTAAGTATTCCTCTTGGGGTTCAATGTGGATGTCAGAGACTCCGTCTTGCAACGCTTTGATGAGGATTTTGTTGACCAAGCTAATGACTGGAGCGTCGGATGCTCCTTTGGCGACATCATCTAGATTGGCTTCCATATCTTCAGGGGCATCCTGAAGATCCAAATTTTCTAAGCCTTCCAAGTCAGATTGAACATCAACAGACTTTTGAATTTCGATTTGCTTAGTTTTCTCAACTTGCTCATCTAAGTATTTAGAAATCAGCTGGTTGTAGTCTTCCAGCGTGATCACCATCCGAGACAAAGCTAAGCCTTGAGCCCGCAGAATGCGATTGAGGTCATCCTGAGCGTCTAAGTTGTCAGGATCAACCATTGCGACCAAGACACCAGGGGGGGAGTCATGCCTAGAGAGCGGTACTAATCGGTAGCGGCGGCAAATGTCAATGGGGATCAGAGTATCAATTAAATGCCCCACCTGACTTGCAGTAATGTCACTGACTTCAGGGTCAAGGGACTCAACCCCATAGAGAATCTTCAGTTCAAAAAGCTGCTGTTTCTTGTATTGCCGCAGCAAGTCGGGAGTAAGTTGACGCCCGGTAATAGTCTCTAGAACTTCTGTAATCGGTCTGCCAGATTTACGACTCTCAATCAGAGCCTGCTGCATCTGTTCGTGGTTGACATACCCAGACTGAATGAGCTTATTCCCAAAGGGAGAGAAGTCATTCTTGACGATAAGGGCGCGCCGCTGTGATGAAGAGTTAGTCATAGCTGATGAAGAAGATCTCCTTTTTAAGTGTTCCCACAAGTCCTGGGCAGAATTACGAGTAGTAATATGATGTTTGGTAAATCTATGATCCCAACTCTTTATTCTTTGGATTCTTGAGTACTTCTAGCCTTGACAAGCTGGGAGGTTTAAAGGTCACGTCTAGGGACTGCTGTATCATCTCGATCCTTTAAACTCAAAGCGCTATGACAGAAGGTGTGAGTTGGGAAGGCAAAAATTAAATTGGCTTTAGGTATTTTTGCTGTTTAGCTAACTAGCAGTTGCCAAAGCGTAGGCTATCTACCTTTGGTTTGATGTTTAGACTATAACGAAGTTCTCAGGATCATAGCCCTTGAGCTAAAAATTAGTAGGATTTTGCAACACACTTTGGTGGTATTGCACTTATAAATAACTCATTGCCCAATTTGTGAATTTTCTGACTCAACTATTTTAGTTGGGCAGCTAAGCGTCTTGGTCTAAAGACTTAATTTACAGATTAGGCAATTCTGGGGCTGCGATCGCAATTGCCAAGTCAGTCGGGGCACTTACTGACCCAGTCGTTACAATTAGGAATGGTATGTCGTGGAAGTTTACGGCTGCTAGCTCGTGGTTGGCCAGTTGAGAGTTAGTCATCTCTTGGCGATAGAGTTTCCTTTAAGGCATTTTAGGGAATGCCAAGAGCGGGGTTGTCAAGGTAGCATTCTCTTAATGTAGGATTAGTGCACAATGATGGGTGAAGAAAATCAGCTAGAGAACCTTCAAGATCTGACAGTTGATTCTTCTGGGTCTCCTGAAGAAATAGCCGACCAAACCATGTCAACAGAAGCAGATTTAAATTCCGAAGAATTCAACTTGGCCTCCCAGGCCAATGATGATAGTCCTACAGCAGCAAGCTCTGAGAATGGAACTTTCACTTTGGAGCCTGATAATGCTGCAAGTGAATCTGAATATCAGGCAGCTCTAGAAGAGTTATCTCAAGAAGTGGAGTCTCTCAGGACTCAGGTAGACGACCGGACTAATCAATATGTCAGGATCGCCGCAGACTTTGATAACTTCCGCAGACGAGCTCAGAAAGAAAAAGAAGAGCTAGAAGAAAAGATTAAGTGCTCCACCATTACCGAGTTGTTGCCTGTCGTAGATAACTTTGAGCGAGCTCGCTCCCACATCAAGCCGCAAAATGACGGCGAGATGAACATTCACAAGAGCTATCAGAGTGTCTACAAGCAGCTAGTAGACTGCCTGAAGCGAGTTGGCGTTTCGCCGATGCGATCTGAAGGTAAAGACTTCGACCCAAACCTGCATGAAGCAGTGATGCGAGAAGCCACAGATGAGCATCCAGAGGGCACCGTTGTAGAGGAGTTAGTCCGAGGCTATATGCTTGGCGATCGCGTCTTGCGTCACGCAATGGTGAAAGTTGCTGCTGCTCCAGACCCCGTGGTAACCTCTGAGGAGAGTGACCGAGGTCATGGAGACAGCTGATAGGCTTTGATTTGACAGGAATCCTTGTGAGCTTCAGATGCAGTTACGGGTAGTCTAGCTTCTGAGTGCTTAAGGGTTGAATTAGTTACGGAATCTCAAAGCATGGTTCCTTGCTTTGAGATTAGGGTTCCACAAACGCTCAAGCTCTGTCCACTTCTGTTGTCCTACATTAACCGCCGCTAGCTATGGGAAAGGTCATTGGTATCGACTTAGGCACGACGAATAGTTGTGTTGCTGTCTTAGAAGGCGGGCAACCGAACGTTATCTCGAACTCTGAGGGTGGGCGGACAACTCCGAGTATTGTGGGATTTGGTAAGGCTGGCGATCGCTTAGTTGGGCAACTGGCTAAGCGTCAAGGCGTAACCAACGCTGAGAATACAATCTTCAGTATCAAACGATTTATCGGTCGCCGCTGGGAAGATACCGAAGCTGAGCGCGGTCGGGTTCCGTATGGGTGCATTAAAGGTCGAGACGAAACCGTTGATGTGCAAGTGCGCGGACGGACCTATACTCCGCAAGAGATTTCAGCCATGATCTTGCAAAAGCTCAAGCAGGATGCTGAAAACTATTTGGGTGAGCCTGTTACCCAAGCTGTGATTACAGTTCCTGCCTACTTTACAGATGCTCAGCGGCAAGCAACTAAGGATGCAGGGACCATTGCTGGCTTGGAAGTCCTGCGCATTATTAATGAACCGACTGCTGCTGCCCTTTCTTATGGCTTAGACAAACAAGATCAAGACCAACGAGTTTTGGTTTTTGACTTAGGTGGTGGCACCTTTGACGTTTCCGTTTTGCAGTTAGGCGATGGAGTATTTGAAGTAAAAGCCACAGCAGGCAACAATCACCTCGGCGGCGATGACTTTGACAACTGCATTGTTCGCTGGATGATTGATTGCTTCCGCGATCAAGAAGGCATCGACCTCTCAATGGATAAGATGGCACTTCAACGTCTGCGGGAAGCGGCGGAAAAGGCCAAGATTGAGTTGTCTAGTACAGTGACAACCTCCATCAATCTGCCCTTCATCACTGCCGATGAGACTGGACCCAAGCATTTGGAGATGGATCTCAGTAGAGCTAAGTTTGAAGAACTGGTCGGACATTTAGTCCAAGGCACCATTGACCCGGTTAGTCAGGCCCTAAAAGATGGTGATCTAAAAACTGATGACATCGATCGCATTATTTTAGTGGGTGGTTCCACTCGGATTCCGGCGGTACAAGACGCAATTCGGAAGTTCTTCGGCGGTAAAGCTCCCGATCGCTCTGTGAATCCTGATGAAGCAGTGGCTTTGGGTGCTGCAATTCAAGGTGGAGTGCTGGGTGGCGAAGTCAAAGACTTACTGCTCCTAGATGTGACTCCTCTATCTCTAGGTATTGAGACGCTAGGCGAAGTCTTTACCAAGGTGATTGAGCGAAATACAACCATTCCAACTAGTAGGACTCAAGTTTTCTCGACCGCAACAGATGGTCAAACCTCGGTAGAGATTCATGCTCTCCAAGGGGAGCGGGCGATGGCTAGAGACAACAAAAGCCTAGGAAAATTCCAGCTGACTGGGATTCCTCCAGCTCCTCGCGGTGTCCCTCAAATTGAAGTAGCTTTTGATATTGATGCGAACGGTATCTTAAAGATCTCCGCCCGTGACAAAGGTACAGGACGCGAACAAAGCATCCAGATTACCAACACAGGGGGTTTGAGTGACAGCGAAATTGAGCGGATGCGGCAAGAAGCTTCTCTCTTTGCTGACGAGGACACCAGACGCAAGCAGGTAGTCGAACTGAAGAACCAGGCAGACAGTTTGTTCTACAGCTACGAGTCTACAATTAGAGACAATGGTGCTTTAATTGGGGACGCTCTCAAGGCTCAAGCTAACGAAAAAGCGACAGAGTTACAAGCCGCTCTTGGCGATCGCTCCATTAGTATTGAAGAAATGAAGCAGCGGCTCGATACCTTCCAGCAAACCTTGTTTGCAATTGGAGCAGCTGTTTATCAACAAGCAGCAGATTCGAGCGACGATCAAGATTACTCTTTCACTGACGGTGACCCCACGTTTGATGGCAGCGGTAACTCTAAAGCTTCTCAAGATGAAGACGAAGATGTGAATTTCGATGATGATACAGTAGCCGCTGACTACGAAGCCATCGACTAGCCCCGGTGGTAATGCTCGACTCTATTGAATGGTTCGTTCCGCTCTTTTAGTTATTTTTTTATCCTCAATCACCCCCAGAACAGCATTCTATGGCCCGCGATTACTATGAAATACTTGGTGTCTCTAGAGACGCTGACAAGGAGGAAATTAAGCGTGCCTATCGTCGTTTAGCACGAAAGTACCATCCTGATGTCAATAAAGAGGATGGGGCTGAGGAGCGCTTCAAAGAGATTAATCGGGCTTACGAAGTTCTTTCCGAGCCAGAAACTCGTTCTCGCTATGATCGTTTTGGTGAAGCAGGCGTAGGCTCCGCAGCGGGAGCTGGCTTCCAAGATATGAGCGATATGGGGGGCTTTGCGGACATCTTTGAAAGCTTCTTTAGCGGCTTTTCTGGGGGGATGGGCTCAACTGGGCGGAGACGTGGCGGTCCAGCGCGAGGAGATGACCTTCGTTTAGACCTGAAGCTAGACTTTCGCGATGCGGTTTTTGGTGGCGAAAAAGAAATCCGGATTAGTCACTTGGAAACTTGTGCAACTTGCAGCGGCTCTGGTGCTAAACCGGGAACTAGACCGCGTACCTGTTCTACTTGCACGGGTTCTGGCCAAGTGCGTCGCGCGACTCGCACTCCCTTCGGTAGCTTTACTCAGGTCTCAGTCTGTCCGACCTGTAATGGTTCTGGGCAGATGATTGAGGATAAATGTGAGGTTTGCAGTGGTAACGGCCAAAAGCAGGAAACCAAGAAGCTGAAGATTACAGTTCCTGCTGGGGTTGATAACGGCACTCGGTTGCGAGTTTCCAGTGAAGGCGATGCTGGGCAACGGGGTGGCCCACCTGGCGACCTTTATGTTTACCTCTTCATCAACGAAGACCCAGAATTTCAGCGAGATGGCATTAATGTCCTTTCGGAAATAAAAATTAGTTACCTTCAAGCGATTCTAGGGTGTCGCTTAGAGGTGAATACAGTAGATGGTCCAGCTGAACTCCTGATTCCCCCAGGGACACAGCCGAGCACTGTATTAACGCTGGAAAATCGAGGCGTGCCTCGCCTGGGTAATCCTGTCAGTCGGGGGGATCACTTAATTACGATTTTAATTGATATTCCAAATCGCATTACGGCTGAGGAGCGAGAGTTACTCGAGAAGCTAGCCAAAATCAAAGGCGATCGCACGGGTAAAGGCGGATTAGAAGGATTTCTGGGAGGACTGTTTCGGGGATGAGCAACGCTGAATCATTGACGAACTCTGGTAGCCCAGATGCTCAAATTGATCTGCGTGGCACCCCCTGTCCGCTCAACTTTGTGCGAGCCAAGCTCCGCCTAGAACAAATGGCTCCTGGTTCACTGCTAGAGGTCTGGCTTGATCCAGGAGAACCGATTGAGCAAGTGCCTGACAGTCTAGCAATGGAAGGCTACGGCATTGAACTAGTGGAAGATCGGAGTGAATTCTTTGCTTTAAGGGTTCGACGGCCAACTGTTTCTACATGAATGTTGCTGGAGTAGAACTCAATGCTGCCGAAGCTACACCCCAGCTTCTCGGAACGGTTGTGGCTGTTCAAGCAAATTATTATCAGGTGCGATTAGACACTGCTCACTTGTTGTCTGCTGAGCCAGAGACATTAGAAGTGACAGAGCTGTTATGTACCCGTCGCGCTCGGCTGAAAAAGATTGGTCAGCAGGTGATGGTGGGCGATCGCGTACAAATTGAAGAACCGGACTGGGCAGGTGGTCGAGGCGCGATCGCCCAGGTTTTGACGCGCACATCTGAGTTGAGTCGTCCCCCCATTTCTAATGTGGATCAAATTCTGTTGGTGTTTGCTTTAGCAGAACCGACGCTAGACCCACACCAACTGAGTCGATTTTTAGTCAAAGCGGAATCGACTGGAATAGACGTAGTGTTGTGTTTGAATAAGCGAGATTTGCTGACACTAGCCGAACAGGAGCAATGGTGCGATCGCCTCAACCAATGGGGCTATGCACCAATTCTGATTAGCGTGTATCAAGAGGATGGCCTGACGGAATTACAACAGCGCCTGAGCCAAAAAATCACGGTAGTGGCGGGGCCTTCTGGCGTTGGCAAGTCGAGCTTAATTAACCATTTAATTCCAACGTTGGACTTACGGGTCGGTCGCGTTTCCGGCAAGTTGGGGCGGGGTCGCCACACCACTCGGCATGTGGAATTGTTCGAGTTACCTACTGGAGGGCTGCTAGCTGATACGCCTGGGTTTAACCAGCCGGAAGTGGATAGTGCGCCAGAAGAGTTAGCTTACTGTTTCCCAGAAGCACGACAGCGCTTGGCAAGTGCCAACTGTCAATTCAGTGATTGCTTGCACCGTGATGAACCGAACTGCGCGGTTCGGGGTGACTGGGAACGCTACGAAGATTATCTAAATTCGCTGGATGAAGCAGTCGCTCGGCATACCGCGATCGCCCGCCTCAAAGACGCAGAATCAACCACTAAAGTGAAAAGCGGAGAAGAAGGACAAGTTCAGTACGAACCTAAACTGGAAACTAAGCGGTATCGCCGTGTGTCTCGTCGGGTGCAACAACAGAACCTCAAAGAACTATACAAAGATATGGATAGCGGTTTAGTTGAGCCTGACTAACCGTGACTAGATTTCCGCTGAGTCAGCGTAGCAAGAACGAAATGCTCTGAAAAGAGCCGATGACAAAACCAAGAATGCCACCTAAATTGACGATCGCTTGTAATTCGCTACGGACGATGCCTTGAATTGCCCCTTCTAAATCAGCCGCAGAAGTGGCTTTGACTCGATCAATAATGACCTGATCGATGTCTAAAATCGGAATTGCTTGCGCCACAATAGATTCCAAATCTCGCTCTAAATATCGTTCTAGAACCAAAGCGAGTTCCTGACTCACTGTTTCTAAGGAAGCATTAACCACAGCGGAATTGCGTAAGCGGCTGAGCACAATCGTCGCGATGTTTTCCCAGTCGATGGATTTGCTCAAGCCCTGCAAGACCTCAGCTCCCCGATTCTGCACATAAAGCCGCACGCTGTCACGCATGGTTTTGCGTAGCTGCCGAACGGTAGAGACAGGCAAATTCTGCAAAGACAGATTTTGCAACCACTCCCGCAAGCGCTGTTTTACGGCTAAGGACAAAATTAGCTCGGCAATACGAGTGTTGCTAGCTTCCCGTTCATCCAGGCAGAAGGTGCGTAGGCGGGTCAAAGAGTTACGTAGCCCAAAGAGATTGGCAACGACCCAATAAGTACCACTCGCTTTTTCCCGAAAGCCCTCATCAATAATTTGAATGTTGCGATCGGTCAAAAAATCGATTAGGGCCTGACGAACCACATCCGGTGGTAGCACGACTTGTAGAAGCCAGTCTGACAATTTGCTCGCTTGGTCTTCTGTCAGTTGAAACTCCAACAAAACCTGATCAAAAATCTGGTTCAACTGAGTTTCTAAAAAATCTTCTCGCCGCGCTAGGACTTTGAGCAAGCGCGGCATCGACTGGCCCAACAAATCCCGTAGAATGCCACCTAAAATCTTGGCGGTTTTTTGCTCTTTATCTGCCTGAACTTGATCCAGCCCTAACTGTAGTAACCACAGAATGGCTCCTTGAACTCGCTCTGTCTTCAGCAGGCGACGGGCTAGATTTTGCAATTCCTCTGGAGTCAACAAAGACCCCATGATGGTGTCTGCAATTCGTTTCGCCAAACGTTCCTGATTTTTGGGAATCAAGCCAGGCGTAAATGGCAGTTGCTTCTTGCCCAAATAATAGGGCCGATAGGGGCGAAACAGCATCTTGATGGCAATATCATTGGTGAAGTAGCCAATGATGCCACCGACGACAGGAGGACCAGCGAAAAGCCAGAGGTTAGACAGCTCCAAGGTACTTAGTCAGATCCTTTTGTCACAACTAATACTCCCATCGTACCCCCGGCGATTGGGTAGTGTGTGGCTTCAGAGAAACCAGCCTGACGAGCTAGATACATCTGCTCAGAGCCGATAGGGAACTTTTCTAGACTAGGACTGAGGTAAGCATATTCTTCGCGCAAGCCAAATTGTTCCGCCAAGGGCACCACAATGGTATTCAGATACCAAGCTTGAAACGCTTGAAAATCTTGATTGGCAGGACGATGAAAGTCGAGAATCGCTGCTTTGGCCCTTGGTTTTAAGACACGATGTAATTCTCTTAAGCTACGGGGAATATCGGTCACGTTGCGCAACCCGTAACCCATTGTCGCTGCATCGAATTGAGCATCTGAGAAGGGAAGATTTAATGCGTCCGCCTCCACCCAATCGATGATGGCAGGACAAGAGCTAGCTTCTAGCCGTTGCTGAGCGATCGCTAACTGGGCTTTAGAAAAGTCTGCGCCAACCACTCGACCCGTCGGGCCAACTTGCCGAGCCAACCGCTGGGCTAAATCACCGCTGCCACAGCACAGATCTAAGCAAGTGTCTCCTGGTTGGCAATTGCTCCATTTGACCGCCATTTGTTTCCAAATTCGATGCTGCCCCAAGCTCAGCCAATCATTAAGTTGATCATAGATGGGAGCAATCCGGTCAAATAAAGCTTGAATCGGAGCGGCTTGAGCCGCATTTTGTAGCTCTACAGTTTGTTGAGAACTAAGGCTGTTTTCTACTAAAGAAGTTTTGCGATCGCAATCGGGTGTCATTACCAAACTTATAAAACCGCATCAAAATTAGGCCAGTTACACTAGCCTACTACTCTACCTTGGCATTGAAGACAAGCTTGGTAACTAAACATGCCGATGGGTACCCATGATTTGGAAGGTTTTAGGAAGTTTGGTGAGCGCGATCGCACCCACCCCTCGATCACCCAAACTATGGAAATGCATTTTTGGCCCAAATTAAACCCTAACCCTAGACCACGGGACGATAGTAACGAGTGCAGGTTAAAGCCAGTGCCACTTGCTGAGCCGATAAGTGAATCAAGGTCAACTCGTCTTCCCGCAACTTGCAAGGCTTTTTCCATTGCAGCGAGAGTACTGCCAAGACTTCACCACGATAGGTAATAGGGACAATGAGATGCGCTTGCACGCCAGAGGTTTGATAGTGGCCGACACTAGCCAAAGCATCATCTGTGGGGATGTTGACCGCAACTTGCATTTGCTGATTGGCGATCGCTGCTTTCGCTAGTGGATCTTGGTCTAGCCAGTTTTCTAGACCGTCTGCTGTACTGTAAGTGCCCTGACCTGCCACTAAAGCGTTACCTTCTACCAATTGCAGAATGCAGCCATGCGCCAGGAAGTTTCTGCCAAAGGCGATCGCAATCGGTTCTAAGCAATCCTCTAAGCTGGAGGAGCTTTGGGCAACATGGACAATGGCGGAGAGTAAATTTGTCTGGGCCTGGGCTCGTCGTAGCTCCTCAGTCCGCTGCTTCAACAGTTCGTAAGTTTCTGCGGCTCGTTGCACTACAGCCTTGAGTTCGTTAGGGTCCCAGGGCTTAGTGATGTACTTGTATACCTGTCCAGAGTTGATAGCCTCTACTAGGTCCTCAACATCTGTAAAACCTGTCAGGATGATCCGCATGGTATTAGGAAATTGCGGGACGGTTTTACTGAGAAACTCCGTTCCCTTCATTTCTGGCATGCGTTGATCTGAAATAATCACCGCTACTTCACCTTCGGTGGCGAGCACGTCCAACGCCATGACGCCGCTCTCAGCTCGTAGGACTTGAAAATCACGCCGAAAGGTACGGTAGAGCAAATCCAGATTATCTGGTTCATCATCTACCACGAGCATTTTGGGCTTTTGAGGTTTTTCTAGGCTCATTAACTGACGACTAATATTATCAAGTTCGGGGATCGCAAGTTCTGGGATGGCGTTGTCCATACGGGTGTTAATAGATTTCTGCGGAAGATCTGGGTGAGCAACTCATCCACTTTATTCAAAGTTCCCAAAGACACTCGTGAGACTACAAATAAAGTCGTAAATGATAAATGCCAATGTTATTTGACTATCAACTTAACTTCAGTTGTTTAAATTGGCCTCACGGCAGGTCAAAGGTTGGATAGATTGGACCTTAGACCGAACCAGATGCTATGTCTAATGCTAAGTCTATAAGTGAAGAGGTGAAGCACTAAGCTAAGCCCTCCTAGTGTGGCCTCCAGTTCCGTATTTCTAACCTGATGCAGAGAAATTTCTAGTAAAGTTTAACTGCTTTCCTAGCTCAGGAAATTTGTATAATTTTGACTTTAAGTTTCGAATCTTATCGAGTTTTAAGCTTTCACCTGCTATCTCAGGATTGCTCAGAGCTGCGTGATCCCTAGCAACCCCAAGCATTTTATGAATTTCCTGTCGAAAGAACGAGACACCAATATTCTTGTTGTTAGGGATTGACAGTAGCGAAGGTTTGAGGAGCACGCTTCTGTAAGGTTTCTCGACGCAGCGGTAGGCTGATTTGGGTCATTTCTTCGGCTTGAATCTCCCAAATCGGCAGTTCGGAAAAAGTGTAGGTCACATAAGGACGCTGAGCGAGCTGGCTCACGTAACCCATGTAGTCGCCCATCATTAGATAAACTCCCATGATTGCAGCGGCGGCAGTCGCAACTAAGCACCCTGCCAGCATCAAAGAAAATTCTTGATGCTCAATGGCTTCTTGCATCAAGCGCAAGGCCCAAGTCACGAGGGCAATAACGACCATCAAAATAGCGAGAACGATCAAAGGAGTAAACATTAGTTGTTTACGAAAGGCAATCTTTACGGATTGTAACAGAAATTAAGATAGCCTAACCGGTAAGCTCCGTCCGGGATCTAGACCGCTGTCTGTGATTTCAGTGAATTGCCTTTGTTATCAGTTTGTTGTCAGGAGAGGCTAGAGAGTAAAACTAGCCAAAATTACAGCAACCTTACGGGCACCTGATGGTCAGCAAGGTGATGTTTAATCTGGCTTACCGTTAACTGACCGTAGTGCAGCAGAGAAGCCAGCAGAGCTGCTTCGGCCTTGCCTTCAGTTAAAACCGTATGGATGTGCTCACAGTTTCCGGCACCGCCAGAGGCAATGACCGGAATCTGCACTTGCTCAGCGATGGTGCGGGTCAGCTCTACGTCGTAGCCTGCTTGGGTGCCATCCGCGTCCATGCTGGTAATCAGCAGTTCACCCGCTCCTCGTTGCTCGACTTCTTTGGCCCATGCGATCGCATCGAGTCCTGTATTTTCTCGCCCACCCCGCACAAACACATCCCAACCAGGGTTGGTGAGATCTTGCCGCCGCCGAGCGTCAATGGCAATGACAATGCACTGTCTACCAAAGCGATCGCTGGCTCGATTGATTAAATCTGAGTCCCGTACCGCCGCAGAATTTAAACTGATTTTGTCAGCTCCCGCTCTTAACAAATTTTTAATTGTTTCTAAGTTTTGGATGCCTCCACCTACCGTCAAAGGAATGAATACTTGTTCGGCAGTGCGGTGAACGACATCAAAAATGATGCCTCGGTCTTCGTGGGTTGCCGTGATATCCAAAAAGACCAGTTCATCAGCCCCGGCTGCGTTATAGGCTTGCGCCAACTCCACCGGATCGCCAGCGTCACGCAGATCTACGAAATTGACTCCTTTCACTACTCGTCCTGCTTTTACATCCAAGCAGGGCAAAATCCGCTTCGCTAACATCGCAGTTTCCTTGCACAGTATCAATATGGTGCCAGCAATGGCGGTTGATTGTGTAACCTCTACTAGCCCATTTGACTTTACCGCAGGAGCAAAGGCCAGGGTTTTCGAGGAAACTAAATTTCTTGCCTCTAGGGATGCTGTTGCAACAGCAAGACGCTGATAGACTGTGAAATGGTTTGTAACAATTGAGTTCAACTGAGTTCAACCATGAAAGTCGGTCAAAAAGTACAGCTTCGCCGTTTGAGAGATCGGGTTCCGCCTGCTGTCATTAGTAAATTGGGCCAAACTGGCACCATTCGTGATTTCAGGATGGTGGATAGCAGCAGTGTGGGCGTGCTCGTAGAGTTTGATGATAAATTTGCGACTTGGTTTTTTGAGGATGAAATAGAAGTAAGCCAATAGGACGGTTGCTGAAGTGAGCCAGTCTTGAAGCGCTCCGTTCTTACAGTGGTTGACGCTGAACCTACCGCTAAGCTGAGGACAGCCTTCAGTGCAGCCATTTAGCATAGAAGTCCTAGGCAGCAAATGAGTTGCGCGCTGTTGTTATAGGAAGCTTTTAATGTCCTTAATTTTGACGTTTTTGGGAAAAGGTGGCACAGGTCGGACAACGGTTGCGATCGCCACTGCCAAACGCTACGCCAGTGAAGGTAAGCGAGTCCTGCTCGTCGGTCAAGCGCCAGACCCAAACTTGGGTGGGTTGTTAGGAACTGTTTTGACGGCTGACCCTCAGGAAATTGCCTCTAACTTGCAGGCTGTGCAATTGCAAAGTGCTGCTTTGCTAGAACGCAGTTGGGAAGAAGTAAAGAAACTGGAAGCTCAGTATTTGCGGACTCCCATCTTAAAGGCTGTGTTTGGCCAAGAGTTGGGCGTGCTACCCGGTATGGATAGTGCTTTGGCCCTCAATGCTTTGCGGGAGCACGATGCCAGCGGTCAGTATGATGTCATTGTCTATGACGGTTCCGGCGACCAAAGTACACTGCGGATGCTGGGTATGCCCGAAGTGCTGAGTTGGTATGTGCGCCGCTTTCGCAAGGTGTTTACCGATTCCGATCTAGGCAGAACTATTTTAGAATCTCCCTTTATTCAGCCTTTAGTTGGCACCGTGCTAAACGTCAGTTGGTCACCGGATAATTGGGCTCAGCCGACGAATCAGGTGAGCAATATATTAGACGACGGGAGAGCCGCTGTTACCAATCCTCATCGTGTGGCAGCCTACCTAGTTACCACCGCCGACCCAGCAGCGATCGCAACGGCTCGTTATCTGTGGGGCAGTGCTCAGCAGATTGGTCTCACAGTAGGCGGGGTGATTTTGAATCAAGCAATGGTGAGTCAGGCTGTGGCCCAAACTGTCACCACTGAGTTTGATCCGCTCAAAATTAATGCTTTTCCAGTGCGAACAGGGGATGATTGGCAACCTCTAGTCGATGCGTTGCCTGACTTTAGCCAAGCCGATCAGGCACCTAGAGCGATCGCAGTCAATGTGGCCGAGCGCAAAGTCGCTCTGTTCCTCCCAGGCTTTGACAAAAAGCAAGTTAAGCTGTCTCAAAACGGCCCTGAAATTACGATTGAAGCAGGGGACCAACGGCGTAACATTTCCTTGCCACCGGAATTAAGCGGTAAACCCGTGACAGGTGCCAAATTTCAAGATGGTTACTTAATCATCTCGTTTTAATCTATAAGATCTGTTGAGCACTAATTGCCTGGACTAGGCATGGAATCTAGAAACCCTATGTCTGACCCAACTCCCTTAACTCCAGACTCCAACGTTTCTCCAGCAGTTGAGGTGGCACAAGGCCAAAATACTGCCGCAGATCTAGAGGTGCAAGCCAATACCGCTGCACCTCTGAGCACAACTGCTCCAGAGGCTGCTAATCGGAGTGCCAAAGCTCGGCAACTCCTAGGTATGAAAGGAGCGGAAGCAGGAGAAACCTCGATTTGGAAGATTCGCCTGCAACTGATGAAGCCGATTACCTGGATTCCCCTGATCTGGGGAGTCGTTTGTGGTGCAGCTTCTGGTGGACGCTTCAGTTGGAGTCTAGAGAATGTCTTGATCTCAGCCGCTTGTATGTTGATGTCGGGACCCATGCTGACGGGCTACACCCAAACCATCAACGATTTTTATGATCGAGATCTAGATGCGATCAACGAACCCTACCGCCCCATTCCTTCGGGAGCCATTTCTCTACCTCAAGTCAAGGTTCAAATTTGGGCCTTGCTGCTGGGTGGGATTGGCATTGCCTACGCTCTAGATCAATGGGCAGGGCATACATTTCCCACGCTGACGGCTTTGGCGGCAGGGGGTTCGTTGGTGTCTTATATCTACTCGGCTCCACCGCTGAAGCTGAAGCAGAATGGCTGGTTGGGTAACTACGCGCTTGGCGCTAGCTATATTGCTTTGCCTTGGTGGGCAGGACATGCGCTGTTTGGGGATCTCAATCCCACAATTGTGGTTTTAACGTTGTTCTATAGCTTTGCGGGCTTAGGCATTGCGATCGTGAATGACTTTAAGAGTGTGGAGGGCGATCGCCAGCTAGGTCTAAAGTCGCTACCAGTCATGTTTGGTGTTACCACTGCTGCTTGGATCTGCGTCCTGATGATTGATGTGTTTCAAACCGGGGTTGCAGCTTATCTAGTTAGTATTCATCAGAATTTGTATGCGGTCATTTTGTTACTACTCGTAATTCCCCAAATCACGTTTCAGGATATGTACTTCCTGCGTGATCCCCTCAAGAATGATGTGAAGTACCAAGCGAGCGCTCAACCGTTTTTAGTGTTAGGCATGCTAGTCGCGGCTCTAGCGCTAGGCCATGCGGGTGTTTAAGCTTGTTTTAGCTAATTTTTTGCCTAAAAAGGTTATGAACACTTGACTTTTAGACTGAGGTTACGATAGGACGATTTCGATCATTGGGGTGCATATTGGGATACCAAGCCCTAAAATTAAGAGCGAAGAGCGGCTTGGTGTGTGGTGGCGAGTGAGGAGCTACAGTGGCAAAGTTTATCTCAAGGCTCAGGGGTTTTTCGGCCAAGTTCAATAATGCTGAGTCAGCAGAACCTGGACCAATCGCCTCCAATGATCAATCGCAACCTAAAAAGCGGCGCAAGAAAGTGCCCAAATCACCAGGGAAGCGGCTAAAGTCGAACGTTAAGCAATTATCGACTCAAGCCGTTGCTCGCGTTGAAAGATCACGACTCGCTCCCATTCTGCGACCATTCCGAGGCCCAAAACCGCTTCACCAGAATCGCTTATTTTGGTTGGGGCTCGGTTTGACTAGTGGTATCTGCGCTTTGGGAATTGGTTGGTGGTCTCTGGAGAGTACTTTACCGGATACCGGGAGTATCTTTACCTTTGTCCGAGACGGCACCCTCACGATTAAAGCCGCTGACGGAACTATCCTACAGCAGTCGGGGCCTGCTACAAGAGAAAAATTGACCATCCGTCAATTTCCCAAAAACACGGTCGAAGCTTTTATTGCAGCAGAAGATCGGCGTTTCTATAAGCACAAGGGCGTAGATTACCAAGGGATTGTTCGTGCAGCCCTCTCCAATGTTGTCTCAGGGGATTTGGTGCAAGGCGGCAGCACGATCACGCAACAGGTAGCCCGCATTGTATTTTTGAACCAAGAGCGTAGCATTACGCGCAAATTGAAAGAAGCCATGCTAGCTCGAGAGCTAGAGCGGCAGATGCCGAAAGAGCAAATTCTAGAGCGCTACTTGAATTTGGTTTATTTGGGTTCGGGGGCTTATGGTGTCGCTGATGCGGCCTGGGTTTACTTCAGTAAGCCAGTGGACAAGCTGACTTTGCCAGAAACCGCAATGATTGCTGGGTTGCCTCCTGCTCCTAGTGTTTACTCACCTTTGGTCAATCCTGACTCTGCCGTCAAGCGGCGCAACGTTGTGTTGCAGCGGATGTTTGATACTGGCTACATCAGCAAGGCTGAGATGGAAACGGCGATCGCGGCTCCTCTGCAACTCAAACCCAGCACTCCAAAGCGCTTGGTGATCGAAGCGCCCTATTTTACCTCCTACATCCAGCAGGAGCTACCCAAGTATGTTTCTCCAGAAGCGTTGGAACTGGGTGGCTTAACGGTTGAAACCACCTTAAATCGTCAGTGGCAAAAGACAGCAGAAAAAGCAATTAAAGATGCCGTAGAGCTAGATGGCTCGGCGGAAGGTTTTAGCCAAGCCGCTTTAGTCTCGCTCGACCCCCGCAACGGTGAGGTAAAGGCGTTGGTAGGAGGTAATGGTTATGGCAAGAGCCAATTTAACCGAGCGACCCAAGCCCAACGGCAACCGGGTTCTACCTTCAAAACCTTGGTTTACACGAGTGCGATCGCGGCTGGGTTTTCGCCCACCGATGGCTATTTAGATGCCCAATACACGGTTGATGGTTACAAGCCCCAGAACTACGGTAAGACCTATCGGGGATGGGTCTCGATGCGAGATGCCTTAACCTATTCTGTCAACGTGGTTGCGGTCAAGGTCTTGATTGACGTCGGGTTCGATCCGGTGGTCAAGATGGCGAAAGACATGGGCATTCGGTCTAAGTTAATGCCGACTTATTCCCTAGCCTTAGGAGCGTCGGAAGTTAACTTGCTAGAGCTGACTAGTGCTTATGGGACATTAGCCGCTCAAGGGAATGCAGTTACACCTCACGGCATTACTCGGATTCTCAATCGACAGGGACAAGTTCTTTACAGCGCCGACTTTAAGCCCAAACGAGTGGTTGATAAAGGTACTGCCTCCATCCTCACTTGGATGCTAGAGGGTGTGGTGCAGTCTGGCACAGGTCGGCCAGCGCAGGTAGGGCGGCCTGTTGCTGGAAAAACAGGCACTTCTGAGGAAGCTCGTGACTTGTGGTTTATCGGCTATATTCCTCAGGTTGTGACTGGGGTGTGGTTGGGCAACGACAACAACGACCCTACTTGGGGGACAAGTGGTACGGCTGCTCACACTTGGCGTGAATTCATGACTAAAGTTGTGCAAGGCATGCCAGTCCAGAAGTTTCCCGAGTTACCAAGTTTTGAGGGGCGCAAAGGCAGCATCAAAGCTAAGCCTGTCACGCCTAAACGTGAGCTTTCAGGCAGTACTGCGCCTGAAACTGGGGCTGCGAATAGCGAGAGCTCTGGTGGTGGATACGATTCTGGAAGTAGCTACGATTCCGGTGGTGGCTATGATTCTGGCGGCGGCTATGACTCCGGCGGTTATGAAGACTCAGCTCCCAGTGAACCTGCACCTGAACCTGCAGCAGAAGAAGCGCCACCCAGCGACTATGCACCCGTGGAAGAAGCCCCTGTGGAAGAAGCTCCCATAGAAGAAGCCCCTGCAGAAGAAGCTCCCGTAGAGGAAGCGCCTGCGGAACCTGAACCACCTGCTGATTCTGAGCCTGCGCCACCCGCATTCTGAAGAACTGTCTTAGGAAGGGGGATCGAATCCAACTCTGGGGAGAGCCAGCCTCTGAGCAAGCTCTGCTACTGTTGTTGTACTGTAAATTAGTATTTCAAATCGTAGAGAGGTTATTAAGATGTCTTTATTAATTGCGGCGGCGGCAACAGCAGAAGTTGCTACAAATACTCCTCATTTCCCCATCTCTGCCACCTTGGTTTATATCGTTGGATTTATTGCCGCTGCGTCAATTGGTTCGGTCGCTTGGTACAACTCTAAGCGTCCTGTAGGCTGGGAAGATAAGGATCGCCCTGACATTGTGCCTGAAGTTGAGAAGGAAGAAACTCCTGGCATTGGTCAGCCTCGCTAAGCTTTTTAGAAAATTGATTGAAGTGGTCTCTGTGTGGGAACTCCAGTGCATTAGCTGGAGTTATTTTTTGTCGTCTAACCACTGAGCATAAAGCTTGCGAATTGCTCTCTTCACTCGCGACATTGCCATCCTTAAAGATGAGAGCCGCGATCGCCTGAATTAACTAGTGGCAGTCTGCCGAACTGCACGCTTAAGGCGAACCATGAAAAAGCCATCCATCTGTTGACGATGGGGCCAAACTTTGACCCAGCCTTGAGGGGTGGCAAAGGCGGCAGCCGGGGAGTTGGGTGCGGGTGGCTCGATCTGCCAATCGGAATGTTGAGCGAGAAAAGCCTCAATGACTTGCTCATTTTCTTGTGGATGCAGCGTACAGGTAGCGTAAACCAGCACGCCATCGTGTTTGAGCCAAGTGGCGGCTGCGACTAAGAGTTCCTGTTGCAGCGTTGCCAACTCTTGCACACGATCGGGAGCTTGTCGCCAGCGAGCATCAGCATGACGGTTGAGTGTACCAAGGCCAGAACAAGGTGCGTCGAGGAGAACGCGATCGCCCTTGCCGACAAATTGCGGTTGGTTGCGGCTGTCTCCAATGCTGATCTTGGTGGAGTGGATGCCCAAGCGTTCTGCGTTTTCCTTGAGTTTTTTCAGGCGAGATGGGGTGCGATCGCAAGCCCAAATCGTGCCTTGATCTTGCATCAGTTCTGCGAGATGCAAAGCTTTACCACCCGGAGCCGCACAAGCATCAATTACAAACTCGCCAAGTTGCGGGTCAACCAGATAGCTAACCAACTGAGCGCTAGCATCCTGCACCATCCACCAGCCTGACTGAAACCCTGGCAATTTCTGAATCGCACCCGCAGGCTCCAGTAATCGCAAGGCTTGAGGCAAATGGGGCAAACGTTGCACCGCCACGCCTGCGGCTTGCATCGCTGCCTCTACTTCGTCGAGGGAAGTGCGAAGAGGATTGATTCGCAGGTCAATGTGGGGCGGGCGATTCATCCACTCGCACAATTGCTCGGTTTCGGCTAAATCCAGTTGGTCGAGCCAAACTTGAACGATCCAGTCAGGATAACTGTGCAGAGTTCCTAACCGCTGAACAGGATCAGACGGAAGTTGCAAGGGATCGCTAGATGTCTCCGCTAAGCGGATGTATTGGCGCATGAAGCCGTTGACAAACCCCGTTAGCCCTGGAAAACCGTTTTGTTTGGCTAGCTCAACGGTGGTATTGACCGCAGCCGAGGCGGGAATCTGGTTCAGATAGCGTAGCTGATAAAGCCCCAAGTGCAGAATTGCCCGTAAATCTGGAGGTTGTTGATGAGCTTTCTTTTTGCCCAACTGATCGATCAGCGCATCTAAAGTGCGTTGCCGTCTGACGCTGCCATACACTAGCTCAGTCACCAGCCGTCGATCTTGGCTACTGAGTTCAGCATCTTGCAGGACGCGATCGAGCGCCACATCCGCAAAGGCATCTCGTTGGATCGATCGCAGGGAGAGAAAGGCAAGTTGGCGAGGGTTGGGCACGGGCAAAATTAGGCAGCAATGCGCTTGTCGTATTCCAGCTTGCCATAATCCAGCTTCACAATGCGGTCAGCGAGATGGAAATAGTGGTCGTCGTGGCTAATCACCAAGACAGATTTGCCTCTCTGCTTCAGCTCTGGCAAAAGTTGCGTGTAGAAAATCTCTTTGAAGATTGGGTCTTGATCGGAAGCCCATTCGTCAAACAGGTAAATTGGGCGGTCTTCTAGATAGGCGGTGAGCAGCGCCAGTCGCTTGCGTTGCCCCTGAGAAAGCGTGGTGGTCGATAGGGTGCCATCTTGAACCCGAACTTTGTGGTCGAGGTGGAGCTGAATTAGGTACTCTTTGGCTTGCGGATCGAGATCAGCGCGATCGCCCAAACCCAACAAGCGATCGAACAGGTAAAAGTCAGCAAAAACCACCGAGAAGTGCTGCCGATACCATTCTCGGTTGGCATCAGTGATTGGTTGACCATCGAGTTTTAACTCACCCGCTTCAGGACTGTAGAGTCCTGTAATCAGCTTGGCGAGGGTTGATTTGCCGCTACCGTTACCCCCGACGAGAAACACTACTTCTCCCGGTTGAAAGCTTAAACTTAGTGGTCCCAACGAGAACCCGTCTTCTTCGCGCTCGCCTCGGTAAGCATGAGTTACATCTACGAGATCGAGTCGTTGCCAAGCTGGATTGGGTGGAGGAGGGGCGATCGCCGTTGCCTCAGTGGCATGTTCACTCAAAGCTAACCCCAACGCCTGAATCGCGTCTAGGGCTACGGTGGCTCGGCTCAGAACGGGAATCACCCCCAAAATTCCTTGGAAAGGCAGCATTAAATAGAGCGCAACGAGGGCATAACCAGACAAAATTTCAGGACTGGTGCTGATAAAGCGGGGCAAGGCGAAGAGCAACAAACCGATGATCAAAAAGGTGGCGAGAAGTCCATAGCCTCCAGCGATCGCAAAGGTGGTCATGCCTGCGATGTTGTGGTCACGAGCAGCTGTGGCAGTCACATAAAGATCTTCGGTCAGGAAGCTTTGTCGCCGCTGATAATGCAGCTTTAGCTCTTTAATGCCTGTGATGATTGCCTGGAAGTGATGTAATAGGTTGTCTTGTTCTTTTCGAGCTAGAGAGAGGGCTTTTCTAGCCCTACTAATAATTACTTGCAGGCTAGCAATCACGATTGCCAGCACTAGCATCATCAACCCAAATACAGACAATGAAAGCCACGCGAGGTAGGTGAGGCAACTGACCAGAATGGCAATATCAATGCAGAGCACTGGAAACGAGAAGAGGGCATTGGCAACCGATTGAATGTCGTCTGTAAGGGTAGCCAGAAGCCGAGATGCGCCTAGTGCTTCTAGTTGGCGTAGGGGGGAAGCCAGAATTTGACGACTTAACAACAGCCGCAACTCAAAAATTGAGCCTTGGGCCAGTCGAGCTAACAAAATCTGCGAGGCGATCGTGGTGAGCAACAGCACTAAGCCTAGACTCGCAAAGTTTCGCATCAAGGCAGCAGTGGGCGGATTCTGGCTGGTTAAGCTGGTGTTGGTCAGGGCAATGAGTCCGGTACTACTCGCACCGCCCAGCAGCCCAGTTAGCATCGCCAGTAGAACACTCACCCAAGAGGTTTTGAGCAGCAGATAAACCAAGTTCACAAGAGTTTAGCCTCACAACCCGATAGTTAAGCAAGGTCTCAAAACCAGAACTTCACATTCTAAGTCGGTATTTCCGCTTATAACCTAACAAAGAGAAAGCCATGCTTTTGAGGGCATGGCAACCGGGATGAACGTACAAGATTCAAAATTGGGGTTTTTCAGAATTTACAGTTGTTGCGGGTTCTGCTTACGCTTCCAAGCAGAACCCGCAACAAACGCTCCAACACCCAAAAGTCCTACGAGAGAAGCAGGTTCAGGAACCGATGCTGTATCCTTCTTTGCAAAGAAACTCACTTCATAGAAAGGCTCTTCACCGTCCTCAGCTAAGTAAGGAGCGAATGCAATTCCTGTTGCTCCATCCAAGGCATCTAAAGCCTCTGAAAGAGAACTGGAAGAAACTTGAAAGCTAGACAAAAAACTAGGAAAAAGAACCGCGACAAAGTTGCTATCTAGCGCATCCTGAATAGGACCGAGACTGAAGGCGATCGCATCTACAGTATCTGAACCCAGCAGATCGTTGCCAACATAGAAATCAACATCTTGAAATGTCAACGACTGGCCATATCCTGTGACTGTAGCCTGAGAAATGGCTTTGGCGTAGTAGCTGATGTCAAAACCAAGGACAGGGCTGGTTCCGGGTGTCGTGTCATCAATCGTAAAACTACCTGTGATTGGGAAACCTTCGTAACTACTTTCAAAACCAAATATCCGGGCAGCTTCAGCGGGGGTAGCATGAGCCGCGATCGCCAGCACCGAAGCACTAGCAGCCGCGATCGATAACTTCTGGATCGTTGTTGCCATAGTCATGGGTTGTATTTCCCTCAATAACAAAACTCGGCAATGGGTCCGTTGCGTGAAGATACGTAGAAACTGGGTTGAAAGAAGCGCTCCAAACTCCAGCTTCCTCAACACAGAAACTATTTTGATTGCAATCAAATAGCTTGAAAAAAGTTGATGGAAAGGGACTTTGGTAGAAGCAGCCCCAACATTTAAGTCTCGTAAGATCTTGTCATACGCCTCCATAAATCCATCTCCGTATTCGGACACTCTTCATTAAAAATTGATACTCACACGGTATTAGCTTCATGAAGTTGCTATCTGGGAGGCAGCACCACTTAAGTAGCGATGACTTTCTTTTCTAGAAGTAGACTGAAAAAAACTGCGGAGTACCGGAAATTGCCGCTTAAGTTCGAAGAAGTGTACTGAATGCTATATATTCTCTAGTCGCTGCTACTCACCGCAACTCACCCGTGACAGGAATGCCTTGGCTGTAAAGCAGTAGCACAAAATTGCCCCCGACAGAATTAATAACAAAGCTTGCATGCTAGTCAATCGGATTGTCATCGGTTCAGCCGCTTTCGGCCTTAGCTTTGGCTTAAGTTTTTTTGCTGAGCGCAACTTGCAGCGATCGCTCCTCACCGGGTTGATTGCTCCCGGTGCCTATGCGGGTGCCGTTGCCATTGACGATCGCCAGAAAAAGCAAGCCAGATTAAAGGGGCAGGCGATCGCGGGACAGTTGCAGGCTTACGAGCAACGGCAAGCCGAAATCCAGCAAGCCCTTCTGAGTGCAACCGCAGAAAGGCAACAAGCCGAAACCAGTTTGAGCTTTTTGCAAGCTGACCTTGAAAAGCTTCAAACTCGAATTGCTGAACAACAACAGCAAGATCGGGAATTAGGTCAAGCGATCGCTACTTTGGAAGGCCGCAAGCAGCAACTGGAAGCTAGTTTTCAGCAGTGGCAAGAACGGCTACAGGATTTGGCGGCGCAGGAAGGTGAAATCCAGCAAGCGATCGTCACTACGAGCGAGACACGGCAAACTTTAGCGGTTGATGTGGGTCAGCTCCAGCAAGAACTGACGCAACTCAAGGCTCAAGCTGCTGAGTTTACGACTCAGAAACTCCAACTCCACGGCGAAGTTGCTGCACTGCAAACGAGCAAGCAGTTATTAGCCGCAGAAACCCAAGATTTGCAGGCGCAAATTCAAACGCTAGAGCGATCGCGACAAACTCTAAACCAGTCTCTGACGGACCTAGCAGCCATCGATATAGAGCCGTTGAAGGCGGAGATTCAAACCATCATTTCTGCTGTGGATGTGCAGCCATTAAAAACGGAAATCCAAGGATTAGTTGCAACGATCGACATTGAGCCACTAAGAGCCGAGATTCAAGAGCTAGCGGCAGCCATCAATGTGCCGTTGTTGAAAGCGGAGATTCAAGAATTAGTCACTGCGATCGATCTGCAACCGCTGAAGTCGGAGATTCAAGAATTAGTCACTGCGATCGATGTTCAAAAGTTGAGATCAAAGATTGAAGCATTAATTTCAACCATTGATGCACAGTCATTGAAGTCGGAAATCCAAACCATCATTTCCGCGATCGATGTGGAACCACTGAAATCGGAAATCCAGAAGATTGATTTACAACCGCTGAAGTCAGAAATTGCAGAACTAGTTGCCGCGATCGATCTGCAACCGCTGAAATCAGAAATTCAAGACCTAGTTACGGCGATCGATACACAGCCGTTAAGAGCGGAAGTTCCAAGCATTGATTTGCAACTGCTGAAATCGGAAATTGCAGAATTAGTTACAACGATCGATCTACAACCGCTGAAATCGGAAATTGCGGGGTTAGTTGCAGGGATTGATCTCCAACCCTTGAAGTCAGAAATTCAATCGTTATTTGCGGCGATCGCCACTCAAAGGCGCGAGCTAGAGACATCCCTGGAAACTCTGCTAGCACAGGTTTCGAGTCGAGAATCTCTTCCTGGCAGACTTATAACAGTTGAATCCGTACTTCCAGCGATCGCGCCACCGTCTGAACTGCCTGTTCCTACATCTAATCCAGATGTAGATCAAAGACCTTTTTTACCTCCTGAGTGGCACGAGCTGATTAATCAACTTTCCGACTCTGAATATTGGGCATTAGAAGCGATTCTGCGACAAGACGCGGAAGAACTGCGACAGATTGCTGATGCGGTGCCCACCATGCCGCAAATGCTGGTGGATGCAATTAACGAGAAAGCGGATGCCATCATTGATGACCTGATTTTTGAGCCTGGAACCTCCTCGCTGATTCCACAAATTTATGAGGACTATGAGGAGTATTTGCAGCGAGCGATCGCAGTTGTAGGTCGGGAAAGTTTCCCGGTCACGACCATTGATGTTGAGGTGGCGGATGTGCCAGCAGCGATCGCGGCGCTACCCTCCAAACTGGGCACCTGGAAATGTCGGGTGATCTTTGAGAGTGGAGCCAATGCTTTATTAGTCACCCCGGATAGCCAAACCTTAATTAGTGGTGGTAGTGACAACAAGCTGCAAGTTTGGGCGTTGGAAGGTAAATGGGTGCAAACCCTCCCTCACCCAGAAAACTCTGGTTCGATTTATGCCCTAGCTCTACATCCCGGTGGCAAGCTGTTGTTTAGCAGTGGCAGCAGCAACACGATTAAAGTCTGGAATCTCAAGGCAGGGAAATTATTACGCACCCTCACTGGACATACAACCGCCGTAAATGCGATCGCCGTCAACCCAGACGGACAATTGCTCGCCAGTGGCAGTGCCGATCGTAGCATTAAGGTATGGGACATCAGAACTGGGAAGTTAATTCAAACTATCAACGGTTATGGCTTCATCACCTCAGTGGTTTTCAGCCCTCGTCCTGACAGAGACATTCTGGCCAGTGGTGATCAAAATGGCACCATTCACCTCTGGAATTTAGACACCAAAACAAGTTTCAACTCGCTGCCTGCTCATGGCAGTAAAGTTTGCTCAATAGCATTTAGCCCCGATGGCAAAACCTTGGTCAGTGGTGGTGCAGATGGCACCATCAAGCTTTGGGATTTAGGCCCAGACGTTAGTTCTAGCCTCGCGTTGCATAAAGGTCAAGTATCGGCAGTTGCCATTAGCCCCAATGGTCAGTTCTTAGCCAGTGGCGGTGAAGATGGCACACTGAAAGTTTGGAATTTAGAGTCGAGAGAATTACTAACCACTTTGAGCGACCATACGGCTAAGATTTGTGCGATTGCCTTTGCGCCAGATAGCAATACATTGGTTAGCAGTAGCGCCGACCAAACCATCAGAGTTTGGCGGTACAGTTAACAGACACTTGAACCAATCCACATCAGCCACTACAAGACCGAGCAAAGACACATGGCAAAGCAGAAACTTTCTAAGCGCGTATCCACAGCCTTGATCAATGCTTTGGGTGCGGGAGTCGTGCCCAGAATTGGTCTAGAGCAAATTGCCGTGGGTCGGGAAGTGGAAGCCAAAGCTCTAGTGCAAGACCTGGAAAACACGGCTGAAGGTGGCGCAGCCTTTCGGTTTGTCGTTGGTCGCTACGGCTCTGGTAAAAGCTTCATCCTGCAACTGATCCGCAATCAAGCGATGGAGCAAGGCTTTGTAGTCGCCGATGCTGATTTGTCTCCCGAACGCCGCTTAGCAGGAGCCAGTGGACAAAGTATCGCCACGTATCGAGAGTTGATGCAAAACATCGCTACGAAAACGAATCCAGACGGCGGCGCGATCGCCCTAATTCTGGAGCGCTGGATTAGCGGTGTCCTTACTCAAGTGGCGCAAGAAAGCGGCAAGCGTCCCAAAGACGAAGGCTTTGATGACTTGGTAGAAGTCAAGATTCGCGAAGTCGTGCAAACCTTAGAAGGACTAGTTCACGGCTTTGACTTTGCCAGCGTAATCATCGCTTACTGGCGGGGCTACCGCACCGACGACGACCAGCTAAAAGATTCTGCTCTGCGTTGGCTGCGAGGAGAATTCTCGACTAAATCCGATGCGAAAGCAGCCCTAGGCGTGAAGGTGATCATTGATGACGAAACTTGGTACGACTACATCAAACTCTTTGCCAAGTTCGTCTCAGGTATCGGCTACAAAGGCTTACTGGTGCTGCTAGATGAGGCGGTGCATCTCTACAAAATCACCCATGCAGGTTCCCGCCAGAACAATTACGACAAGTTGTTGGCAATGTTTAATGACACCGTGCAAGGTCGAGTCGGACATCTCGACATCATCATCGGTGGCACGCCACAATTTCTCGAAGATTCCCGCCGAGGACTCTACAGCGACCCCGCCTGGCAACGCCGCACCGCTCAAAGTCGCTTTGCTCAACCAGGCCTGCAAGATACATCTGGCCCGGTAATTCGACTAGAACCCCTCACCCAACCAGAAATCCTCCAACTGCTACAACGTTTGGCAGAAGTTCATTCCGCTCACTACGCTTACCAAACTTCGCTGAATAATCGCGACCTACAAGCCTTCCTCAAAGAAATCACTAATCGCCTCGGTGCCGAAGCTTTACTCACCCCCGGCGAAATTGTCCGCGACTTCATCAGCGCCCTCAACCTGCTCCACCAAAACCCCAAACTCTCCCTCACCCAACTTCTCGGCGGCACCAATTTCCAACCTACCCGTTCAGGCAAAGACGCCAAAGTAGACGAAACCGGAGAATTTGCAGAATTTACACTGTAATCGCAGGAATAAAGATTAGTAGCGATCGCTTTCACTACTAATTAAATTTCAGAGGGCGATCGCTTAATTTAGAGTAAATCTTTCCCAGTTCTTAGGTTGAATAAGAGTTGAATGTTCTACTTACTATCGATAAATCCATAACTTTTTATAACTTTCCTTGGAATTTCAACAAGCAGCAAACATTCGTTCGGAGATCAACAAAATTATTATAAAAACGTGTTTGGAATATTGGCTTCATCCTTAGCATCTGGCAGTGTATAAAAACTTACTTAGAACAGTCTAGAGAAGATTTTTATTGTTGGTTGTGAGGTTATTTTAACCAATGCAGTGGAATTTTATATAAAAGGATCCTCACTTTCACTACTGTTGAACCTGGAGAGAGCAATCACTATTTTTTTTGACTTCCTGCTAATGGTTGAATTGAGACAATAAGAGTTGCAGAAAATTCTATTGCAGAGGTTTAGGAATTGGGCGATCGCAGAGTGAAGCTCACTTTTAGCAATCACACAATACTTGCCTAAACCCCCATGTTCAATTTACGTAACTCTCTCTTCTCTTGCTTAGCGATCGCTACCCTCGCTGGAATTAGCCTGTCTGACAGCCGTCCCACAAACGCTAACCCTGTTGGCAACGTAGCCCAAGCCTCGACTGTTGCTGCTACAACCAGCACCAAGCCAGTCAAAGTGTTTTTCCCCACCAGCCGCAGCCAACAAGATTTCTCTTATGTGGCTCCTGTAGTACGACGCACCCAAACTCAAGGGGTGGCCCAATTTGCCATTGAGCAATTAGTCGCAGGCCCAACCAGTCAAGAAAGACAACAAGGTTTTAGAGCCCCGATCAATTTTCAAGGTAGCTCTAACTGTGGTCGAGACTTTAAGCTTGCTGTGTCTACAGGCGTTGCCAAGTTACAGTTCTGCAAGCAAGTAGTATCCGGCGGCATTGGTGATGATGCGCGGATTAAAAGCTCTATCAGTGCCACATTAAAGCAATTCCCTAGCATTAGTTCAGTGGTACTTCTCGATCGCAATGGCAACTGCTTGAATGACCAAAGCGGCGAAAATCGCTGCTTACGATAGAGCTACAAACTGTCATCACTTCAATTTGAGTGATGAGTAAAGCGATCGCTTTTAACTTAATTGGTAAAGGGCGATCGCTTTAGTGGACTGGAAGCAGAAAATCTTAAGTTTCACCATTCTAAAAACACATTGAGATTTTCTATCTATTTCTCTAAATCGGCATACTATACGGAAAATTTTTGCCTACCTATCGAAGCATCAGTATATAGAAATTGTCTATTTGGTTATGCCGTTTTAACCAAGAAGCAACTAAAGCCGGAAAACTTATCTCTCTCTATTATCTGTAAGGAGTTGATCATGAATATCGCTTTGTCTCGTGTGGAACTTCAGGAAATCGCTAAATATCACAGATTACTTTTATGGTCTCTTCTTGCCGCTATAGCCGCTAATTTATCTTATACTTCTGTAGAAGAGACATTCATAAGTATATTCGTATGTTTGGCCGCGTCAGCACTTCAAATATTTGCGTTATACAAGTTAGGTAAATCCCTAAAAATTTCAACTACGTCGATGATATTATTTATGATTAGCTTGTTTATACCACTTATAGGTTTATTGACACTGCTTTTAATGCACGACAAAGCAATGAAAGTAATGAAAGCTGCTGGCGTAAAAGTAGGATTTATGGGTGCTGACCCAAGTTCTGTTTAAATTTATCACCTGCTTTTACGAGTCGGTGAATTGTGGAATCTTAGGTGTTGCCAGGATTAGCAATCGCGGTTTTGTGCCAAGCCTTAGAGATGAGCCGTGAGAGCGATCAAGCTCGAATAGATGCTTGGTTGTTAAGTCAGTTTCAGCAGTAGTAGCCAGATCCGGTAGGGTGGGTTACTAACGCAAGCACACGAATTTGTATGAGCGATCGCGCCTATCACCGCTTAGCCCCCTTTATTCAGGAATATATTTATAGCCACGGCTGGACCGATTTGAGGCAGGTGCAGGCAGAAGCTTGCCGAGTGATTTTTGAGACGGACGCTCATCTGCTGATTGCAGCGGGAACGGCGGCGGGCAAAACTGAAGCGGCGTTTCTGCCAGTGCTGACCTTGCTGTATGAGGCACCCCCCAAAACGATTGGCGCGATGTACATCGGCCCGATTAAAGCGCTGATTAATGACCAGTTCGATCGCCTCAACGATTTACTGAAAGAAGCGGATATTCCGGTGTGGGCTTGGCATGGGGATGTGGCGCAGAGTCAGAAACAAAAGCTGCTAAAACATCCCAGAGGTGTACTGCAAATTACACCCGAATCATTGGAAAGCTTGTTGATTAACCAGAGCAAAAACCTCGATCGCTTGTTTGGTGAATTGCGGTTTGTGGTGATTGATGAGATTCATGCCTTTATTGGTTCGGAACGGGGTTGCCAAATTCTCTGCCAACTAGCGCGACTGGCGAAGCTGACACAAAACTATCCCCGTCGGATTGGTTTGTCTGCAACGCTTGGAGATTACGGGTTAGCCGAAGATTGGTTGCGATCAGGCACGCAGCAATCGGTGATCACGCCAGAAGTGAAAATTGGGCAACGCACTCTACATTTGTCTTTGGAGCATTTCTATCGCTCGGAGCCAATCCGAGCTAAAGGAGACTATCGGGATGCGGCGTTTAGCCCATACCAGAATTACTTATTCAACCAAACTCAGTCGCGCAAGTGCCTGATTTTTGCCAACAATCGCACCGCTGCCGAAGAAGCGATCGCCAGTCTCCGCCAAGCCGCCACCGCTAAAGGCTTGCCCGATATTTACCATGTGCATCATGGCAGTATCTCCGCCACTTTACGAGCAGCAGCGGAAGATGCTATGCGGGCTCCCACGCCTGCGGTGACAGCAGCAACCGTCACCTTTGAAATGGGGATTGATATTGGGCAGTTGGAGCGGGTGATTCAGCTAGAGTCGCCTCCTTCGGTCGCCAGTTTTCTGCAAAGGCTAGGGCGATCGGGGCGACGGGGAACGCCTGCGGATATGCGCTTTGTCTGTGTGGAAGATCCGATCGTAGACCCAGAATTTTTGCCCGATCAGATTCCCTGGCAACTGCTACAAACGATCGCTATCCTTCAGCTTTACCTGGAAGAACGTTGGATCGAGCCGATTCAACCGTTGCAGTATCCCTTGAGCCTGCTCTATCACCAGACGATGAGTACGCTGGTAGCTTTGGGAGAGTTGTCCCCTGCTGCCTTGGCTCAGCAAGTGCTAACACTGCCAACTTTTCGAGCGATCGCTCCAGAAGAATTTCGCCAACTTCTGCGCCACCTGATTGAGATTGACCATATCCAGAAAACGGCAGAAGGCACGCTAATCGTTGGGCTGGCAGGTGAACGGATTGTGCGGAGCTTTAAGTTCTACGCCACTTTCCCAGACAGTGAAGAATACACAGTGCAAGAAGGCACAACAGCGATTGGCAGTATTGCGCTGCCTCCGGATGTGGGCGATCGCGTCGCTCTAGCAGGGCGAGCGTGGCAGGTGCTAGAAATTGACGACAAAACCAAAACGGTATTTGTGCAACCCAGCGCTGGGGCCGCCAGTAGCGCTTGGCAAGGAGGGGGCGGCACGCTGCATACCAAAGTGCTGCAACGCATGCGCCGAGTTCTATTTGAGGATACCGAGTATCGTTACTTGCAACCGGGGGCGAAGGAGCGACTGCAAAGTGCTCGGCAATGGGCTAAACGAGTCGAACTTGATCGCCACCATTTGCTGCAACTGGATGACCGAAGCTGCTGCATTTTTCCCTGGCTGGGCACCACCGCTTACCGCACCTTAGAACGATACCTGAAGCTCTGCTGCCGAGACTCCTTGAAGATCAAAGGCATTGGGGGGCGATCGCCTTACTTCTTTACAGTACAGTTAGGCAAAGCCAAGCTCGAAAACTTGCTATGCGAAATTGTGGCGATCGCGGATGGCAAGCTGGCGGCTGAAGAACTACTGGGTCCGGATGAGGTACCGAGACTACAAAAATATGACGAATATGTCCCCCCAGAACTTTTGCGGAAAGCCTTTATCTTGGATCATCTAAATACCGTAGAACTAGGGAGTGTGGTGCAGAAATGGTCTTAAGACATTTGTCTTGATCCACGGAGGCTGAAAGTTACAGAGAGTATCGCTCAAGTGTCTCACCCACGGGGCTACCCGGAAAACCGGAAGCTGGCGTTGTGGTTTATGTTCTCAGTACCTAAAACAAATAACCTATATCAGTGATGGGGCGATCGCGATCGTCTCGCTACACTGACTTTATCCTGAGTGACTTTGATCACGCCTGCCCGTATGATTCGTCACACTGATTACCTCAGTAAAGTCACTAGTATCCTGTGCGCGTCATCAGCCAAAAATATGAGCAGCTTCACCGCATCTACCAGGGTTGAATCACGAGGTTGCCTCCGGGCAAACCATAAGATTTGGAGCAACAGCCGCATCCGGGAGTCAGTTACTAGCTTGGATGCAGGTTGGCTGGCAAAAGTTCCCCAGTTGGTCTGTGCGAGCTACTCCAAACTCTCCTTCCCTGTTGACTCCTTATGTTAATTCAAGAACCTACGGTCGAGCGTTATCACCCTGAGCCTCATTTTCAGCACTTCACGAAGGGAATTGAACACGCTCAGGAAACAATCTATGAGTTCTTGATTCATACAGTCAAGCAATGCTCCCCAGAGGTTGCTTTAACCGAGTTTGAAAGCTTATTTGTTCACTCAGTGAACATGACCAGCTCGGAGGTAAACCAAGCACTGTATCAAATTATTGTTGCCAATGATGAGCAAGAGTTTCGTAATACTCTCAAACGCTCTTGTTACATCTTAATCAACAACTGGAATACCAGTAAAAAATATCAGATAATCCAACAGCTAGTTGGATTATTTCCTAAGATTAAGTTCAATCGCAAAACAGCTTCTCTCATCCTAACTCGCCTCAATAGTTGGCTAGAGAAGTTTGTCGGCAGTAGCGATTATCAAGAGCTAGAGTTATTTGTTTCTGCTTGCACATTTCAACCAGAAAGACCTTGGAGCCATCGCTACACGTCTTATTTGTTAGTTTCTCAGTTTGTGAATACCACAAATTCGGTAGAGCAGCGAGAAACAGCCAGAGTTCTATCAAAACAGTTAAAGGAGCAGTACAAACGAGATCTAGCTTTATATGTAGCTCGGTCTCAGTCTAATGTTGTGCAGACTGTACCTCTGAAGAACCCAACTCTGCTAGGAGACGAGGTACTGCTCTTAATTAAGAGATTAGTCGCTAAGAAATGCGTATTTAGCTATACCAACTTGGCTAACATTTTCTTGAAGCAAACCCATGAGTTAACTTATTGCCAGTTTAAGGACAGTCTCAAAAAGTACTTGATTTACTCTATGAGTAATCAAGATTTAGCAGAATCAGTGAAAAAATCATTGTTTGGTAGTTTGGAATCCCTGTACGAAATTCATGATGAGCGGGATTTGGATGATGCTTTGTTACTTAGAACTTGTAATCGAGTTATTGAATGTTTAACCACTGAGAATCGTAAAGAGCCAAGTTCTCTATTTGCGTTATTTGTCATGCAGAAGAGTCCAATTACATTGGTGATTCTGCTGCTCAAGTTAATTTTAATTTCCAAAAACTCTCGGACTCATCTAGAGTCTTGTATTGCTGACTTGATTCGGCACTATGAGAATTTGCAAGAAGCGGACTGTCAGTGGGTGATTCACTTTTTGGAGATCTTCAGCGTCATCTTCACCGTTTATGCAGAAGATGTAGAGTACAACTTGGTTAAGGTAGACCCGGAAAACTCCAACGGTTACCAGAAGCAGAATTTAGCGGCTTATCAGGTCTTCTCGCAGTTTCGTGGCAATGTGGAAATACCTGCCAGCTCTCGGGCTGAGGTTGCGATCGCCTTGACTGAATAGCCTAAGTTAAAAATCAACACCGCGCTTCAAATCCACTCCCTTCTCGGCATAGTGCTTGTGGCAAATCATTTCAGAATGCACACTAGCGAGATCAAAATAGGCTGGAGGATTATTGCAACGCCCGGTGATGATAATTTCGGTGTCGCGCGGTTTGCGCAACAGTGCTTGCACAATCGGTTCTTCGGGCAGCAACTCTAGATCTACCGTCGGATTCAGTTCATCGAGAATAATGGTTTTGTAGAGTCCAGAAGCGATCGCGGCTCTGGCAAGTTCCCAGCCTCGTTCAGCTTCCACATAGTCGAGTTCTTGCTGCTGGCCCCGCCACACAATCGCATCTCTGCCACAGCGTTGGTGATCGACTAAGTTAGGATAGCTTTGCTGCAAGGCGGCGATCGCGGCATCTTCGGTATAGCCAGAGCCCCCCTTCAACCATTGAATAATCAAGACGCGGTGAGATTTGTCTTGGCTAATGCCTTTGCCGATCGCTTGCAACGCTTTTCCTAGCGCACTGGTGGATTTGCCTTTGCCAGCCCCAGTGTAAATCTCAATGCCATCAATCCCTTGCTCTGCGGCAGTGGGATGGTGGTGGGGTTTCATTTCTGAGTGTAGGTTGGCAATGTCAATCAAAGCTGGAGGAGCCGCCCGCCCGGTGGCAATGATCTCCATGTGCTCTGGCTTCTGCTTCAGGGTCTTGACCACCTCATCGACTGGCAGCAAACCTAAGTCGAGCACCGGGTTCAGCTCATCCAATACCACGACTGAGTACAGACCAGAGGCGATCGCACCTTTTGCTACATCCCAGCCTCGCTGTGCTTCTAATCGATCGAAGCGAGTGATGTCATTTAGGCCAAAATGCTCGGCTCGTCCAGTCCGAACTTGGTCAATCAGGTGGGGGAAGCCTCGTTGTAGAGCTTCGATCGCCGCATCTTCCTCATACATGCGACCTGGCCCTTTAAGAAAACGTAGGAGCAAGACGCGAGTTTGGACAGAACTGTTGATGCCTAAGCCAATCGAGCGCAACACTACGCCCAGCGCTGCTTGGGACTTGCCTTTGCCCGCTCCATCGTAGACATGAATTTGTCCCTCTAGCCGCTCAGAACGTGCTTGAGCGGTTCGAATGCCAACGCCAGTTCTTACCATAGCTCTCAGTTTTCTCGTGCAGTTTCATCTTAGCGGAGGTGCTGTCAGCTTTACTTGAAATAAAATTCAGAGATTATGGGCTGGAAAAGTGGCTGAAAAAGCTAGTTTATGGAAACGGCTGTTGAGGAGGTAGACCCGTGTTTTCGTTTGTTTTGCCATTGCGGGCTATCTTATTTCAGCTACTCTTTTTATTCATCGCGATCGCGATCGAGTCGGTGGTATTACAAGAGCGATTAAAGTTGAGCCGTAGAATTAGTCTGGAATATTCTGCTTCGATCAATCTCTTATCTACTGCCATTGGTTGGCTCTTTTTCTTTACGCTGGAACCTGCTCTGCCTCTGGATTGGAAAGGCCCATTAATGAGCTATATCCTTTTTAATGCTCGTTCCACGAATACAAATACTCTGTTGATCATGGTTGGTTTATTTACCTTTTTTGGTACTTTTATTGTTGAGTTGCAAGGATTAGAACTGTTAGAAATATTGCTGCAAAGAAACAAGAAAGAAGAAGTAAGCACTCAAAAAATCCTTCGTTCTCGTGATAAGCTGCAACGTCGGGAGCTGAGCCTGGCTGCTACTAACCGAGCGACTACAATTTTATTAGCGAATGCTTGTAGCTACAGTGTTATTTTGTTGATCTTATTGGCGCGTGCATTCGACCTGAGCTTTAAAGCGAATGGACAGAGTTAAAGAAATTTTTGAGACGCTACAAAAGTTACTACTGCCGCCAAAAGCTTTTTCTTGGCAAACTTTGATTTTGCTAAGTATTTTTTCTTGTCTGATGGCAGCCTTGGCGGGTGATTTAGTTCGGGATTTGCTAGCAACTTGCGGCTGGATTTTTTTGATTTTTGGGGTAGGGTGGTTCACTACTGAGAACCCGATCCAGATCGGAGGTCTGTCTTTAGGGCCTTGGATTACAGGCATCTTAGTGAGTATTTTTTTGTTTGGTGAATGGCTAGATGAACGTCCCTCGCTACTGTTTATTAGCTGGCCCTTGATTTCAGCCGCGATCGCTTCTTTAGGAGAGTTTATTCAATCAGGCCCTCGGTTTAGGGCTCCCACCCCAGCAGGCCGTCAAAGACTAGTCATTCTTTTTTTAAGCAATTTAATTATTAGTTGTTGGTTTCAACTTTACTTCGTGATTCAAGGTTGGTTAGAAATTTACCCCAGCTTGTTAGCGAATGATTTCAATCAAAGCAATTTTGTTGTGCGTCTAGGGGTACAAACAACCCAAGCGCCAACGGGTGTGATTATCCTAAACCAGGCAGAGGCTACGCTAAAAGCGGAACTGGAACCGCGTTCTTGGTCAGAGGTAGAGCGGTGGCTCTTAACGCTCAAACAACAGCCAACCGAGTTTGAAAATGCTGTAATGCAACAACTGCCTGCCTCGGAAGAAAATGCTTTATGGCAATTGCAAGCGCAATTTTTGCCCGATCAACCAGATTACACTTTGCAGTTGCTCGCTCTCTGGCAAGGGCCGAGTTCTGACCTTGCTAGCCACTATCTCACCAAAACCTGCCGCATCACTCAGGGAGAGAACCCACCTAACACTGCTTCACCCGCTCCTGAAGCTGCTGTTTCTGCCTCGCCTAGCCCTGAAGCTGGTGTCTCTGTCCCGCCTGTCCCTCCAGCTTCAACGCCAGACAATGGTTCCCTAGCGCCCAGCAATGAGCAAAATTCTGTCAGTCCAGTTGCACCTATCTCTCCTACAGCTGTGACTTCCGAAGTGCCGCTGCAAACGACAAGCACTAGTAAGATTGAATGCGGATCTATTAGTCGGCCTACTTTAGTTCAACCAGGCCCAACTTTGCAATCCTAGGGTCTGCTTTGCAGGAATTGCTGAAGGAGTGAGAAGGTGAATCTCGGCAGAATCTTTACGATCGCCACCAATGTCTTTTGGGAAGTCATCCGCGATCGCATCCTATATTTGATCGGCTTCTTTGCCTTGCTGCTGATTATGGCGCTGCGATTGCTGCCAGAAGTTTCGGCAGGCACAGAAAACAAAATCTTGCTAGATGTCGGGTTGGCGGGGATTACAGCCCTGAGTTTGATCATTGCCGTATTTGTGGGCACTGGCTTGGTTAACAAAGAAATTGAAAAACGCACTGTCTTGGTGCTAATTGCCAAGCCGATGAGTCGCGCTGAATTCATCATTGGCAAACACTTAGGTTTGTCCGCAGTTTTGGCTGTACTCCTGTCGCTCATGACTGCAATTTATCTGGGGGTGCTAACTTGGGCGCAGATTCAGTATCCGCTGGTCAGCATCTTGGTGGCGGTGCTTTATTTGTTTCTAGAGTTGTCTCTAATCACGGCAGCGGCAATTTTGTTTGGGGTGTTTACCAGTTCGCTGTTAGCCACTTTACTCACCTTTGCCGTTTACTTAGTAGGACATTTCAGCCGCGATTTGGTGACGCTAGGCAACTTAGCTTCTAGTCCCGATTTGCGCCGTCTCACCAAAGGCATCTACTTATTTCTACCTGATCTAGCTCGGCTCGACCTCAAGAACGAAGCAGTTTATGGAGTCTTGGCTGCTCCCAGAGAATTGTTGCTGAATGCAGGATACGGGCTGGTTTACACAGTGTTGCTGCTAGCGATCGCGATTTTGATTTTTACTCGACGGCAATTCTAACGCTGACTCTGGAAACTGGAGTTACGACTACAGGAACGCAACCGAGTCAGGGTGAGCACAATCTCATCAATGGTTTGTCGTAGGGTTGAGGCGGGTTGATTCGAGTGGTTGACAATGATGCTAAACACAAGTGGCTGATACTGAGGCGGATTGAGGTAGCCTGACAAAGCGGCAATGCCCGACAGTGTGCCCGTTTTCGCTTGTAGTCGTCCTTGGGCTGGGGTGTCTCGAAAGCGGCTTTGTAAGGTGCCACTCACGCCTGCAACTGGGAGTGAGGCGCGATAAATCTCAGCTTCTGGTAACTGGGCGATCGCTTGTAAGGTTTGCACTAAAGCAGCAGGACTAACTAAGTTATGGCGAGACAATCCTGAGCCATCCGCCAAAACATAGCTATCCGGTTCCACTCCAAGTTTGGTTAGAGTTTGCTGGACGACTGCTAAACCTTGCTCAGCAGTAGATAGATCCGCAACTTGTTTCAGGGTAGCTCCAGTATTGGCTCCTAAAGTCCGCAAAATAGCCTCGGCATAGAGATTGTTGCTCTCTCGATTAGTTTCGATCAGCAGGGTTGATAACGGGGGAGAGGCGATCGCGGCAATTTCTGTCTCTGCTCTAGTAGTGGGTGTGTGGGTAACTAATGTTTGGCCAACGCGAATTTGTTGAGCTGCTAAAGCTCGCTGGAATCGGCGCAAAAAATTCTGGCTGGGTTCAGCGATCGCTACTGCTACAGGTTCTGGTGGTCCACCTATCCGCAGTTGTCCTTGTACTTGTAGCAACGGCTGGCTCAAATCCCGCCCTACTTCTACAAACTCATCTCCTGTGTCTCCGACGGTTACTGATTGGTTGTTGATGCGCCAACGTCTCGCCTCTGCTGGATCATTCCACTGCACTCGCAACGGCTGACCCACTGCTTGCGGCCATAGCTGGAGCCCGACTGCGTTTTGATTCAGGATTAAGCCGTTGATGGGTGCGCCGTACCCCGCTTGGATGTCACCCCATTCCCATTGCGAGTTAGGCACGGGACCACGAAAGTAGGATTCGTCCCCGAGCAACTGATCAACTGATTGAATGCCTTGACGACGTAATTGCTGCACCAAAAGGCCGAGTTCCCGGTCTGTCAAACTAGGATCGCCTCGCCCAACAATGCGTAGATTTACCTTCCCTTGGCTCTTAACCTGGTATACCGAGGTGCGAATGCGGAACTGTGGCGTTAATTGATGCAGAGCGACCGCAGTGGTCAACAACTTGGCGTTAGAAGCAGGCAAAAAGTAGCGATCGCTGTCCTGAGTATACAAAGTTTCCCTTGGAGCGTTCGTCGAGGCCAAGGTTTGAATCAGGATGCCCCAGCGGGCGCGAGCAAAGGCGGAACGATTGGTAGAGGAGGCTCGTCCTACTGCTTGCAGCGGCTTTGGACTGGATATAGAGGAAACGCTTTGGAGGATTTGGGCGATCGCAGAGTCTAATTGAGTAGGACAAATGGGCCCAGGCGTAGCATTACCTGGAGTTGCTAATCCAGCTTTTGGTTGTGCTCCCATCCCCGCTGTTCCTATTGCAAAGAGACATAGCAATGAGACGATCGACTTGCGGAGAGTGATAGACATGTTGCCGCTTGCCTAGGGGCAGTAAGTTTTAAGTGGAGATGAAGAGAGTATAAAAGGATTGACAAGATTCGGAGGGACCGCAAGAGGAGATCACGGAATGAATAGCTTTCCCTTACAATAGCCTCATCTTGATCCGAACTCAGTACACGCAAATCTCATTGTAATACAAGGCTATCTCAGTAATGCTACTTATGAAAACCCGTGGCCGAGAAAGTGAAAAACCCCTTGTGCGCTCAGATGCTCAGCGGCAAAGCTCCACCGGCAGTTCGTCATCCAGGTTGGCGCTCCTTTTCTCTTTACTAGCATTAGCATTGAGCGGCTTTGCTGCCTATCAAGTGTGGCAACTTCAGCAAGCAGCTAAGCCTGCCGATACCACCCAGACTCAGACAAAGCCTGAAGCTGCAAAGGATAAGTCACCAACTGCAACTACTAGTTCACCCAGTGCTGTGCCAACAGAGGCAGGCAAATTGGTTCAGCCAGGACTCGACAATAAAGCAGAAGTGACTTTGCTATCAGCGGAACGCATTCAAGATCCAGACACTGGCAAGTCTGATGTCGTCAATGTCAAATTACGGATTCGTCGTCTTGCTGAGAACGTCAGCGCCTACGACTTCATCAATGTAGGAGGTGCTACTGCCCAAGATTCAGGTAGTGATATCGCCACCTATGAACCTGTGGATGCCATCAGAAAATCAACGGGTCCAATTTCTTTAGAGGGGATTCGCAAAGGCGCATCGGTGGATGCTTATGTTTGGCTGCGCGTACCAGAAGCAGTTAAGACCTTAAATATCCGCGTACCGGAAACTGCATTGTTTCAAGCAGTCAAGGTTGCGAAATAACGCCTTTGGTAGATGACCCGCAGTAGAAGGGCGGAGCAGTAATAGGTTGTGTACTCAAGCGAGTACAGCCAACCTCTCAAATAGTTCCGATGCAAATCAGTCTACGAATCAAGGCGCTCTATCAAGTAATTCGGTGCCTGGGCCAGGAAATGCAGCATCTACAACCCTCAATCTTGGAACTGCCGCTCCTGCTAATTTAGTCGCATCTCCCACATCTAGTCCCAATCCTCAAATTCAGCCAGGACAATTTGTCCAACCTGCCTTAGATACCAAGGCCAAGGTAGAGTTGTTGACAGTTAAGCGCATTAAAGAGCCAGAAACAGGCAATCGAGATGTCGTGAATGTGCAGATGCACGTTCGGAGAGCGACATCAGGGTATTTCACTATTTCAATTGCGTCCCTCTGCGTCAGCCGATGCTTATGTTTGGCTCTGCATTCCTGAAGGAGTCAACGCGATCGATATTTTTATCCTCAAACGGCAGCTTTTGAAGATGAGCTGATCGCGAATTAACCATTGAATATGAAGGGGCAGGCACAAAAAAGGGCAGGTATTGTGCCTGCCCCTTATCAGTTCTAATTGTTCTGCTGAGTTACAGCTTGGTGCCACACTCTGGGCAGAAGTTGTTGGTAGAGATGTTTTTCGCACCGCAGCTATTACAGTAAATCAGCTCTGCTGCCTTTCCTAGCTTGTCGCGCTCTGGCAAACCAATCATCTGGGCATTGCTCTTGCCAGGAGCCACCATTGGGTAGCAGTTCTCATCTCGCTTCACCCGAGCTTCTACGAGTACGGGACCGTTATGGGCTAGCATTTCGGCGATCGCATCTTGCAACTCCTCGCGAGAATGGATCACCATTCCTTTAATCCCAAAGGCATCTGCTAGCTTCACAAAATCAGGCATGCCAACTTCCATGTTGGAGGAAGAGTAGCGTTCGCCGTAGAAAGCTTCCTGCCATTGCCGCACCATGCCCTGCCAACCATTGTTGAGGATGACAGTTTTGACGTTGATGCCGTATTGAGCCAAGGTGGCTAGCTCTTGGAGATTCATTTGGAAGCTAGCGTCACCGCTGATACAAATCACCTGTTCATCCGGTAAAGCAACTTTAGCTCCCATTGCCGCAGGCAAGCCAAAGCCCATCGTTCCTAGGCCAGCGCTGGAAATCCAACGACGAGGGCCATTCTTGAGAAACTGGGCTGACCACATTTGGTGTTGGCCTACATCGGTAGTGTAGTAAGCGGCAGGCGCTTGACGGCTTAGTTCTACAATGACTTCCTGTGGAGCTAAGCTGCCCGGATACTGAGGCACTACGAGTGGATAATCTTCTCGCCAGCGGTTAATCCGCTCTAGCCAAGCCTGGGTTTGAGTGGAGTAGCGACTATCTCCGTCTTCGGTGCTGCGTTGTAATAAGTCCGTTAACACTTGTCGGACATCACCCACAATGGGAACTTGAGGTGCTCGGTTCTTGCCGACTTCAGCAGGATCGATGTCAATGTGAATGACTTTAGCGCGGGAGGCAAATTCGTCTAGTTTGCCAGTCACGCGGTCATCAAATCTAGCCCCAACTGCAATCAGCAGATCACACTCGGTGACAGCAAAGTTGGCGTAGGCTGTCCCATGCATACCCAACATGCCAAGAGCCAAGGGGTGAGTCTCTTCAAATGAGCCTTTGCCCATTAAGGTTGTGGTGACGGGAATTTGGAAGCGCTCTGCTAGCTCACGAACTTCTCTATGCGCTCCAGCCGCGATCGCGCCGCCTCCGATGTAAAGCAGGGGTTGCCGAGATTCTCGAATTAGCTTGAGTGCTTGTACAACCTGGCGCGGGTTGCCTCTAACTGTGGGTCGATAACCCGCTAGCTTAACGCTGCTAGGGTCAACGGGTACATAGTCAAATTCTTCTAAGGCTACATCCTTAGGCACGTCAATCAAGACAGGACCAGGACGACCAGAACTGGCAATGTAAAACGCTTCAGCCGTGATCCGAGCCATGTCTCTAGGATCGCGCACCACATAAGAGTGCTTGACGATGGGTAGCGTAATGCCCCAAATATCGGTTTCTTGGAAAGCATCACTGCCGATCGCAGCTCGTGCGACTTGCCCAGTCACCACCACTAAGGGAATGGAATCCATGTGAGCCGTGGCAATACCAGTCACTAGATTGGTGGCACCGGGACCAGATGTGGCGAAGCAAACGCCAACTTCACCCGTAGCCCGCGCATAACCGTCAGCCGCATGAGCCGCTCCCTGTTCATGCCTGACCAGAATGTGGTGAATGCCGCCAGCCGCCTCAGCGCGGTACAGCTCATCATAAATTGGCAGAATCGCGCCACCGGGATAACCAAAAATGTGTTTAACGCCGTGACGTTTCAAACTATCAATTAATGCGAAAGCACCAGACGCACGCTTGACCGCTACACTCTGCAACTGCACAGGAAGACCTCTCGACCGCTATAGGTTAAGGTGGATGACTTTTGTATCTAATGATGCATTCAAGACTAAGACTTCAGTTTAGATCCCAATCCTGATCCCTGTCGATAGATAAGTCTCAACAGTTTCTAGATTGGCTGAAATAGATCAAACCTACACCTGATAAAGGGTAGAGGTGTAGCTGCTGTCAGGAACTGATGACAGTCCTAGTCCGATGCGATTAGATCACATCTTGCAGAACTCGGCGGGTGTTTTGCCAAGCCCAAATTCCTCCCATACTAACTAAAATGCTCATACCTAGGAGCACCGCTCGTAAACCAATTGCATCGGTGAGCGGCCCCGCGATCGCGAGTGGTAGGCTCAGCGCGATGTTAACGACATTATTTTGAAAGCCAAATACTTTGCCCCGCATGGACTCTGGCGTTTGTTGATGGATTAGAGTTTGCATGGGCACGCCAATCATCGAAGCACCCACGCCCAAGAAGGCACTTAAACTCAAACCGATCCATAGGTTCGTGGTAAAGGTAAACATACTCAGGGCAAAAGCCATGCATAAGAACCCAATCAGGGGTAGGGGTTTGTGATGGAAGCGATCGCCCCAATGACCTAGCACTCCTGCCCCAAAAACCATACCAATCCCTGCTGCGGCTAGCAGAAAGCCAAATTGATTGGGTTTGAGGCCAATATCTTCTACCAAGTTAATGGCGAGAACCGTTAGGGCAGCAAAGACAGAATACAAAATAGTGAGTTGGAGCAAAGCATTACTCACCAGTCGCTCTTTCCTGAGGTAACGCAGCCCTGCTTTGAAGTCATGCCAAGGATGAACCGCTACCAAGTGATCGCTGACATGCTTTTCTCGAATTGGGATGAGCCACAAGACGGCTCCCGCAATCAGATAAAGCCCCCCCACCAAAATCTCCTGGCCGAAGTCACCCCCAACTTTCGCCAAGCTCAACAACGGTTCACCCACGGCAAATCCAATAATTAATGACCCCAGCATCGTCGTTGTAAACAACGCATTGGCGGTCATTAACCCTTCTTTTTCCACCAAGAGCGGAATGGCTGCCTGTTCTGCGGGCGCAAAAAACTGAGTCAGCACTGATTCAGCGAAGGTGATGATCAGGAGAATCAGAAACGCCTTGGGCAAGATTGGGATAAGCAAGGTGAGCAGGCCACGGCTGACATTGCAGATAGTGAGAATGTGCTTTTTAGGAAAGCGATCGACAAAGATGCCAGCCGCAGAACCAAACAGAATGGCAGGCAACGTGAAGGCGACCATCAGCACTGATCGCATCGAGTTTTCTAGCCCTGGTAGGGGTTTGTAATCTACCAGCAAGGTAATCAGCAGCACGAAAAAAACTTTATCCGCGACTTGCGAGAGTAATTGCCCCATCCACAACGCCAAAAATGCTCGATTTTTGATCAAGCTGCGAAATCCACTCTCAGGAGGGGGCGGGCTGACTGGAAGCATAAAGCGAAGTTGTAAAGTCCAGGGATTCTACCTCCCCTAGTGTGCGCTTTGCTAGCTCTAAGTGACCAGTTGCTGAGCAACTTTTTCGCTTGAGGCTATTGGGCGAGTGCTAGAGGAAAAAACAAAGAAAAAGAATTCGCAAGCTAATGACTGAGAGCCTAACTTAGCGGGGGTTTTTCAGGAGCAAGGTTTTTAGCTGGTTATGTTTAGCTTACAAAGAGACCTGATTCTCCATAGCTCTGTAGTAGGACAGTTAGAAAAATGGCTGCGGTAGTTGCAGTTGGTGATTGCTGAGTTGCATTTTCTACAGGCACCCACCATCCCTGAGCGGTTTGCGGCGATCGCCAAAGCTCTAAATGATCAATGGCTGGCTCGGCATAAAAACTGTCTGCTCCAGCACCCCACAAAGCAGAACTCCAATGAGTAAAGTAATCGTGACTGACTCGGTGAATTGGGAAGTCTCCGTATAAGGGTACACCCCAACCATCCAATGCGATCAAGGCTTTTACTTGACCACCTAACTGTTGCCAAGCCCAAGCTGCACCCACAGCTCCTGCCACACCTGCACTAAAACTCAGAAACACCAAGCCCGTTTGAGCAGAGCTTAGCTGATGCTGACGAAATGTTTCTTGGAGAAACTGCACGATATGAAATGCAGAATAGGCTGGATAACATTGTGCCGGAAAAATGAATAAATTTTCCGATTGATTTGTGTAATCAGCGGCCAATAAGTTTGGTGTAGAACGCAATGGCAACCCCTGGAGAAAACTTTGAGTTAGCTCTAAGTTGTGTACACCAGGACAAATAAGAATGCTCATAAATTTAGATTTACTAACAGCTAACTCTGCCATTTCAAGGTTGTTTCAGCGCATTTTGAGTGCCACCTCAAGCTGTGCGATCGCCCGCTAATTCCCGGCTCTAAGCGCCTTGCCATTAGCCTCTGATTACCTAATGACTCTCAGGGGAATATTAGAGGCAAATGTAGATCAGGCATAGATCCAGCCAGCGCAGTCAAAGCTGGGCCAGAGCACCAATCTGCTAACTAACCACTAGGGCAAAGAAATGGCTTTGATTCTTATCGTCGAAGATGCGTGGTTTACCCGCAGACTCATTAGTAAGACTTTGCAGGCCGCAGGTCACACCACAGTAGAAGCTAGCTGTGGTCGAGAAGGACTGGAGAAAGCTCTCACTCATGCTCCTGACTGTATTTTGCTAGATCTGTTGATGCCTGATCTAGATGGTCGTGAAGTGCTGCAAAAGCTGCGAGACCAGGAAAGCCGGATGCCTGCGATTGTCCTGACTGCGGATATTCAGTCGAGTTCTCGGCAGCAATGCTTAGATTTAGGAGCGATCGCCGTCCTAGGCAAGCCCCCCAACCCCCAAGAGTTAGCCGCCACCATTGACCAAGCGATCGCCGCCAAGGTAGGAGGAATCACTCCATGATGCCAACGGTCTATGAGCTAGACGCTTTGCAAGAGCTAGTCAATATTGGTGTCGGACGCGCCGCTAGCATTCTGAATGAAATGGTTGGCTCTCATGTCCATTTACAAATCCCCTATACAAAGTTAATCTCATCTGCCGAAGTCCAACGAGATTTGGAACAACAGCTAGGCGTAGCACCGATCTCAGCGGTACGGTTGGGCTTCAATGGTTCCTTTGCAGGCGTGGCTCAACTCGTGTTTCCGACCGATAGTGCCTCCAAACTAGTTGCAGTTTTGACTCGCGAAGAATTTGACTTATACGACTTGGATGCCGTCAAGATTGGCACTCTAAGCGAAGTTGGCAATATTGTGATCAATGGAGTGATGGGGTCGATTAGCAATGTCCTCCAGCAACATCTCAACTACTCGCTACCCATTTATTTAGAAGATACCGTTGGCAATCTCTTAACTTCCCACGACTTCGAGATTGCCAGCGCTACGGTTCTCATTGCCAAAGCTCGTTTCACTATCGAACAACTCCTAATTGCCGGAGACATCATCTTAATTTTCAAGTTGGGCGCTCTCGACACACTGCTCACAGCTCTAAATCTAGGCTTGGAAGAATCAGCATGAACGAAGCCCAACTGATTGCAGAAAAGTTTGGTTTACTAGACCAGATTCCGATGGGGGTCTGTGTGTTGCAGCAAGACTTCACCGTACTCTTCTGGAACAGCTGCTTAGAAAACTGGACCAAATTATCTAGAAATCAGTTACGAGGTCAAAACCTGACTGAGGTGTTTCCTCACTTACAGGCATCGCAGTATGTGAGCCGTTTGCAACAAGTTTTTGAGAATGGCACTCCTACCGTCTTTTCGGCCCAGCTTCATCAATCTTTGATTCCATCTTGCTTACCCAGTGGCCAATGTCGGGTGCAGCATACTGTTGTGACGGCGATTCCTGCGGCTGACGGCAATGGCTTTTATGCCCTGCTCTCAATTCAAGATGTCACAGACCTCAATTCCCAAATTCAAAATTATAGGCAAGCGCAACAACTAGCGCAGCAAGAGATTCAGGAACGCCAACGAGCAGAGGCTGCTTTGCAAGAAGCGCATGACGTTCTAGAGCAGCGGGTACAACAGCGTACAGCGTCCTTCTTGCAGGCAAACATGCAATTGCAGCGCGAAATTCAGGAGCGACACCGAGCGGAAGCGGACCTGAGGCGCAGTGAGGAGCGCTATCGTTCCTTGGTAGTTGCCACGGCTCAGGTCGTGTGGACCACAGACGCTACTGGCCAAGCGACGGCAGATTCTCCTCTGTGGCGGGCTCTTACCGGACAAAATGAGACAGAATTCAAAGGATTAGGATGGCTGGAAGTCGTACATCCTGAGGACCAGGCGCGGATCAAACGAATTTGGCTAGAGGCAGTTCGGACTAACTCACCTTATGCCGCTGAATATCGGGTCCGCGACAGAGAGGGTTGCTACCGTCACTTTGCCCTGCGGGGAGTTCCGGTCCTAAAGAGAGATGGCACGGTCCGAGAATGGATTGGCACTTGTACAGATATCGACGAACGTGTGCAGGCTGAAAACGATCGCAGCCAAGCAGAAGCTGCTTTGCAACAGGCCCACGACGAGTTGGAGCAGCGAGTAGCCGCACGGACTGCTGAACTAGCTCAAGCCAATACAGAACTGCTCAATGAAATTGTTGAGCGCAAGCAAGTAGAAGCCGCTCTGCAAAAAGAGCAAATGTTTCTCAAGATTCTGCTGGACAACGTGGAGTCGGGCATTGTGGCTTGTGATGCGGCGGGAAGCTTGACCCTGTTTAACCGGGCAGTACAGAGCTTTCATGCTTCAGACGTGCAGCTAATGCCGCTAGAGGACTGGGCTGCTTACTACGGGTTACATCGCCCTGACGGAAAAACTTTGATGCCGATCGAGGAAATCCCCCTCTTCCGAGCTTTGCAAAACGAAAAAGTCCGCAATGTAGAAATGGTGATTGTGCCTCCAGGGGGACAACGCCGCACCGTGTTAGCGAGTGGACAGGCGATCGCCGATCCTCAGGGCAAAAAGCTGGGGGCTGTGGTCGTTTTACACGACATTACCGAGCAAAAGCAAGCCGAGCAAGAACTAGCGCGATCGCTCTCTCTGCTGCAAGCCACCTTGGAATCTACCGCAGATGGCATTTTGGTCGTAGACCGAGACGAGAATATGGTGATTTGGAATGGCAAGTTTGCCGAAATGTGGCACGCTCCTGACCCCATTCTGTCTGCCCGGAGCGATCGCCAGTTTGTCGCCTACGCTCAGACTCGCGTTAAAGATCCAACCATCTTTCTGGCCCAGGTGTACAACTCTTACGAGCATCCAGATACAGCTAGCTGCCATGTGATTGAGCTAAACGATGGCAGAAGCTTTGAGCGTTATGCACAGCCGCAAAAGATTGCTGGTGAAACGGTCGGTACGGTTATTAACTACAGAGACATTACTCAACGCCAGCAAGCAGAATCAGCATTGCAACAGCAAATCTATCGAGCTGACCTGCTCAAACAAATTACTCAAGAAATCCGCCAAAGCTTAAACTCACAAGATATTTTTCGGACCACAGCCACTCAGGTAGGTCAAGCTTTCGGGGCAAATCGCTGTGTCATTCGCGCTTACATAGCAGGAGCAACTCCCCAACTGCCTTGTGTTGCTGAATATTTAGAACCAGGCTATGCCTCGACCCAAGTCGTCAAAGTGCCTCTGGTCAGCCAAGCTTATGCGGAAAAGCTGCTGGCTCAAGACCAAGCGATCGCTGTACCGAATGTTTATGCCAGCCATCTCTTTCAATCGGCTGTTGCTAACTGTGCTCAGGTCAATCTCCAATCAATTTTAGCTATTCGCACTTCTTATCAAGGAGCCCCTAACGGCACCATTGCGCTCCATCAATGTGATCAGTTTCGCCAGTGGGCACCCGATGAGATTGAACTCCTAGAAGCCGTAGCTACCCAAGTTGGGATTGCCTTAGCTCAAGCTGCCTTACTAGAGCAAGAAACTCTGCAACGAGAACGGCTAACTCAACAAAACTTGGCTCTAGAACAAGCGCGGCGGGCTGCCGAAGCTGCCAACCAAGCTAAGAGTGAGTTCTTGGCCACCATGAGCCACGAAATTCGCACGCCCATGAATGCTGTGATTGGCATGACTGAGTTGTTGTTGGCCACACCGCTAAATTCTCAGCAGCGGGACTTTGCGACCACGATTTGTAGCAGTAGTGAAACGTTGCTCACGCTGATCAACGACATCTTAGACTTTTCTAAGATTGAGTCAGGCAAGCTGGAACTAGAGCAACACCCGTTTGAGTTGCAAGCTTGCGTAGAGGAATCGTTGGATCTTTTGGTATCTCAGGCTGTGGAGAAGGGCTTGGAGTTGACTTATCTGATTCAGCCAGAAACACCAAGCCAAATCATGGGAGATGTGACTCGCGTGCGTCAGATTTTGGTGAATCTGTTGAGTAATGCCATCAAGTTTACTCAAGCGGGGACGATCGAGTTATTAGTCACGGCTCGAAAGATGCAAAGGCAGGCAGGCAATAAATTTCTGATCTTTGGCGATCGCTTAGAGGCAAGAAGAGAGATCAGAAATTTATTGCCTGAACTCTCCTCCAACTCATTTTACGAAGTGCCATTCTCGGTCAAGGATACAGGCATCGGCATTCCAGCTCAGCGGATGCACCGTTTGTTTCAGGCTTTTAGTCAAATTGATTCCTCCACTACCCGCCAATATGGTGGCACTGGTTTAGGTCTAGCCATTAGTGATCGCCTCAGCCAAATGATGGGGGGGTGCATGTGGGTGGAGAGCCAGGGCCAGGTAGCAGGTAATCCCTCTCCCGCTTGGCTGTCTGTTCACGCATCTAAGGCTGGGTCAGGTTCTACCTTTTACTTCACCATCCTGGCTCAAGTCGTTGCTTTCACGCCAGCGCTGAATGAGCCTGATTCTACAGCTCCCTTAGCGAGCCGATTCGCTGGGAAACGGCTGTTAATTGTGGATGATCACGCAGTTAACTGCGCTTTGGTCGTGGGGCAAGCCCAAGCTTGGGGGATGACAGTACGAACTGCGGCATCAGGGGACGCAGCTCTCACACGGCTACATCAAGGTGAGCAGTTTGATCTGGTGCTACTAGATGTTCAGTTGCCAGAGATGCAGAATTTAGCCTTGTTTAAGGCAATTCGGCAGCAGCCCGGATGTCGGCAGTTGCCGATCGCCTTCCTCGCACCAATGGGATGGTCCATAGCTAGCCCGGAAGTAAATGCTGCACCTTCGACCGCGTTGCTGTCCAAACCAATCAAACAAGCCCAGCTGTATGAAGTAGTCACCAAACTTCTAAGCGAACCAGTGCTGCCTCAAACCGTTGCTTCTATGAATCTAGCTACTTCGGATATCTCACCAGAATTACCTCAATTGCGGATTTTGCTCGCGGAGGACCACACCGTGAATCAGAAGGTGGCCTTGCTGCTGCTGAAGCGCTTAGGCTACACAGCCGACATCGCTGCAAATGGTTTGGAGGTGCTAGAGGCATTGCGTCGTCAGGTTTATGATGTGATCCTAATGGATATCCAAATGCCTCAGATGGATGGGTTGGAGACAACTCGTTGCATTTGTCAGGAATGGTTGCCTCATCAACGTCCTCGGATCATTGCAGTGACTGCCAATGCGATACAGGGCGATCGCGAGATGTGCTTAGAGGTAGGAATGGACGACTACATCAGCAAGCCAATCAAAGTTGAGGAATTGTCTACTGCTTTGCTGAGATGTGAGCTGAAGACTAGTCCCAGCGATCGCCCGCCCCAGATAGACCAGGTAGAACATAGCTCTGCGGCTGTCGATGCTCAAGTCATGCAGTCTTTCCGCAAGATGGTAGGTGAGGATGCAGGGGGCATCTTGGTGGAACTGATTAGTAGCTATCTCCAAGAAACTCCCAAGCTGATCCAAAGCATGCAGCTAGCAAGCGCCCAGGGTGATCTAGCGTTGTTGCGTTTACTGACTCACACTCTAAAATCAAGTAGCGCTACCCTAGGAGCTATCAGGCTTGCTGCCTTGTGTAAAGAGCTGGAAAGCAACTGTCAGGAGATGGCATCGATGAATTGGGTCGCCCAGGTCGCTTTAGTAGAGAAGGAGTTCACCGAGGTTAAAGCAGCCCTAGAACTGGAGCGGCAAAGGTGTCTAATATAAGCACGATCTTGGAGCAGCGAGACTCTCCATTAGTGTTAGTCGTGGATGACGATGTCTTCATGCGGCTACAGTTACGTCGAGCGATGGAGCAAGAAGGCTACCAGGTCGTAGAAGCCCCAAACGGAGAGCAAGGGCTAGAAGACTACAAACATCTGCATCCTGATATTGTCCTCTTGGATGCACTCATGCCGATTATGGACGGTTTTACCTTTTGCGCTAAGCTGCAAGCTCTTCCTAGCGGCGATCGTACTCCGGTTTTGATGATTACCGGATTAGAAGATGAAGAATCAGTCGCCCAAGCTTTTGCCGCCGGAGCTACTGACTACGTCACCAAGCCGATCCATTGGGCCGTGTTGCGTCAAAGGGTGAAGCGCTTAATTCAACAGAGCCAATTGCATCGCCAGCTAGAATCAGCCAATCAGGTACTACAACGTCTGGCTTTAGTAGATGGGCTAACTCAACTAGCGAACCGACGCTGCTTCGATCAGCACCTCTATCAATCTTGGCAACGTCTGGCGAGAGAGCGGTTGGCCCTCACCCTTATTTTGTGTGACATTGATTGCTTCAAAGCCTACAACGATACCTATGGTCATCAAGCGGGAGATGACTGCTTACAGCAAATTGCTAAAACCATTAGTAGTTGTGCCAGGCGTCCTGCTGACCTTGCAGCTCGTTATGGCGGCGAAGAATTTGCTTTGATCTTACCTTCTACCGAATCTAGGGGCGGGATTAAAGTCGCCCAGGATATTCAATACAAAGTCAAAGCGCTCCAACTCCCCCACAATAGTTCTCAAGCCAGTCATTGCGTGACGCTCAGCTTAGGCATTGCGACAGTTGTACCTCAATTTGATTCAAATCCCTCAGCCTTAGTTACCCTTGCCGATAAAGCACTTTATCAAGCCAAGGCCGCAGGACGAAATCAATACTGCACTTCCCAAACAAGCCTCTACTAAGCTTGAGGTGATTACTATTTGTGATGAACCATTGGTGATCAACCAGTTTAGTCAGCGATCGCCCAGAAAAAATATTTCTTCGGAAAGAAGATTTGACAGCTAGGATTCGCTATCAATAGCGGTATTGTCTGCAAGATATACAGCGTAGGTAGTGTCTCTCATCGGAGCGACCGCCGTTATAAAACATTTTTTAATTCCATCCCCCCGGAGGGGATGTTAGCCTAGGGAGACTAGGACGCGCTTGATGCAGAGCTTTTAAGCCGCTGCTAATGCGTCAGTGATCAACTAAAGTGCAAGGTCGAGGAACAAATAGTGGTTGCAACTCCCGAAAAACAGCAACAGCAAACTCCAACTTCATCTGTCCCGCAAGATCGAGTTGCTGTCTTGTTGATGGGTTATGGCGAAGTCGAAAGCTACGAAGATTTTGCGAACTACAACGAGCAAGCTCTTAACTTACTCACCGCTAAGTTCGCCCCAGTTCCCACTTGGATTTATCCTCCCCTAGCCAAACTACTTGCAGTTTTTGATCTGCACGAGTGGGGACACCAGCACGACAACTTTATTTCGCCGCACAATGCTATTTTTGAGCAGCAGCGAGCTGGGATTGAAAAAAACTTACAAGCTAGATGGGGCGATCGCGTCCAAGTTTTCAAAGCCTTTAACTTCTGTGCGCCATTTCTGCCAGAACAGGTGTTAGCCGAGATTAAAACCCAAGGCTTCGACAAAATTCTGATTTACCCACTGCTCGTTGTCGATTCCATCTTCACCAGCGGCATTGCTGTGGAGCAAGTGAATAACGCCCTCACCAAGTTAGTAGATGGCACCGAGCATTGGGTCAAGGGTCAGCGCTATATTCCCTCCTTCTACAGCGAACCGGAATATATTGATCTGCTAGCTAATTTGGTCGAGGACAAAATCAAAGCGGATTTAGCTGTAGCTCATCTCCCCTCCCAAACGGGCATCATTTTGATGAACCACGGCTGCCCGCACAAAGCCAAGGGCTTCACCTCTGGGATTGAAGAAAGCGAAGCACTTTACAATCGGGTTCGTGAGAAGTTGATTTATCGTTACCCCCTCATTTCTCCGGGGTGGTTAAATCATCAAACTCCTTTGATTGAGTGGACACAGCCTAATGCCGAACTAGCTGCCAAAAACTTGATGGATTTGGGGGCAACCGCTTTAGTATTTATGCCGATTGGCTTTGCGACTGAAAACCATGAAACTCTTTTGGACGTAGACCACATCATTCACGGTCTCCGTCGCCGCCGACCTGACGTGACCTATGTGCAGATGGAATGTGTCAATGCCCAGCCTGAGTTTTTGCAGATGGCAGCAGATTGGGCTAATCCCCAAATCGAAGCGTTGTTGGCAGAGCAGGCTCTGGTAGTAAACCCAAGTCTAGCCAAGGCTCAGGCGCAACATACCCATGATCACCATCATCATGGCCATCACGATCACTCTCATGGCAACGAGCATCATCACGATCACGGACACCATCACTAGAAAACAAGTGCGGCAAGATCTCTAGCGATCGCTGCCAAAAAGTCTATTGATAAACAAGAAAGGGGGTTACTAACCCCCTTTTTGCTGTGATTGTGATTTTAGTTGGGAAGATTTGCCAAAGCTAATGAGGCAACTTTTAAGAACGGGTGCTAGTTGCGGTACCTTCTTTGTTGCCATTATTCGTGCTGTCAGTATTAGTGCTGCCAGTAGTTAAAACACCTGCTTGAGATACGAGCACGTCCTGAGCAGAAGCCACAGAGACGCCGCGCAGCTTGCAAGTGTTCTCGACTAAGCTGCGAGCGAATTGGTCGAAACGTTCAGATAGTTTTTCGTCTCGTAGTTGACCGTTTGGGTCAAAGGCACTCCAAGCTTGTCCGATCGCAACTTGTTCTGGAATTACCCAAGCGTGGACCCAACGCATGATGACGCGCAAGTCATTTAGGGCGTTGCTATTAGACTGGCCGCCGAGCACACTAATCAATCCAGTCACTTTGTCAGATAACTGCTCAAAGCTCAGCAAGTCCAAAGCATTTTTGAGTACGCCACTGAGGCTGCCGTGATACTCCGGTGTGGACAAGATCAGGCCATCTGCTTGCTTAACGGCTTGGCGCAACCGAGCTACATCTGGGTAGTCCAAATACTCGTCTTGTCCCCCACGGCAAAAAGGCAGGTTCAAGCTGCGGAGGTCGATGACTTCTACTTCGGCACCGAGCGATCGCAAGCGCTCTGCTGCTACATGCAGTGCTTGGTAGCTATGAGCATCAGCGCGTAGACTACCACCAATACCAACAAATCTAACCATAGGTCTAGCCTTCCTAAAGAAATTCCGTGCAAGCTTGAAATAACTGCTAAAGCTTCAGCCGGAAACCAAGTCTGAATGAAACGCACAGATTTGGTGAGCTGAGAATTGGCTCGAAAAGTAACCTGAAAATATCTTATTGAAAAACGGAGTCATTACGACTACAATTAGCTTAACTAAGAAAGTTACATTTTGTCAAATTTATATGTTTTCCTTAGGGAAAATTAGAGATCAACTTTCTTGAGGATGGTTGCGGTAGATAGCTATCAACTAGATCAAGACCTGAATCAACTAGATCAAGACCTGAATCAACAGAGTTGTTACTCAAAGTCCTGAAGTCCAGGATTAGGAAAGTTAAACTAGATAAGAGATTTCCTAGCTTCTACTGTCAAGCTGAGTTTTGCAGCTACTCAGAGGAGTTAGGTTCAGGCGGGAGGCAAAAGGCAATCCAGTATGAAAAGTTTCCGCAAGGCACTGACAAATAATCGCTTGATGAGGAGTTCTGCCGTTACTGGGGCAATTACAGCCAGTTGGTTTTTACTCCAAACTGCGTTGTTAACGACCCCAGGGCTAGCTCAAGCAGGCCGCAACTCCCTCACTTATGGTGAGCTCTTGCGGAAAATTGATGCAGGTCAAGTATCACGGGTTGAGGTCGACCCAACCCAAAACGTTGCTAGAGTTCGGTTGGCAGGAGAGAAAAAGACGGACGCAATGCAGGAAGTACCTCTGCTGGAGCAGAATCCTGAGTTGATTGAGCGCATCCGGGCCAATGATGTAGATTTTGAAGTTCAACCATCTCCTGATAACAGTACAGCCGTTGGCTTGCTGGCAAATCTGCTGTTGATTTTTCTCTTGATTGCGGGTTTGTTGATTATTCTGCGGCGATCGACTAACGCCCCAGGTCAGGCGATGAACTTTGGCAAGTCGCGGGCTCGGTTTCAAATGGAAGCCAAAACAGGCGTCATGTTCGATGACGTGGCTGGGATTGAGGAAGCTAAAGAAGAACTGCAAGAAGTTGTGACTTTTCTGAAGAAGCCAGAACGCTTTACCGCTATTGGAGCGCGCATTCCTAAAGGGGTGTTGCTAGTCGGCCCTCCAGGCACGGGTAAAACTCTGTTGGCTAAGGCGATCGCGGGAGAAGCGGGTGTACCTTTCTTCAGCATCTCTGGCTCTGAGTTCGTCGAGATGTTTGTGGGTGTCGGCGCTTCTCGCGTCCGTGACCTGTTCAAGAAAGCGAAAGAAAGCGCGCCTTGCATTATCTTCATTGATGAGATTGATGCGGTGGGTCGTCAACGAGGGGCAGGTATCGGTGGTGGGAATGATGAGCGGGAACAAACCCTCAACCAGTTACTCACCGAGATGGATGGCTTCGAAGGCAACAATGGCATTATCATCATCGCGGCAACCAACCGTCCTGATGTCTTGGATTCTGCGCTGTTGCGTCCCGGTCGCTTCGATCGCCAAATTACAGTGGACCTGCCCAGCTACAAAGGCCGCTTGGGGATTCTAGAAGTTCATGCTCGCAATAAGAAGCTAGCGCCAGATATCTCTTTGGATGCGATCGCCCAACGCACTCCCGGTTTCTCAGGTGCTGATCTGGCCAACTTATTGAACGAAGCTGCTATCTTGACTGCCCGACGGCGCAAAGACGCAGTTACACCCCTAGAAGTCGATGATGCGATCGATCGCGTCACCATTGGCTTAACCCTCACCCCGTTACTTGACAGCAAGAAGAAGCGCCTGATTGCCTATCACGAAGTGGGTCACGCCCTCCTGATGACGCTGCTAGAGAAAACCGATCCCCTGGATAAAGTGACGATTATCCCTCGCTCTGGTGGGATTGGTGGATTCGCCAAACCTCTACCCAACGAGGAAACCATTGATGATGGTTTGTACAGCCGCGCTTGGTTGCTCGATCGCATCACCGTTTTCTTGGGTGGCCGTGCAGCGGAAGAGGAAGTGTTTGGCTATCACGAGGTGACAAAAGGCGCTTCGGGAGATATCCGAGCCGTGGCTGACTACGCCCGAGAAATGGTGACTCGCTACGGTATGTCTGATTTAGGGCCATTTGCGCTCGAAAGCCAAAGCAGCGAAGTGTTCTTGGGGCGAGATCTGATGAATCGTTCAACTGAATACTCTGAGGAAGTTGCTACTAAAATCGATCACCAAGTCCGAGCGATTGTCTTCCAGTGCCATGAGAGAGCCCGTACCTTGCTGAGGGAAAATCGGGCTTTGATGGATCGGCTGGTGGATACGTTACTAGATCAAGAAACGGTTGAAGGCGATCAATTCCGCCAGATTGTGGCTGAATACACCCAAGTGCCTAGCAAGCATCAGCCAGCGGCTCCTAGCGAAGTCAGCAGCATCTAGCTGGTAATACTTGTTGCGCGGACATCTCGTTCGCACAAGCGGGCTACTATCTGTTTTTGTCCCAAAATTGAGCCATAAATAAAGAGAGAACAGATTTTAAGGCTGTTCTCTCTTTGGTTTTGTCTACCTTAATTTAGAACCTTTAGTTGGGGCGGCTAGAAACTGAGTGACCAGCTCTTTGCTGAGCATACATGGCTCGTAACACTAGGGCTGGATCAACCCACTGCCCAGAATACTTCATCCCCCAGTGGAGATGGGGGCCAGTGGTACGGCCTGTCATACCTACTCGACCGATGCGGGTTCCGGCGGCTAGCTGCTGGCCTTCGCGCATCTGAATGCCACCTTCGCGATCGACTAGGTAACGACCTCCGTTAGCCGTTTCTACATGACCTTGCATATGGCAATAAATATGCTCCCACTCGCCCGACTGAACGACTACTGAGGTACCGCAAGCACTGTCATCAGATACTTCCACCACGGTACCGTTCCACCAACTCCGAATGTAGCTACCTTCAGGGGCAGCCAGATCTAGGCCGTGGTGAAATTCCTGGCTATAACCGCTAGGAGATTGGCGATAGCCAAAGGCAGAGGTATAAGCTTGAAAATTTTCAACTGGGAAAGAAGCGCCTTGCCAAGTGCTTCCTGTCGCTACTTGGTTGGTCGCAACTTCTTGTGCTCTAGCTGTTTCTTGGGGCCAATCAGAGGCAACGAAGCCTGCTAAACCCAAACCTGCAATCAGTAGGGCTTGTCCAATTCGAATCATAGTTTTGGGTTTTAGGAGCGATGTGGATGCTTGCTGCTTACTCCTCAACTGCTCAGCGGACTTACAATTGCGTTTCTCCATACAGCGTCCTTTACGGATGACGAAATATTTCTAAGGTTTCAATCAGGGGGGCAGGATTGAGTCTGCTGTAGCTCAAGCACTCAGATTATGTACGTCGATACACCCGTTTAAGTTCCTCAAGCGATCGCTGCCAGATCATCCTAGATCAGGAGTTGCTAGCTCAGAACCATTTTGTAGCCAGAAGCACGAATGGCCATCAATGCCACTAGCGCTTCCGGAGTATATTACCCTAGGCTGCTGGCAAATCTATCAGGTGTTTATGTCAATTCGTCACAGAGCCGCTGAATCAGTGTGATTTCGTTCTTATATCTGTTACAACTTTTTACAGTCCATTAAATTTCACAAACTGCTGCCATAGCCATGCAGATTAATATTTTTCCCATACCGCTAGTACTCGATACTACGGCGATCGCAGGGGCGAGTTTGTGGTCCCTAGGCTTATATTTAGGATTCTCATCCGTGAGCCAATGGGTGACGGAGCAAATCAATCGCTGGTTTAACTTTGCCGAGCGATCGCTCTACACGTCAGAAGCCGAGTTTGAGCGGACTCGCAAAGCCCGGGAAGCCCAAAATGCTTTCTACGCATCGGTCTTTAGCATTGTGCCGTTTCTAGGGGCAGGAGCGCTGTGTAACTACGGAGTGGAAATTAGTCTAGGTAAAAGCTGGGCTATCAGTTTAGGAATTTTGACTTGTATAGGCTGTGCTGTTTACGAGCTAGGCCGCCGAGATGGGCAGGCGGCGGGGAAGTGAGAGAGGTGAGGAGTTAGGAGTGAAGGGAGAGGAGTTAGGAGTGAGGAGCCGAGTTGAAGCGTAGTTCCTCAGCGACGATTTGACTGAGTTTTGTGGCAGCTCCGGGTTGGCCTCGGACGCTACGGAGGCGATCGCGGATTTGTTGCAATTGCTCAGGATGCTCTAGCCAGTCTAAGGCTAAGTCTGCAATTTCTTGCGGCTGCACAATTCCCACTTTTTCCGGCACGATTTGTTCCTGCGCCCAGATGTTAGGCCAAGCTAGCAGCCGAGGTTTGCTAAGAAACCACCAATTGATCAGTTTGGCGAAACTGCTGCCAACCCCAGGCAAGTTAACCAGTAAGCCAGGGATACCACCCCAAGCCCGCATAGCATCCGCTTGCTGCATAGGAATTAGCACAATCATGGGAACGGCCAAAGAACCCAACTCCGCAGTGTTCGCGCCGACTGTAGTCAGGCAAAGCTGGCACTGGGAGAGTAGGTCGTAGGCAGGGAAATCAGTCCGCAGTTCTACTTGAACTCCTGCTGCGGTTTTCAAATAAGGTTGTTGACCTGCTTCTGGCACCACTAAGTGCGCCCCTACACCACCAAATAATTGTGAAATTGAATTTTCCTCAGGATCAGCAAATTGAGCTAGGGTTTGCAGACTGAGGGTAGGTGCCACGGGAATGACGAAGCGAGTTTGGGGCCGAATCGCGTGGATGCGCTCCGCGATCGCTAAGGTTAACGGGACGCCTTGAGCTAGCTTGGCTGGCTTAGACCCTGGCAACAAGCCGATCAGTTCTGTGCTTTTGCCTGTGCTTGCATCTGTTAGATGGTTCTTGGGTCGCTCGAAGGTGCCTGCCTCTGCCATTAAGTCACCCACGACGGTAAATTTATGGGCTTGAGCGGGGGGAGCTTGAGCAGCAATTTCCGGTTTCATAACTCCAAAGCGATCGATCCAGCGCAGCCAACGAGCATCCCACTCGGCGTAGACCACGGTTCGGTACCCTAGCCGCTTACCGACTACCACGGGGAAGAACTGGTCGCCACCCAGAAACAACACTACCCCGCGATCGCGCCATTCCCAAGCGTCTACAGTTTTACCAGACAGCAAAAACGCAGCGAAATGCTCAGCCGCCTGAACTCGGTCAACTTCTGGGTAGCTCTGCGCGATCGCCGCTTCTTGACCACTAGCATTAGGGCAAGGAGATAAAACAACCGAAATTCGCACTTGGGCGCGATCGTCTCCCAGTTGCGCTCTCAAAGCCTTGACGACAGGTTTTACCCAGGTGGCTAGCTCTCCGGGGCCATTGGAGAGAATCAAAATATCAACAGCAGACACTAATTTGCTTCTCCTGCTTTTAGTGCTTGGTTAGCTTGCGTCAAAGTCCCTCCTCTTAGGATAAATTTTTCCTAGAGCGACTTTGATCACTCTATTGAATTCACTTACGGCTGTGGATGCGATCGCTTAGCTTCAGGTCAATTTCAATTTAATCCATTCCGTTCGTACTTCTTTGTGCATGTCTAGATAGGGAGCGTAAGCCATGACAGACCTAATCACTGCATCTAAACAGGGAGACATTGCCCAAGTAGAAACCTTACTGGCTCAAAAAGCAGACGTGAATGCTCAGGATGAGGAAGGCTCAACAGCTTTAATCGCAGCGGCAGAAGCAGGGCATGCGGATGTCGTTGCCACTCTGCTGAACCAAGGCGCAGCAGTCAACGCTCTAGACCGAGATGGCTGGTCTGCCTTAATGGGTGCGGCTGCGGCTGGGCACCTCTTGATTGTTCAATTGCTGCTCAATAAAGGTGCACAAGTCAACGCTAAAACCAGCTTTGGTTTGACGGCGTTAATGAGCGCTGCTGCTAAAGGCCATCTGGAAGTTGTGAAAACTTTGTTGGCCAGTGGTGCTGATATTGATGCCAGAGATAACCATAATTGGACTGCTTTTGTTTGGGCAGCGGAGGAAAAGCAGACTGAGGTGATGGAGCTGCTAAAGCAAGCCCGTCAAGGTTCCTAGCACTGTCATAAACTAAATAACTAGTTAAATAAGTGGTAGTTCGACTAAATTTTAGTCAAACTGTGCAAATTAGTGTTTTCCTTCCTGCATCCGGTTAATCAACATAGAAATCAAGAGCTTTAAGAGCCAAGCAATTAATGAATTAAATGAGGATCTTCTAATTCATTAATTGCTTAAAGCCCTGCTAAAAATAAATCATTCAAGCAAATTCAACAATTAAAAAATCACGAAGCTATTATTTATTTCGAGAAACAGTTATTGCTAATCTAGGAAACTTGAGCAACACATTCCGCTTCTGTAGGGGTTTTGCTACTTTGGTGCGATCGCTCAATAAAATTTTATAGGATAAAAATTAAGAAATATTAAAAATAAGTGAGTGCTTGCACTTGATTACTGTAAATAAATGTAAAGAAAGTTCTCAGTTTTTTTATCAAATTGTGTCAGTTAGTCGTCAAACTGCTCACTTGGTAAGGATTTTCTGGTAAAAACACTCATGGGCCACTAATTTGTCTCACCGTGCAAAACTTCGCCTCTATAACCTAGCGCTGGTTTTGGCAAGGCATGTCCAAGATGAGGCACCTTTGGTGAAACAAGCCCAAGTTGTCCTGTGAGTGGCTGAAAGGCGAATGGGTAGAAAGCTGGAGTTATATCCTTCCCCAGCCGATCCCTAGTGATGCCAATAAGAGAACACGTATAACAAGGAGCCCAACCGCATGTTCACCCACGTCAAGCCCACCGTTCGACACATTGCGCCTGACAACATCCAAGGACGCTCTCTGATTAAGGTGGTCTATGTCGTGCTAGAGCCGCAGTACCAGAGTTCTCTCTCGGCAGCGGTTCGCTCTATTAACCAGAACAACCCCAATGTGGCGATCGAGATCAGCGGCTATTTGTTGGAAGAACTCCGCAGCCCTGAGAATCTTGAGGCGCTTGAGCAAGATGTCGCCAACGCCAATATTTTCATTGCGTCACTGATTTTTATTGAAGAGTTGGCAGAAAAAGTGGTTGCGGCAGTAGAACCGCACCGCGATCGCCTGGATGTGGCCGTGGTATTCCCTTCCATGCCAGAGGTCATGCGCCTGAACAAAATGGGCACCTTCTCGATGGCACAGTTGGGCCAGTCGAAGAGTGCGATCGCCCAGTTCATGCGGAAGCGCAAAGAAAAAGCTGGTTCTGGTTTCCAAGACGGCATGCTGAAGCTGCTGCAAACCCTGCCCAAGGTGCTGAAGTACCTGCCAATGGACAAGGCGCAGGATGCCCGCAACTTCATGCTCAGCTTCCAATACTGGCTCGGCGGCTCTCAGGAAAACCTAGAAAACTTCCTGCTGATGCTGAGCGATAAATACGTCGCTAAGAGAGTGGGTCAGCAGAGCTTCGCGCCTTTGCAATACCGCGATCCTGTCACTTACCCTGATATGGGCATCTGGCATCCCCTCGCCCCTGCCATGTACGAGGATGTCAAAGAATACTTCAATTGGTACAACAGCCGCACCGACATTTCTGCCGACCTCAAAGATCCCTTGGCTCCTTGTGTGGGTTTGGTGCTGCAACGGACACACCTAGTCACAGGCGATGATGCTCACTATGTGGCAATGGTGCAAGAACTGGAGTGCATGGGCGCACGGGTCATCCCTGTGTTCGCAGGTGGTTTGGATTTCTCGAAGCCGATCGATGCTTACTTCCAAGACCCGATCGCCAAAACTACGATCGTTGATACTGTCGTTTCTTTAACTGGATTTGCTCTAGTCGGCGGCCCTGCCCGACAAGATCATCCCAAAGCGATCGAGTCTCTGAAGCGCTTGAACCGTCCCTACATGGTGGCGCTACCGTTAGTGTTCCAAACCACCGAAGAATGGCAAGACAGCGATCTCGGTCTGCACCCAATCCAAGTGGCGCTACAAATTGCCATCCCAGAGCTGGATGGCGCGATCGAGCCGATTATTCTCTCTGGTCGGGATGGTGCGACAGGTAAGGCGATCGCCCTGCAAGACCGAATTGAAGCAGTGGCTCAGCGGGCGATGAAGTGGGCAAGCCTCCGTCGCAAGCCCAAAGTAGACAAGAAACTAGCGATCACCGTTTTCAGCTTCCCACCGGACAAAGGTAACGTCGGTACAGCCGCTTACCTAGATGTCTTTGGCTCCATCTACAAAGTGCTGGAAGCTATGAAGCAAAATGGTTACGACGTACCAGAATTACCTGAGTCACCAGAAGCCCTGATGCTAGAGGTGATTCATGATGCTCAAGCTCAGTACAACAGCCCCGAACTCAACATTGCCTACAAGATGTCGGTGCCTGAGTACGAGGAGCTAACTCCCTACCACGAGCGCTTACATGAGTCTTGGGGACCTGCACCCGGACACCTCAACACCGATGGTCAAAACTTGCTGATCTACGGCAAGCACTTCGGCAATGTCTTTATTGGGGTACAACCAACCTTTGGCTACGAAGGTGACCCGATGCGGTTGCTGTTCTCTCGCTCTGCTAGCCCTCACCACGGCTTTGCGGCTTACTACACCTACCTAGAGCAGATCTGGAAAGCGGACGCGGTGTTGCACTTCGGTACCCACGGCTCTCTAGAGTTTATGCCAGGTAAGCAAATGGGCATGTCCGGTGAGTGCTACCCCGATAACTTGATCGGCAACATCCCTAACCTTTACTACTACGCAGCGAACAACCCATCAGAAGCCACGATCGCTAAGCGCCGATCCTACGCCGAAACGATTTCTTATCTCACACCTCCAGCGGAGAATGCGGGCCTCTACAAAGGGTTGAAAGAGCTAAGCGAACTGATTGCTTCTTACCAAACCCTGAAAGATAGCGGTCGCGGCGTCCCCATCGTCAACACGATTATGGACAAGTGCCGGATCGTCAATCTGGACAAAGATATTGCCCTGCCCGATCAAGATGCCAAAGATATGACGGCAGACGAGCGGGATAACATTGTGGGCCTGGTCTACCGCAAGTTGATGGAGATCGAATCGCGCTTGCTGCCTTGTGGCCTGCATGTAATTGGTAAACCACCCACTGCTGAAGAAGCGATCGCCACTTTGGTCAATATCGCCGGACTCGATCGCCCTGAGGAAGAAGTCAAGAGCTTACTGCGGATCATTGCGGAAAGCATTGGTCGCGACATTGACGACATTTATAAGAACAGCGATCGCGGTCTGCTCGAAGATGTGCAACTACTCCAAGACATCACCCTGGCTTGTCGAGCGGCTGTCGCTGCCTTGGTGAAAGAGCAAACCGATGCTGATGGCCGAGTCTCTAAAGTTTCGGTGCTCAACTTCTTCAACATGGGCCGTAAAGAACCTTGGATTGAAGCGTTGCAGCAAGCAGGCTATCCCAAAGTCAACGGGGACGACATCAAGCCCCTGTTCGAGTACCTAGAGTTCTGCCTCAAGCAAATCGTGGCAGATAACGAACTCGGTGCTTTGCTCAAAGCCCTTGAAGGTGAATACGTCCTTCCTGGCCCCGGTGGTGATCCCATTCGCAACCCGGATGTGCTGCCCACAGGCAAGAACATTCATGCCCTTGATCCTCAATCGATTCCCACGACAGCAGCCGTACAAGCCGCTCAAATCGTGGTCGATCGCCTCCTGGATCGGCAACGAGCAGAAAATGGGGGGCAATGGCCTGAAACTGTGTCCTTCGTGCTCTGGGGAACAGACAACATCAAGACCTATGGTGAATCCTTGGCGCAGGTCATGTTGTTGGTGGGGGTACGGCCTGTCGCTGATGCTCTGGGACGGGTCAACAAGCTGGAGATGATCCCGCTAGAAGAACTCGGTCGTCCTCGCGTAGATGTGGTCGTGAATTGTTCTGGGGTGTTCCGTGACTTGTTCATCAACCAAATGAACCTGCTCGATCGCGCCATTAAGATGGCTGCCGAAGCGGATGAACCTCTAGAGATGAACTTTGTTCGCAAGCACGCCATGAAGCAAGCCGAAGACATGGGCATCAACCTCCGTCAAGCAGCGACTCGCGTGTTCTCGAATGCTTCTGGCTCTTACGCAGCCAACGTCAACTTAGCTGTAGAAAACAGCACTTGGGAAGCTGAATCCGAACTCCAAGACATGTACTTGGCCCGCAAGTCGTTCGCCTTCAACTCCGATAATCCGGGGATGATGGAGCAAGACCGCAGCTTGTTTGAGTCAGCCTTGAAGACGGTGGATGTCACCTTCCAAAACTTGGACTCCTCTGAGATCTCCCTCACAGATGTGTCCCACTACTTCGACTCCGACCCCACCAAAGTTGTGGCGCGGCTCCGGGGCGATGGCACAGCACCCGCTTCCTTTATTGCGGATACCACAACTGCCAACGCTCAAGTGCGGACTCTCTCAGAAACCGTGCGTCTGGATGCTCGCACCAAGATGCTGAATCCCAAGTGGTACGAAGGGATGCTCAGCCACGGCTACGAAGGCGTGCGGGAACTCTCCAAGCGCTTGGTAAACACGATGGGTTGGTCAGCGACCGCTGGTGCAGTGGACAACTGGATCTACGAAGACACCAATGCCACGTTTATCCAAGATGAAGAAATGCGGAAGCGGTTGCTAAACCTTAACCCCCACTCGTTCCGCAAGATGGTTTCCACACTGCTGGAAGTTAACGGTCGGGGCTACTGGGAAACCAGCGAAGAAAACCTCGATATGCTCCGCGAACTTTATCAGGAAGTAGAAGACCGCATTGAAGGCGTTGAGTAGTCAGGTGGGCTGTTGAGCTTTTAAGGTGCTTAAACAGTCAGCACAAGTGAATTAATTGATCTGCTTAGGGGAGGCTCACAAATGTCTCCCCTTTTTGCTTGCGTTAAATTAAAGGCATCTGTTTGTGGAGTCCTGCGATCGCGCCATGACTAGCTTTACGGTTGACTTCAATTCGGTAATTGACCTGACGGACGAGCAGTTTTATCAGCTCTGCCAGAAAAACCGTGATTTGAAATTTGAACGCTCTGCGACCGGAGAATTGATCATCATGGCACCCACCGGAGGAGAAACCGGAAACCGTAACGCAGGTTTAACGGCTCAGCTTTGGATTTGGAATCAGCAACAGAAACTAGGCCAAGTGTTCGATTCTTCCACTGGCTTTAAGTTGCCGAACGGTGCCAATCGCTCTCCTGATGTGGCTTGGGTGCAGCAAGCCCGGTGGGATGCTCTGACTCCTGAGCAAAAAGCAGGGTTTATTCCCCTCTGTCCAGACTTTGTGATTGAGTTGGTATCGCCCAGCGATCGCTTGACCACAGTACAAGAAAAAATGCAGGAATATCGTGAGAATGGAGTGCAGTTGGGTTGGTTGATCGATCGCAAATCTCAGCAAGTGGAAATTTACCGCCCTAACCACGATGTGGAGATTCTCAAATCGCCCGTATCACTTGCAGGAGAAGGGATATTGCCTGGGTTTGTACTCAGTCTTGATTCTGTTTGGTAAAAGAGCGATCGCTTGCATTGCCTCTTCCTGGCCCAACTTCCTAGTTGACCTTAACTTGAGCAGGTAGACGCTGCCATCCTGTGCCCTCATAGCCAAAGTTAAATAGATGGGGATGCAAAATCTCCGCCAGGATTTCTAGGGAATCTACTAATCGAGGCCCAGGACGGTTGAAATATTGATTGCCATCTGTAATGTAAACATTGCCTGCTTGCACTGCTCGTAACGTCGGCCACTCTGGATGTTTAGCTAAGGCGATCGCATCTTGATGAGTGCGTTCCAAGTCATAGCCACAAGGCATCAAAATTATTACCTCCGGGTCGGCAGCTACCAAGGCATCCCATTGCAACCAAGGCGAGTGCTGACCCACAACACCAAATAGGGACTGACCTCCGGCTAACTCAACCAACTCAGGTATCCAATTGCCTGCGGCCATCAACGGTTCGGCCCATTCAATACAAGCAACCGTGGGGCGATCGCTGAGAGCTTGTGTTTTGGTAGCACAAGCCTCTACTCTGGCTTGTAGTTGAGTCAGGCTAGATTGGCTCTCAATCCCCAAGGCGATCGCTACTCGTCGGATATCGTCCCAAATATCCTTTAACGTATTCGGTTGTAGCGAAATAATTTGTGGTTGAGTCTGGGTCAGCGTAGCCACAGCTTGCTCAACATCGGCTAAATTGACAGCGCAGACTTCGCATTGAGCTTGGGTCAAAATATGAGTCGGTTTTAACTGCTCTAGAACCTCAGTTTTGACTCGATAAACACTGAGTGCGGATTGGAGCAAGTCAGTCACGCGATCGTGAATTTCGGCGCTTGTACCTTCAGGGTTAAATTTAGGTTCTGTGCAAATCGGGCGGGTTAAAATCTCCGCTGGATAGTCACACTCATGCGATCGCCCCACAATCTGATGCGTCAAACCTAGCTGAGCCAAAATTTCTGTGGCACTCGGGATCAGAGAGACAATTCTTAGTTCCATATCAGCCATCAGGATTGACTCTAAACGCTGTTATCAACCATAACTCTAAATAGTTCATGCCGAAACGCGGTGAGTTTTGATCCTTAAATAACGCCAAAATTGTAAAAAGGCTGCTAGTTTCGAGAAGTAGGATGAGGATGTTTTCACTAGTTTAAGGGATTGCTAGAAAGTTGCTCAGGACTTAATGTTGCAACATGGTTTCATCCAAAAGTTTGATTTTACTAACTTTCGATTGAATATGAGCGAGCGCAAACAAGCTGAATGGCAGCAGACAGAGCGCGATTGTTTACTGCGTAATATAGCGTTGCGAATTCGGCGATCGCTGAGTTTAGATCAAATTTTGGCGACAACCGTTGTAGAAATTCGTCAATTCTTGCAAACTGATCGTCTTTTAATCTACCGCTTTGATTCGAATCAGAATGGAACTTTAGTGGCTGAGTCAGTATCTCCTGAATGGTCGTTGTACCCAGCAAGAAAAAGTCATTCGGTTTGGCAATCAAGCTCAGATTTAAATACAAAACTGAATCAAAACCAGGTCATTAATGATACTGCTGAGAGCAATTATGCAGTTGAATTTTTGCAATTGATGAACCAGTTGCAAATTAAAGCAAAGCTAGTAGTGCCAATTTTTCAGGCTGATGCTGCCTTTGTCAATGAACCAGTAGAAGTAGATACTACCAGTACTGAACAATCATCTACTACTCAAACTGATGAACCAAATCAGGAGCAATCGTGGGGATTGTTGGTAGCCCAACAGTGTTCCGAAGCGCATTTTTGGCAACCTGATGAAGTGGAGTTTCTAGAGCAAGTAGCGACTCTAGTATCAATTGCAGTGCGACAAGCTGAATTGTTCAATCAACTGCAACAGCAAGCACAACGCGAACAACTGCTGAATCAGATCAACCGAGCCATTAATTCAACCCTTAATTCTGAGCAAATCTTAGATGAAATTACTCAGTGTATCGGTCGGTATTTTGCGGTCGATCGAGTGATTATCTTTCAGTTTCAGGCTAGTTTTATTCAAGTATTAAGTGAGTGGCGAGTGAACCCTGAAATTGGGTCAATGTTGAGCTTTCAAGCACCTATATCTGTATGGCCTGATCTGCTAGATTTAGATTCCGAATTTTATCATCGACGTGTTTTTCATGCCCCTGATTACGCAGCAAGAAACGTCACTATACAGCGGGTTCAGCAGTATCACCTTTCTGTACTCAGTGCTCCTATTTTTATTCAGGATGCCTTATTTGGTGGTATTGGTTTGCACACTACAAGTGATTACCGCCAATTCACCACAGATGAGATTTCGCTTCTAGAGAAAATTGCTGAACAAGCTGCGATCGCGCTTTGCAAAACCAAAAACTTAGTTCACTCTAAAACTCAAGAATTAGAAGTAGAGAAACAAATTTCTGAAGCAGTTAATCAAGCCAAGACTGAATTTTTAAGCACGATGAGTCATGAGCTTCGTACCCCTCTAAATGCAATTCTAGGATTATCTCAACTGCTACAAAAACAAATTTTTGGTTCCTTAAATGACAAACAGCAAGAATATATATCTTGCATTCATAGCAGTGGTGAACATCTCTTATCTCTGATTAATGACATCTTAGATTGCTCTAGGATTGAGGCAGGTTATGAAGAGTTAAGCCTAGCCCCTATTTCAATACCCGAACTTTGCCAGTGTTGCCTAGGTATAGTTAAAGAGCAAGCGTTAGCGAAAGGGCTACAGCTAGTTAGCACAATTGACAGCCAAGCTAAGACCTGCGTTGCCGATGAACGGCGTTTAAAGCAAATGCTATTGAACCTGTTATCTAACGCTGTTAAGTTTACGTCTGTAGGTCAAGTTTCACTATCCGTCTGTAAGCAAACAGATGGTTTTATATTTAATATCGCTGATACAGGGATTGGTATTGACGAGGCAGAAATTCCTTTGTTGTTTCAACTTTTTTCCCAAGTAGATGGTGAGTTAAACCGGCAATACGAAGGAACAGGTTTAGGTCTGGCTCTAACCCGTAAACTCGCCCGTCTTCACGGTGGCGATGTCACTGTTACTTCTACTTTAGGTTGCGGTAGCCAGTTCAGCCTCTATATACCAGACCTGTCGCTCACTAATCATGCAACTTCTTTTTCATCTTGACGTGCAGAATTCCTGCTTCTTCAAATACATCTCCAACCTGAGTAAAACCCAGTTTTTGATATAGATCTTTGACATAAAACTGAGCATGCAATTGTACTGTTTTAACTTTAGATTGGGTGAGAAATTCCAGTGCAGCCTTCATAATTCTGCGGCCAATCTTTTGTCCCCGGAACTCCGGTAAAACTGCTAGCCGTTCTATCTTGACTGTTTGCTCATCTAAATACCGTAGTCTGGTAGTGCCGATAGGCTGCCCATCTATGGAAGCCAAAATATGCTGGCTCTTTGGATCTAATCCATCAAAATCAAGTGCTGGATCAACTTTTTGTTCAACTTGAAAAACCAAGTGTCGAATCGCTTGAATCGACACCTCCGCTTCGGTGTAGGTCACGATTGCCAGCTTCAGGTTTTCCATCAGTTATTAGTCAAAGCTTCGGATGATGGCTTAATCTACTCCTTCAAGTGGCGCAAAGCCTTGACGTTGGATGTTTTCCGTAATTGCATAAGGCTCCAAGAATTGCAGTAGATAATCAGGGCCACCTGCCTTAGAGCCCACTCCGGAGAGCTTAAATCCGCCAAAGGGTTGCCGAGCCACGATCGCGCCTGTAATGCCTCGATTAATGTACAAATTGCCCACCTCAAACTCAGCCTGAGCTTGCTGAATGTGAGAAGGAGTGCGGGAGTAAAGACCGCCTGTGAGGGCAAATTGCGTGCCATTCGCGATCGCCAAAGCTTCAGCAAAATTCTCCGCCCGAATCACAGATAGCACTGGGCCAAAAATTTCTTCTTGAGCGATCGCGGCAGTAGGAGCGACTTCGCTAAAAACAACAGGCCCAACAAAATACCCCGTGTCTGGAGTTGGCATTTCTAACACAACTTGGGCTTCAGATTTGCCTTGCTCGATATAACTCTTGATGCGATCGCGAGCCGTGGCATCAATCACAGGACCGACTTGAGTACTCGGATGAGCTGCATCACCCACATTCAGCGATCGCGTTGCTTCTACTAGCCGAGCCACAAACCCTTCATAGATTGGCTCCACCACAATGACTCGTGAGCAAGCAGAGCATTTTTGACCGCTATAGCCAAAGGCGGACTGCACAACCCCTTGCACAGCTTGGTCTAAATCAGCGCTCTCATCAATAATGATGGCATTTTTGCCACCCATCTCAGCGACCACGCGCTTGAGGTGTCTTTGTCCTGGTTGCAAAATGGCAGCATCCGCATAAATGCGGCAACCCACCTCCTGAGATCCAGTAAAGGTAATCATGTGGATATCGGGGTGTTTCACCATATAAGCGCCAACCGTTGATCCTTTGGCTGGCACATATTGAAAAACACCTTTAGGAATGCCCGCCTCCACCAAAATTTCGGTCAATTTGGCAATAATCACTGAGGAAACCTCAGCAGGCTTGAGGAGAGTGCAGTTACCTGCAACCAAAGCTGCTACAGCCATTCCGGTCGGAATTGCTAAGGGGAAATTCCAAGGAGAAATGACCAGGACAATGCCTCTAGGTCGGTAGTAGTAGCGATTGGTTTCACCCGCTAAATCGTAACTATGCCCTGGTTCCAACCGCTCCATCTCATCGGCGTAATAGCGGCAGAAATCGATCGCCTCGGAGACTTCACCATCTGCTTCCCGCAAGGGCTTGCCAACTTCCAGCACAATCCAAGCAGCTAGCTCAGCGCGTCGTTGAGTGAGCAAATCAGCGGCTTTGCGGAGAATATTAGCGCGTTGCTGAGCAGGGGTGCGTTGCCAAGCTGGGAATCCTACCTTAGCTGCTGCGATCGCCTCATCTGCTTGAGCCTGGCTCATTAAACCAATGCGGCCAATTACTTCTATAGGGTTAGAAGGATTAACAGAATCTACCTGAGCTTCGGTCTGCTGATATTCGCCGTTAATCAGGGGCCAGTAGGGCTTTCCTAACTGCTGCTGCACCGTGGCGATCGCCTGCAAAGCAGGTTGCCGTTGAGCTAGCTCAGCATAGTCGGTATCAGGGACATTCTGAAAATGGGCTTGACGAGTAGAAACCGGAAGTGAAGTGGTATCTGCTTGATCTGCTGCCGTCACTTGTGGAGGTGCCAAAAGTTCTGCACTCGGTCGATCTTCAAGGTTTTGTCGCAGGAAGGAACTGTTGGCGGTATTTTCTAGCAGACGACGAATCAGGTAAGACATCCCTGGAATCAGGTCACCATAAGGACAATAAACTCGTACTCGATATCCCTGCTCAACCAGAGCTTTGGCAAACTTATCCGCCATGCCGTAGAGCACTTGCAACTCAATCCGTCGCCGAGGAATCTTGAGAGTTTGGGCGATCGCGATTGCATAAGCCTGCGATCGAACGTTGTGGCTCCCGATCGCTGCATAAAGATACTCGTGGTTTTCTAGCAGGATGCGCGTCAAGTTCTCAAAGTTAGCATCTGTAGAAGATTTGTCTTTGTAAACAGGTTCGGGCCAATCTTTTTGCGCGGCTTTAATGATCTCCTGATCCCAATAAGCCCCTTTGACCAAGCGCACTGTGACGGGATACCTGCGTTCCTTGGCCCAAGCGACTAAATCTTGTAAATCTTGCTCACTATCTCGCAAATAAGCTTGCAGTGTCACACCGATATCTGTACGGCTGCGAAACTCCTCTTCCATCAAGATTTGCTTCAGAATCGCTAGGGTCAAATCTTTATAGACATACTGCTCCATATCAAAGTGAATAGCGGCCCCCACTTCTTTCGCTCGTCGTAAAAGAGTTCGGATGCGACCGCTCACTTTGGCTTCGCTACCTTGAGCATCCAGTGGATCAAATTGAGAATAAAACGCGGTCAGCTTAACTGAAACCTGAACTTTATCAAGTTCCTCTCCCTCTGCTTGGTCAATTGCTTCAACTCTCGGCCAAGTTTTGGCAGCATTACTTAACTGGGTGATCAAGTCTAAATAGCGATTTAAATAGGATTGTGCTTCTACTTCTGTGATCACCGCTTCACCCAGCAAGTCAACGGTGAAGGCCATCTTGTCTTTACGCAGTCGTTCAATCGTTTTTAAGACTTGCTTGACGCTTTCCCCAGCAATGTATTTATGCGCTAGAGTTTCTACTGCAGTTGAAACGGTCGTGGCTGCGACTTGCCCTGGTAGTGAGTCTGGACTGGCAAAGTTGAGCAAGCCTTTAAGCGCCGCTGGCAACTCTACTGTTGGATCGCCCAAGTACTCTTGTAAATGTCGAGCAATCTCAGTTTTGCTACGCAGGGAGGGTAAGCAGTCAATAAAGCGAAAGAGCTGTACCCGCAACCCAGGATTACTCATAGCCCAAGCTAGCAACTTGTCATCCCAGCGCATTTGGTCGCGCATTTGGGCAAAAAAGGAGCGACTTTCCCGCGAGGCTATCAACAGTTGTTGGGCGATCGCTTGGGTCAGTTGTTCTAATGCTTGAACTTGAATTTCGTCGGCTCGACTGGAGATGTGGACAACCATAGATACAAGGCTCCCATTTGGCCAAAAGCTGCGGGTACGATCTCTCTACTTCCTATTGTGAGCGCTGAAATGCAAATGCGCTGGAAGCTTCGTTGTTACTCTAGGACTAGTTGGTTCACCAACCTGTGCTCTACTTAGCAAACCGCTGAAAGAGCAGTCACAAAGCTGCATTAGTTAAAAAGTGCTCTCGATTCGTGTCGTAACGTCGGAGAATTAAAAACTTTGCGATCGCCCGCCATCTCTGAAGATCTAAAGCAAAAAATTCTGTTAATTCACGATCGCCTTTGCTCAGAGTACGGTTGCCCCATTCCGTTCTTTCACGATCTAGACCCCCTGAGTGAGTTGGTTTCGGCGCTGCTGTCTCACCGAACTCGCAATGCTGATTCAGCCCGTGCCTTCAAACAGCTAGTCTTTCGCTTTCCGGATTGGTCAGCCGTTCGGGACGCTCCAACTCAAGAGGTTCAAACCGCGATCGCTCCTTGCACCTGGCCAGAACAAAAAGCACCTCGCATTCAGCAAATCCTGCTCTTAATTAGCGATCGTCATAATGGCGAGCTATCCCTAGACTTTCTAGCAGAGTTACCAGTCACCCAAGCAAGGGCATGGCTAGAGTCGCTACCTGGGGTAGGCCCTAAAACCAGCGCAGCCGTATTGTTATTTAGTCGGTTGCGTCGCCCTGCCTTACCCGTGGATAGTCACCATCATCGAGTAGCCGTGCGCCTAGGTTTGATTCCAACTAATACTGCCGTGGGACCAGCGCATGCTCTCCTAGAAGCCCAACTTCCTCCCGATTGGAATGCTCAGCAAGTCTACGACAATC
>NZ_JACJPK010000071.1:0-10492 GCF_014696035.1 Trichocoleus sp. FACHB-262 | reverse complement strand
TGAGTTCTGCTTCACTCTCGGTAATCTCTAGCTGGTATACCCCGGCCATATTGATTGCTTGAACTCCACACCAGCTTTGTAGCATCTGTAGCTCTACTTTGAAGAATTGGTATTACTCAATGGTAGCGTGACGACTGCTGTGGCTGATGTATGAAGCACAGCAGCATCCAGAACAAAGTATTGCGGGGATCTTAGAGACAGCGGAATGGCAAGTGTTGTTGTCATTTAACAAAAAGCGGCTCTTACGCATATTCGGTGAGCGCGATCGCCCGTTGCCGCGATCGCAACCTCTGGTGGAGAGACTAATAGTTTGTCGATCTGGGGTGGGCATCTGAGGGAAGGAAGCAGAAGGCATTTTGAGAGTTGAGCTTGCGGCACTTCTAGCTCGCCTACATCGTCAGAGCTTCTGTTAATCTCGCTGTTGGCTTGTAACTCTAATGAACGAGCTTAAAACGTCTGGATGATGAACCGCTTTCTTACCCTGTGCTTGAGCACGATTCTTTTGATTGCAGCCGCCTCAGGGATGGCACAATCTGCCGCTCGCTCTGATGGGATGGCACAACTGCCACGCACCTGGCACACCTGTCCTGCAAACGTTCCAACCGCATCTGTTGCCCCCTTCCCCCAGTTGCATCCCAATGCTTTGCAGGCAAGAGTGCCCATCATGATGTATCACGACATTCTGCCAGCCAAGAAAGTGGCGTATGACTTAACGCCTAACGAACTAAGACAGCACTTTGAGCGGCTGAAGGCGAACCAGATGACCCCAATTAGCCTCGCTCAATTGATGGCTCATCTGCGCACCGGTAGCCCTTTACCTAAGAAATCGATCTTACTGACGTTCGACGATGGCTATGGAGGGCACTATCAGTACGCCTATCCACTTCTAAAGGAATATGGATACCCAGCTGTATTCTCGATTCACACCAGTTCGGTGGGGGTGAATGCTGGTCGGACTCACGTAAGCTGGCAAGAGCTCAGAACGATGGCCAATGACCCGCTCGTGACGATTGCATCTCATAGCAAAACTCACCCTGTGCTCACCAAGCTCTCTAATCAACAGTTGATCCAAGAAGTTGCCGATTCGAAGAAAATTCTAGAATCGAGACTGGCTCGCTCGGTGCAGTACTTTACGTATCCCTATGGTCTTTATGATGCTAGAGTCAAGCGAGCCGTTGCGAATGCCAACTATCTAGGCGCGATCGCTTATGCAGTGCCGACAGAGCGCTTTGCCAACCAGTCACCGGACTTGTTGAGTTTGGCTCGCTTTGAAAAGTCTCAGCTGGAAAAAGTGATTCCTCAAGCTTGGAGCGGTCCTCCTGCCCCACAGTGCAAGTGAACTGCAAACGGCTGGCTTATGTCCTGACGGTTCTCCAAGCCGCACCTGCTTATTTCATCGCTCCTCACCATAAATTTGTTCAAGTTTTGAGGAGAAGTTCAGCCCAAGCCTAGTGCGATCGTCCCTCGCCTTAGGTTGGGTTGACTAACAGGAAATTCAGCATTCCGAGCTTTTCAATCTCTAGCTAGCCCTGCTCATCCTTTGGAAACAGCGATTTGGTTGCTCACTTGAGAGAGAAACTCAGCCACCATTAAACTGATTAGGGGCAGCGATCGCATCCAAATTAGAGCAAACCCAATGTTTTGAGACTACGACGAGTCAGGTGTAATCGCTTAGGTGCATCTTCTATATTAGACATGGCAATGTTGGTGGCGAAGAAATAGACGTTATTATTTTGTTCTAAATAGCCAACAAGCCAGCCCACACCGGGGCTAACCTCTGTGGCCCAGCCTGTCTTTCCTCGTAAAATATAGTCTGGTGTTTGCTCCACAATCATGATGTCTTTAACTAAGTCAATTGTGCGTTTTGAGAAAGGCAAATCATTTTGCTCTAACCGTTGGAGAAACTCGATTTCTTGTTTCGGTGTAATTTGCAGCGGACCCTCTAACCAGAAGTGGTCAATTTGGTCTAGGGTGCCAATTTGGCGATTACCGTAGTTTGCTTGCTCTACAAACTTTTGCATTTGCTCATGCCCATTGCGACGAGCGAGGACTTGGTAGAACCAAACGGTAGAGTCTTTGAAGGCTTGACGGAGATTGGTATCTCGATTCCAAGCGGGAATTTCTCGCTGCACACCATCCCAAGTCAGAATTGCCAGATCATCCCGAATCACGCCTGTTTCCAGCGAAATCAGGGCATTGAGGATTTTGAAAGTCGAAGCGGGAAAGAAAGCCGTGGCATTTCGAGTCGGGTTATGTTCGTAGAAGCGATCGCGATTCTTGTCGTAGATGATGATCGAACCGTCTACCCCCGATTCCTGAAAGGCTTTCGCTAGATTTGGAGCTTGGGCAATCACAGCCTGCTCAGGATGCGCGATCGCTTGAGTGCTATCTCTTACAGGTATTACAGACTGAGAGTGGACAGGTGAAGCTACCAAACTGACTAGGAATAGTAGTACCAGGCTACAACCTAGCAAAGCCAATCGTCTGAACTGCTTACTCAAAATAGATGTGATTCCCCTCATGTGTCCTGATTATGAAACAGCAAGTTAAGCCTGTGGTGATACAGTGCAAGTCAGAGTGATTCCGGAAAGCACTAGTCAGGGTCAACATTTTTGGGCTGCCAATCTTCTCGGCTCAGTCGATAGACAAAGCAATCATCCTCACCAAATTGGCGACGCTCAACACACCGGAAGCCAAGCTGTTCGTAGAAGCGGTGAACACGGGTATTGCTGACCAGTGGATCAACCAGCACAGCCGTCACATCTGGGTCAGCAAAACATCGAGCCAAAGCAAGCTGAATCATTTTCGTTCCATATCCTTGACCCAAATCCATTGCTTCGCCAATCCAGATATCAATGGCGCGAAGATTGGCGGCAACCTCTCCCCAGTAATGGCTCTCCTCACAAGCGGGGTCAATAATTTGGATGAAGCCGATCGCACGCCCGTCTATTTCAGCAATTAGTTGTTCTCGCCAATCAGGAGTGCGATCGAGTTCCACTTCCCAGTGCCAATCGTCATTCGGGTCTGAAGCAATCACATGCGGTTGCTCATCCCAATGTCGTAGCAGAGCTAAATCAGCGGAGGTGGCAGGGCGGAGGTTCACCATAAAACTAATACTTTTGATAATTCACTGATAGTTTTCGGTACGAACGCGATCGCATCGCCATCAGCGTTACAATCAGCCCGATCAATCCAGTCAAGGTAAACAAAAGAGCAATTCCACGATCGGCACCTGTGCCAAACCAACTGCCAATCAAATCGGCACCTGCACCTGTGGTCATTAAGGGAATAAAGATAAATTGGGCGATCGGTCCAATCATAAACGCGGTCAATGGGGATGCTGCTTGTTCGATGCTTTGGGCAAACCCGAATACACGACCCTGACGTTCGAGCGGAATCACGGCCTGGATAATCGTTTGCTCAGATGCTTCAACCACAGGAATCAAGCACATGTAAATGAAGACACCGATTGCTAATAATGCGATCGATTTCTGAATCGTGAAGAACGCTGCAATAACCCACATGACAATATTTGACAGAAATAGCGTTCTGAGCGGACTTTTTCCCAACCCTACCTTGCCAACAACCAATCCACCGACAATAAAGCCTACGCTCAAAAAACCCCACAACGTGCCCCAGACCTGTACGGAGACTAGGGATAAGCCATAGGCATCCATCAGAGACATGAAAACTCCACCCAGGAAGTTGTTGAAGCAGTTGAAGAAAATCAGTCCAAATAGTCCAGGAACCAGATGGATCGCTCGAATTGTGCCGCGAATATCGATGTGATTGGTTTGATGTTCCAGATGGACAACTCCTTTTTCAGGAATAGCGATCGCCACTAAATGGAGAACCGCCAGAATCATCAGGCCCATTGCAAACACGAGCATCCAATAGGCACCCAGAAATCCGATTACCATGCCACTAAAGAGCGACGCAACGAGGAATGACACACCGTTTGCTGTGCCCACGAGCCCATTCGCTTTGTCACGCTCTGCTTCGGGAATCAGGATGGTCACAAGGGTGGGTAGGGCAATCGTGCGAATGTTTCCGGCGATCGCTCCCACCAATGCCAGCGTGATAAAGACCCAAAGCGGCACACTGGAAGGATTCGTAAAAACAGAGGATGGAGTTGAAACAAAAATAATATAGGCGAGGATGTACAAAATCAGAGAACAGGTACTCGAAAGCAGCATTGCTGTTTTCTTTTTGTATCGATCCACCAAAGATCCCAGGAAGAATCCAGAGAGGGCAACTGTCACCAGATACACACCTGCCATGACTGACATCACCAACACGGACTTCGTTTGCAGATACACCCAAAACGTGACGGCAAACCAAACAAAATTATTGGTCAGCGAAGCTAACAATGAGTTCGCTAAAACCGCGTAAAAAGTCTTGGTCATTCGCCAACCCCTCAATTCCTCAATTTCATATTGTCTCTGCCAACTTAGAGCTTCTTGAAATATCGGGCGATCGGTAACAGCCCAAAGCCTAGCTTTTCGTAAGTGTGACGGGCTGGAGCATGACCCGGATCACCTCCAGTCTCAACCATTGCAACAGAGATTCCAGCATCTTTCATCCAAGAGAGGGCAAATTCCATTAAAGCCGTGCCGATGCCTTGACCTTGAAAATCTGGATCGACTGCAACCATATAGACTTCACCCATGCTGCTCTCCGAGTGGAGTTTCACGGCGACAAAGCCCACAGTTAAACCAGTATCGATTCCTATAGCATCACCCTCTGCACTCATTGCCACCCACACATTGGTGTCTTCGGCAGTGCAGACTTCTTCAACAGCCTTTTGCTGGCTCACGCGCCAACCATCGGGATAGAATGAGCGATACACATCAGCGTCTATCACTTGCTGAAGTGAGTCAAAGACTGGAGTCCAAGCTCGAAGCGACAGCCGAACGACTGCTTCAAGTTGGCGATCGCCATAAGGTTCAATCCGGATTTTCATGGTTGATAGCGGTGATTACCTCCCAGGGAGAACTGCTTCGCATCGCATTTACATGAAATAAGACCATACAGTGATATAAAGTCAAGTGCATGGGGTTGGACAGGTAGTCTCTCTAGTAATACTACATTATACTACAAAAGTAATTGGGAATGAGGGAATGTGCTTTTAGATGGCGAGAGAATCTCAATCAGCTAGTTAACAAATATCCACGCGACACCCAAAGGCAAATCATATTGAGCATCGCGTGGATAATTTTTTCTGGTGGTAGAGTTGCTTTACGTTTTACTGCTTCCGCCGATAATGGGCGGTCATGAAGTGATGCCACTGCCCGTCATCTCCCAACATATGGGAAGTCAGGATTCTGTGATCGTCGCTCTTGAACTCGATCGCGTCTTTGTACTTTGCCATCTTCTCTTCACCCGTCATTGTTGGTCCATCAGAAGCAAGCGTTAGCACAGTTTCACCTGCGTCTAATTCACCGTCATATTGCCAGAGATACGTCATCATTGATCCGACCCAAGTGCCTACGTAACGCTGTTTCTGTGGGTCGTAGCCCAGGGTCATCAGCGTTGTTGCAGGACCACAAGGCATCTCGCCCTGTCCTTCCGCCAATATCCAGAGCCCACCCACTGAGCGAACCGTCTCAGTTCCTGTTGATTTTACCCAAGGTTGGTCTGGTCCCATCATTGCTTCGGTTTCATAGGTCCATTCACCCACCAGCTTCTGGAGCCACTGATGTTCTTTCTCAGGTTGAGTGGACATTGGTGAAATTTGTTCGGTTTTCGTGGTTTCCATCTTTATCTCCTTGTGATGAATCTTGATGAATGAGGATTGCATTGGGGTTGGTTCACACTTCTATTCCTGAGCAGATTCAACTCGATCAACTGCGCTGGATTCCATGTACATCAGCTCCCAAATATGTCCATCTAAATCTTGAAATCCATGTGCATACATAAACCCGTGGTCTTGAGGTTCCTGGTAAGTTGTGCCACCTGCGGCGATCGCATTGCGAACCATCTCGTCAACTTTTTCTCGGCTCTCCATTGATAAGCACGTCAACACTTCGGTACTTTTGGTCGCATCACAAATCGGATTTGGGGTGAATGTCTGGAACTTCTCATGGGTCAAGAGCATCACGAAGATATTCTCGGAGACAATCATGCAGGTAGCTGTTTCGTCAGTAAATTGAGGATTGAACTGGAAACCAAGTTGCGTAAAAAACGCGATCGATTGCTGGAGATTTTTAACAGGTAGATTGACGAAGATTTGAGTACTCATGGTTTTTTCTGGTGTAGTTTGTTGTAGTTGTATCAGTTGAAAGATGATTCAAGACTCACACTACTTGCTCACAGTTGACCATCCACGGTGTCCCGAACTGATCAATCAACATGCCAAAGCGAACAGACCAAAAGGTTTGAGCGATCGCCATTTTCACTTTGCCGTTTTCTGCTAGAGCGTGAAAAATCCGTTCTGCTTCCTCTGGGTCGGGTACACTCACCTGCACATAAAAGCCTTGAGGGGGTTCAAAATATCCCGGTGGGCAGTCAGATCCCATGAGTAGACGATCTTTCAGTTCAAGACAGGCGTGCATGATTTTGTCATGCCACTCCGGTGAAACATTTTCTGCGGAGGGTGCCTCTTTATGCGTCATCATCATGGTGATTTTGCCCCCGAGACATTGCTCGTACAACTTGAACGCTGCCTCACAGTTGCCGTCGAACATCAGGTAAGAATTGAGTTGCATTGATTTCTCCTTTAGTTATCGATTCTGCGTTTTGATCAGCTAATCGGTCGCAGATGCAGTTACTTTTGCTGTCGCGTTTCAATCTGGGCGCGAATGCGGTCTTCCTGCTCCCTTAATTCGGGGGTCAGGAGTTCATCAAAATTCTCTGCCTCGAATATGGGACGGATTTCAATCTCGGAGTCTCCTGGCATTGGGTTGGGGCAGCGCTTCACCCAAGCGATCGCCTCTTCAATGGAATCCACCTGCCACAGCCAGTACCCTGCAACTAGCTCCTGCGCTGGAGTGAATGGTCCCTGGGTGACGGAGCGTTCCGTACCTGAAAACTTCACCCGCACTCCTTTTGAGCTAGGATGAAGCCCCTCACCGGCCAGCAAGATACCTGCCTGGGCTAATTCTTCGTTGTACTGCCCCATTTCAGTCAAAAGCTGTTCGCTCGGCATGACTCCAGTTTTAGAGTCTTGGGTTGCTTTGACAAAGACCATAACTTTCATTGTGAATTCTCCTGTTGAGTGGTTTTGAGTTGGATTGCTAAGGGTGTGCCGATCGCGAACTCGCTGCGACACGCTTGAGTTCATCAATCTCAATCTTCTTCATTTTCAGCATGGCAGTGGTAACGTTTTGAGAGGTTGCTGCATCGGGGTGATTGAGCAACTCAATCAGAATGCGAGGAATAATTTGCCAGGAGACGCCGTATTTGTCCTTGAGCCAGCCGCATTGCTGTGCAGTTTCATCTCCACCCGCAGACAGTTTTTGCCAGTAATCGTCCACTTCCTCCTGGGTATCGCAAAAGACTTGGAAGGAGATCGCCTCGTTAAATTTGAAGGCTGGACCTCCGTTCAGCGCTGTGAACGGTTGACCATCGAGTTCAAAGCTGACGGTCATGACGGTTCCGGCTGTTTTTCCGTGAATTTCCTGTCCAGCTTCTCCGTATCGGCTGATGTGGATGATCGTGGAATTGCGAAAAACCGATGTATAAAACTGAGCGGCTGCTTCGGCTTGATCATCAAACCATAAACAGGGAGTGATGTTGGGATTGTTTTGCATGAGGGTTCTCCTTGAGTTCAAGCGGTTGAGGACAGTCATGACTGTGCTGGTAGTCCCGCAACTTCAATGACAGGACGAATTTCGACGGTGCCAACTTTTGCACCTGGGATTTGAGAGGCGATCGCAATGGCCTCATCGAGATCTTGAGCATCAATGAGGAAAAAACCACCCAATTGTTCACGGATTTCCGCAAAGGGTCCATCCGTTATTAGTGATTTGCCGTCACGGACACGGACACTGGTTGCCGTGGCGACAGGGTGAAGTGGAGCAGTTGACAGATATTGTCCCTTGGCGTTGAGTTCTTGGGCGAGTTGAGCAGATTCCGCATAGCATTGCTCCCGCTCGGTTTCGTTCAAGGCGTTTTCATCCATGTAGATCAGCAGCATGTATTTCATTCGGTTGCCTCCATTCTTGGCCTTTGCAAATAAGTCGAACGACATCAGCTCAAATCGACACCTCTTAAAAATTTTTCGTCAGGTACGATCGAGCTTTTGCTCTCTTATAAGTCCGTCGAACGGCGATCGCTCAAATCGACACCTCTTGAAAATTTAATTATTTAGTACAATTGTTCTTTGCTGTCGTGTATTGTTATCGTGTTCCCTTATAAGTCCGTCGAACAGCGATCGCTCAAATCGACACCTTGTCAAAAGTTTTGATGTCTTTTTATGTCAGATATGGCTTCAAACACAAAATTGGATGTTGCTCAGGCGATCGCTGACACGTACCGCACTGAATGGGGGCAGATTGTTGCCATCCTGATTCGGCTGGTGGGAGATTTTGATGTAGCTGAGGAAGCGGCACAAGAAGCGTTTTCGGCGGCTGTAAATCAGTGGCAGACCAGTGGGATTCCTGATCTTCCTCGCGCCTGGATTATCCGAACCGCTCGATATAAAGCGATCGATCGCCTGCGACGACGGACACGACTCACTGAGAAACTAGAGTGGTATGCAGCATCTGGGTTAATTCCATCGAGCGAGGAGCCAACCTACGATAGCGATGAAATTTCAGACGATCGACTGCGGTTGATCTTTACCTGCTGCCACCCCGCACTGGCGATCGAGTCGCAGGTCGCTCTGACACTACGAATGTTAGGTGGGCTGGAAACCGACGAAATTGCCCGTGCGTTTCTTGTGCCTACAGCAACGATGGCACAACGGCTGGTACGGGCTAAGCGCAAAATTCGGGATGCGGGCATTCCCTACAAAGTGCCCGACACAACCGCTGTTTCTGCCCGAATCGAGGCAGTGCTGACGGTGATTTATCTCATCTTTAACGAAGGCTATGCGGCGACCAAAGGCGAGACAATCGTGAGAGCTGACCTCTGCACCGAAGCCATTCGACTAGGGCAACTAGTACGAACATTGATGGCACCCCAACCTCCTTCAGAAGTCACGGCACTGGTGGCACTGATGTTGCTGCATGACTCGCGGCGAGATGCTCGTTTGGATAAGGCAGGCGATCTCATTCTGCTAGAAGACCAGGATCGCAGTCGTTGGAATCACCCACAAATTGCCGAGGCACTACCGCTGGTGGAAGCAGCACTGCGCGGCGGCACGGGTGTTTATGCTCTGCAAGCAGCGATCGCCGCCCTCCACTGTCAGACAGCGATCGCCGAAGACACTGATTGGGTACAGATTGTGCGGCTCTATGAGGTGCTAGAACGCTTGCAGCCTTCACCCATTGTGACCTTGAATCGAGCCGTGGCGATCGCGATGGCAGATCATCCTCAAGCAGCACTCGTTCTGATTGATAGACTTGCTACAGAACTCGACAGTTATCATTTATTTCACGCTACCCGGGCTGATCTCTTGCGGCGTGTCGGAGCATTCCAGGAAGCAACCCAAAGCTACACACGAGCACTGGAACTCGTTACAAATGACAGTGAGCGCCACTTCCTGGAGCGTCGATTGCGCGAAGTGCAGCCCTAACATCTTCACCTTCACGTTAGCTAATAGAGAATTCAGACATGAATCACAATCCCAGCATCCTCTCACACGTCTCAATCGGCACCAATGATTTCGAACGAGCGATGCCTTTGGCACACGCAAAGCGTGAACGCCTTCTATGACGCTGTGTTGCCGACGTTGGGCTGCAAGCGATTGATGGAGCATCCGGGGGCGATCGCCTATGGCAAACAGTACCCCGAATTTTGGGTAGGAACTCCATTCGATGGGGAACCTGCAACGGTTGGTAATGGTACTCACATTGGTTTTATCGCTCCCACTAAAGAAGCGGTTCATGCCTTCTATGAGGCAGCACTCGCAGCAGGAGCCAAAGACGACGGTGCTCCTGGTGGCAGACCCGACTATAGTGAGCCGTATTACGGCTGCTTTGTTCGCGATCCCGATGGACATAAGATAGAAGCCGCCTTTTGGGATGAGCAGCTTGAGCAGAAGCTCGAGCAGAAAAATGTTTAACCAGAGAATGAGGCGTTTTTAGATGTGTCTTGAACCAGCCTTCGATCTGCCAACGATGCCGCCCCCACCAGACAATTGTGCTGGCTTTGAGCGACTTGGTTGAGAGCACATAGCGCTTCAAGCGTGGCTTGCCCTCTTCGCGCTTGAGGTAGAACCAAGCCACGGTGACAGGGAAAGCGAGCCCTTCGAGGCGCACCTGCTGCTCTGGCTTGTGCAGATGGAACAGTTGCCGTCCATCTTGGAGGAGACGGTCATAGCGAACGCCTGTGATCCTTCTTTTGTTACTACGGTGAGAGGAAACTGATCAGTTGCACTCAAGCAGAT